>NZ_LOTA01000077.1:0-137608 GCF_001521935.1 Burkholderia sp. RF7-non_BP4 | reverse complement strand
TTGCTTTGGTCCGCGCCCACGCATCTCGATGACGTTTGCGTTGAAATTTCGCGCGATACGTTAAGTCCACGAGGATTGATGATTTGGTTTGCTGGTCTGATAGCGACAACCACACTTGGAGTGGTCGTTGTCATAGTCTGGGGGCTCATAACGGTCCCAAATGATATGTATGACTTCATCGGGTTGTTAATCGAAATAATTATAACTTCTGCAATGTTCATCTTCGGGGCGTGGTGCACTTGTGTCTTTTACCGTATGGATATATCTCCCCCCCGAAATCTTCCAATTCGCTTCAACCGCGCCCGCCGCAAGGCCTATGTCTACGGCTTCCATTGGGTCTGGTGGAATCCCTTCACCCGCTGGTACGTCACCACGGCGAGCTACGATTGGGACAACTTGCGCGCGGAGCAATGGAAGGTGCGCGGGGTGACCGCCAACGGCGCCCTGATCATCAAGGAGGGCGTCTCCATCGCCGTGGTGAAACCCGGTACCCATGAGGTGATTGATCGTTTCGAATTGAGCTCGCGGGCCGGCAACACCAGCAACGTATGGGCCTATGTGTGCGCCTATATGCAGCACGGGTGCAGCGGACTGAATCCCAGCGAAGTCGAGTCGCGCGACGTCAATGACGTGCCACCCTATAACCTGGCACTGCGGTTGGCGCCCAAGGTGGAATGGCCGCCCGCCATGGACCTCGAGTCGCGCACTGCGCCATGACGCCCATGCCTTCTCACGAAACCACAGGGCAGGGTGCGATGCTGCCCGGTTACGATCCCGCCTATTCAGGCTACCGCTTTACGCTGGAAGTAGAGCGGCTTGGCCTAAGCCGGAGCGGTCGCCGCACGCCGGAAATCAGCACGCAGGTGCTGGTTTCAAGCCAGGCGAATATTGACGTTGAACCGACTAAGCCAACGGCGATTCCGCGGCCGGATTACACCCTAGTGACAGAAGGCCAACTGACCAAAAGTAGCCCTGTTCGGAGGGGCCACTACGAACCGGATCACGTTGGCGGGATTCAGTCGGCCACGCTGACGATGACCTATTGGCCCGACAGAAGCGACGAAAGCGGTTCTGCCCAGGTGGCCCTGACGGAGGTGCAGTAATGGCACGTCCCAAGCTCAACCCGCCCTGTACCGGTTGGCAGCGTGATCTCCCGGGGCCCAACGAGCCGATCGAAGAAGCACCGACCTTGCGTTGGTTCGCACCGACATCTCTCAACTCCATATGCTTGGAATTGCCACGCAATACTTCCGGCATGCGAGGGACTATGTTGTGGCTTTCAGCATTTCCTGCAATTTGGCTATTCCTAAGCACAAAAAATATGGTGCGTGCGATTTTTGCGCCACTATTTCATGCTGAAGGGCAAGTTATATTGGTCTCGCTCTTCGCGATAATTTGCACTTCTTTATGTGTATGGGCAATGCTATTTTCCATTCGTGCTGATGTTGCACCTCCTCGCGATCTACCCATACGCTTCAACCGTTCCCGCCGCAAAGTTTATGTCTACGGCTTCCATCGGGTCTGGTGGAATCCCTTCGCCCGCTGGTACGTCACCACGGCGAGCTATGACTGGGATGATCTGCGCGCGGAACAATGGAAGGTGCGCGGGGTGACCGCCAACGGCGCCCTGATCGTCAAGGAGGGCGTCTCCATCGCCGTGGTGAAACCCGGTACCCATGAGGTGATTGATCGTTTCGAACTGAGCTCGCGCGCCGGCAACACCAGCAACGTATGGGCTTACGTGTGCGCCTATATGCAGCACGGATGCAACGGACTGAATCCCAGCGAAGTCGAATCGCGCGACGTCAACGACGTGCCGCCCTACAACCTGGCACTACGGCTGGCGCCCAAGGTGGAATGGCCGCCCGCCATGGACCGCGAGTCGCGCACTGCGCCATGACGCCCATGGATATGCACCGATCCTCAAAGAACTTGGTTTGGCTTACTTTCGATGCATAGCCGCGGATACCACCAGCCATGGCGGTACCCTGGCCAAAGGGCGAGGCTGGATGGCTGGCGGAGTGACACGAGGCCAGGCAGTCCTCATGGCAAGCCGCATTTCATGAATGGGGCCGGGTTAACTTCTGACCTGGCGTTGGGGATGCGTCAGAGCGGATTTGAGTTCGGCTGGGCCTAATAGGATGGAGGATGGTCAGCCCGATCCTCACTCAGTGGACTACGCGGAGTGAGGATTTTGTCCATTCAGGGGGCTATCATGGACGCGGTATCGCTGGTCGGGATTGACCTGGTTAAGCATCGCTTCCGCCTGCATGCGCTGAACCGCCGCTCGAGCTGCCGCTACCGCAACCGCTGGCCTCTCATACACCGCCGCGAACCGGTCGATCCGCGCCGCGATCAACTCCGGATTACGCATGACGATCCAGTGCGCGCCGTCGATTTCCTCGCGCACGTGCTCCCCGAGCCAGCGATCGAGATCGACCGACATTTCGGGCGTCACGTAGCGGTCGCGCACTGGCACGAGGATCTGCACCGGCGCCTGCGCATACCGCTCGCGCGGCTTTCTCGCCCGCGCGAGGAAGTTCGCGCGGTAAAGCTGCAACCCGTTCAGCGCGTTCTTCAACTGCGCGGGGTCGCGCTCCGGCCGCACGCGCTCGGTCAGCTGCAGCCAGCGCGGCCACAGCGCGGCGCCGCCGAGGCGCCACACCAGCGACGGCAGGACCGGCAGATGGAAGAACGCGATGTACCACGACTTCAGGCTTTGCCGGAGCCGCATCTTCGCGCGGAACACGTGGTCGAGGCACGGGCCGGAGATCGACGTGTACGACGCGATCCGGCCGCGGAACGCGGGATCGGTCACGGCCTCCCAGCACTGGATCGACCCCCAGTCGTGGCCGACCAGATGGAACGGCCGGTCGCCGCAGGTCGCGTCGGCCACCGCCTTCAGGTCTTCCGCGAGCCGCGCAAGTGCGTAGTCCGCGCGGCGGCGCGGCGCATCGGACGCGCCGGCGCCCCGCACGTCGTACGCGATCACGCGATAGCGCTTCGCGAGTCGCGCGCGAACCGATGCCCACACGGCCGCCGAATCGGGATAACCGTGCACGAGGATCAGCGGCGGCGCGCGCCGCGGTCCGCTGACGTAGACGGCGAGTTTCACGTCGCCGGAGCGGACGGTCAGCATCTCGTGTGCGCGCGCCATGACGTCATGCCTGCGGAACCGGATGCAGCGGCACGCGTCGCGGGGCGGCCTGCGCGGCATGGCGCGCGTTGGTCGCGTCGATGTTCGCGAGCAGCGTGTCGAGCCCTTGCAGGTACTGATGGTTGTCGTGGTCCCATGGATGGAAGCCCGGGCGGAAGTAGTCGAGCCATTCGCGCGCGATGCTCGGGAACACGCCGTGCCTCGGGCTGTACAGGTACTTCACGAGGCGCCACATGCCGCCGAATCTGCCGTGTTCGCGACGGTGCGCGCGCATCAGGCGAACGTGGAAGTCGAACACGATCGCCCAGAACAATACCGTCGTCGTCAACATCGTGCCCGTGCGCAGCAGGTAGCTGCCGAGGCCAGGCTTCATCACGGCGTTCCATACGTCGTACGACACCGCCTTGTGCTCGGTTTCCTCCATCGCGTGCCACATCCACATCTGCTGATAGCCTTCGACCGATCCGTCGATCCGGTGTTCGTGGCCCGACAGCAGCTGGTTCGCGAGGATCGCCGTGTAGTGCTCGAGCGCGATCGTAATCGCGAGCTGCATCGAATGCGGCAGCGTCTTCTTGAAGAAGCCGAGGATCGTCCACAGCCGCTTGTCGAGCTTGTGCGCGGGCAGGCCGGACGACTGCAGCAGGTCGTTGTACTCGATGTGCTCGCGCGTGTGCATCGCTTCCTGGCCGATGAAGCCGAGCACCTGCTTCTTCAGCTCCGGATCCTCGATGCGGTCGCGGTAATTGCGCACCGAATCCATGAAGAAGCGCTCGCCGGCCGGGAACAGCAGCGACAGCGCGTTCATGAAGTGCGTGACGGGCACGCCCTGGACGTGCCAGTCCTTCGCGCGTTCGGGCGGCAGCGCGAAACGGATGTCGCGCCGCACCGGCATCATGTTCGGGGTCCTCATGATTGTTCTCCTCCCTGATTGCCTGCATTGTTGTAGGTGGCGTGAAGCGGTGCGGCCGCCGGTGCGCCGTAGCGGCCAGCCGCGCGGCGGGCCTTCGCGGCCTCGCGGCGCGTCGCGAGCACGACGAGCGCCTGGTACGCGGCCGGCAGGGTGCGCGCCATCCAGTCCGCCGCTTTCGCATCGCGGCCGATCAGCACGCGGCGCTTGTTCTTGCGCACGCCGGCGAGGATCGTGCGCGCGGCGTCGTCGGCGGTCGTGATGAAGAACTTCTCGAAGCTGTCCTTGCCTTGCTGCTCGCTCTCGACGATGAAGCCGACCATGTTCTTCGCGACGCGGCTCGATTGCGCGATGTTGGTGCGGATGCCGCCCGGATGCACGCAGGTGGCCGACACGCCGCACTTCATCATGTCGAGTTCCTGCCGCAGCGATTCGGTGAAGCCGCGCACCGCGAACTTGGTCGCGTTGTAGCCGCTCATCCCCGGCTGCGCGAAGATCCCGAAGATGCTCGACGTGTTGATCACGTGACCGTCGCCCGACGCCTTCAGGTGCGGCAGGAACGCCTTCGTGCCATGCACGACGCCCCAGAAGTTGATGTTCACGATCCACTCGAGATCGCCGTATTCCATGCCTTCGATCGTGCTCGACAGCGCGACGCCCGCGTTGTTGAAGATGAGGTTGACCTTGCCGTGTTCCTGCGCGGTGTCGTCGGCCCACGCGAACATCGCGTCGCGGTCGCCGACGTCGAGCACGTGCGTCGACACGCGCACGTTCGGCGCGATTGCGCGGACGATCCGTTCGGTTTCGGCGAGGCCGACGCCGTTCTTGTCGGCGAGCGACACGTGGCAGCCGGCCTGCGCGAGTTGCACGGCGAGCGAGCGGCCCATGCCCGAGCCCGCGCCCGTGATCGCGGCGACCTTGTTGGCGAAATCTCTCATGTCGGTGACTCCTTGTCTGACTCAGGCCGCTTCGGCGGAAGCGGAAGCGGCGGGCGCGACGGCGGGCCGCGCGCTCGTGTCGTGATGCGGGGCGCGATACGCGTGGTAATCGGCGATCGAGAAGTGCGCGGTCGCCTGGCGGAAGCGCCAGGTGAAGCCCGGCCACAGCGTCGTGTTCTTGCCGGTGCGCGGATCGAGGTACCAGCTCTTGCAGCCGCCCGTCGACCAGATCGCCTTCTTCAGCTTGCCCTGCAGGTCGCTGTTGAACTGCGCTTCGACGAGCGGGCGCACCTCGATCGCATCCGCGCGTTCGCGGTGCATCGCGTTCAGCGCGCCGAGGATGTATTCGATCTGCGACTCGATCATGAACACCATCGAGTTGTGGCCGAGGCCGGTGTTCGGGCCGACGATCATGAAGAAGTTCGGGTAGCCCGGCAGCGTCGTGCCGAGATACGCGTGCGCGCCGTCGCGCCAGGCGTCGACGATGTCGAGGCCGCCGCGGCCGACGATCGCGCCGCGCGGAAACGGATCGGCGACCTGGAAGCCCGTGCCGTAGATCAGGCAGTCGACTTCATGGCGGCGGCCGTCGGTCGTCACGACCGCGTCGGCTTCGATATGGTCGATGCCGGTCGTGATCACGTCGACGTTCTTGCGCGACAGCGCCGGGTAGTAGTCGTTCGAGATCAGCACGCGCTTGCAGCCGAGCGTGTAGTTCGGCGTGACGGTCTTGCGCAGTTCCGGATCGGGAATCTGCTTGCGGATATGGCGCAGCGCGAGCTTCTGCACGTTCTTCATCAGCGACGGATGGATCGCGAAGCCGAGCACGCGCGATTCGAGCATCCAGTAGATGCTGCTGCGCAGCGCCTTCTGCGTGAACGGCAGCGTGCGGAACAGCCATTTCTCGAAGCCGGTCAGGTTGCGGTCGGGCTTCGGCATGATCCACGGCGGCGTGCGCTGGAACAGCGCGAGTTCCTTCACGCGCGGTGCGATCTGCGGCACGAACTGGATCGCGCTCGCGCCGGTGCCGATCACCGCGACGCGCTTGCCTTCGAGCGCGTAGTCGTGATCCCACTGCTGCGAATGGAACGCGCGCCCCTTGAAGTTCTCGACACCGGGAATCGCCGGCAGCGCGGCGCGCGACAGCCCGCCCATCCCCGACACCAGCACGCGTGCCGACAGCCGCTTGCCGTTCGCGAACGTGAGGCGCCAGCGTTGCGCGGCCTCGTCGTATTCGGCGCGCTGCAGCTCGTGGTTCAGGCGCAGGTGCGGGCCGACGCCGAAGCGCTGCACGCAGTCTTCCAGGTAGGCGCGGATCTCCGGCTGCGGCGCGAACATGCGCGTCCAGCGCGGGTTCGGCGCGAACGAGAACGAATAGACGTGCGATTGCACGTCGCAGGCACACCCGGGGTAATGGTTGTCGCGCCATGTGCCGCCGACCGACGCCGCCTTCTCGAGCACGACGAAGTCGGTCACGCCTGTCTGCCGCAGGCGAATGGCCATCCCGAGACCGGCGAAGCCGGTGCCGATGATGGCGATGTCGGTGGTTTCGTCCGGGCCGTCGTGGCCGGGCGGGCCGAAAGGCAACGTGCGAGCATTCATCCGGGTGTCTCCGATTTGGCTCATTTTCGAATGTTACATTGTTTGATGTAACGATAGTGGGTGAACCCGGAAACCGCAAGAGGCTAGAAGCGGCGCTCTAAGGGCCGGAAACCGCGTGGGAAAAGGCTGAGCGGGGTTTGGAACGGAGCGGTTTCCGCATTGCGGAATGGGCGGAAACGGCCGTCGGCAGGGCGGGAGAGGCGGCAGACGAGGCCGCCGACGCACGGCGGCCTGTTTGAAACACTATCGGGGACGGATCGAGCGAGCGGCCGTCTCATGGAAAACCCCGGCGACGATCGTGACCTGCGCGAGCGCATAGAGGCCCCAGATCAGGTAGTCGATGCCGGGAAAGCCGCCGAGGAAGCGCCCGACGCCGATCAGCGTGTCGGAGCCCACGAAGATCAGGCTGCCGACGGCGACCAGCGGGCCGTGCGTGCGGGCCGCGAGCGCGAAGCTCGCCATCGCGCACAGCACGAGCATATAGACGGCGACCGGCGCGAGCAGCTCGCCCAGGTGCGGAAGGAATGCTGCGTAGAACGCCGGCGCGGCGATCCACAGCCCGATCAGCGCGAGGATGCGCCAGCCGTGCGGCCGCGCGCGCCAGCGCACGAAGATCGCGCAATAACACAGATGCGTGAGCAAGAACGCGCCGAGGCCGAGGACGAACGACAGCGGCCAGTCGGGCAGCGCGAGCAGCACGTCGCCGAGCACGGCCGTGGCGAGCGCCGCGCACAGCCACGCACGTTCGCGCGGTGCCGCGCAGGTGCTGCCGGCTGCCAGCAGCAGGATGCCCATCGCGGCTTTCGCGACGGCCTGGCCGGGATAGGGCGCGACGGCGAGCGACAGGCCGTACAGCAGCGCGGCGGCGACCGCGAGCGGCCAGAGCCGGCGATAGGTGGCGGGAAGCATGGCGATCAAGGCGGGTGTCTCCGGATTGTTGTTGTCCGCGGTGGACGGCGCGCCGGCGTGGGCGCGGCTGCCGGCCATTATCCGGAAGAACGGGCGGGTAAAAACCGGCGAATCCTTCTAGGCGCGGCATGGCGATGGTGCGACGGCGCGGCGATGAGGCGGTGCGGGTTCGGGGCATGCGGCGTCGGTGCACCTGCCGCCGCGCCGGTTGTTCCGATGCGTTTGCCCCGGTCGAACCGGGGCAGCGCCGAGATTTCGGCTTGCTATCATCGCCGCGTATCGACGTTGTCCCGCCCGGCCGCGCTACAGGGTTCGCAGGCCGGCGCGGCGGCCGCGCCCGGCGAGGGCATGCCGCCGCGTTTTCAATGAATCCGTGCCGGGTCCCGCCAGCGCACCGATGCAATGGCAGGGCCCGGTCTTCATGACCAACAGGTTCGACATGACCGAACTGCTCCACGGCGACGGCGCGATCCGTCGCACGACGCCATACGGCTCCTCGATCGAAAACACCTATGCGGGCGTACTGTCGTTCATGCGCCGCAACTATTCGCGCGTGCTCGACGGCGTCGACGTCGCGATTTCCGGCGTGCCGCTCGACCTCGCGACGACCTATCGCTCGGGCGCGCGGCTCGGGCCGGCCGCGATCCGCGCGGCGAGCGTGCAGCTCGCGGAGCTCCATCCGTATCCGTGGGGCTTCAATCCGTTCGACGATCTCGCGGCCGTCGATTACGGCGATTGCTGGTTCGATGCGCACAACCCGCTGTCGATCAAGCCGGCGATCGTCGAGCATGCGCGCACGATCCTGCGCTCGGGCGCGAAGATGCTGACGCTCGGCGGCGATCACTACATCACGTATCCGCTACTGGTCGCGCACGCGGAGCGCTACGGCAAGCCGTTGTCGTTGATCCACTTCGATGCGCACTGCGATACGTGGGCCGACGACGAGCCGGACAGCCTCAATCACGGCACGATGTTCTACAAGGCGGTGAAGGAAGGGCTGATCGATCCGGCGATGTCGGTGCAGGTCGGCATCCGCACGTGGAACGACGATTTCCTCGGGATCGAGCGGCTCGATGCCGCGTGGGTGCATGAGCATGGCCCGCGCGCGGCGGTGGAGCGGATCGTCGACATCGTCGGCGCGCGGCCCGCTTATCTGACGTTCGATATCGACTGTCTCGATCCGGCGTTCGCGCCCGGCACGGGGACGCCGGTCGCCGGCGGGTTGTCGTCCGCGCAGGCGCTCGCGATCGTGCGCGCGCTCGGCGCGGTGAATCTGGTCGGCGCGGATGTCGTCGAGGTTGCGCCTGCTTACGATCACGCGGACATCACCGCGATCGCCGCTGCGCATGTTGCGTGCGATTTGCTGTGTCTGTGGCGGCAGAAGAAGGTGGCGGGGCGTTGAAGCGGGCGGTGGGCACGGAGCTGCAATGCAGAAGGCCGGCGGGCCGCCGGCCTTCTTTCATGTGTTGCGCGCAACTGCGGCGGATCAATGGCGGTGGGTGGAATGCTTGTCGCGCATGTCCCGTGGAGGGTGCTTCCCGACTTACATGGTGTTGCCATTAACCCCGCGTGTCGACCCAGTTGCGTGCCCAGCGTGCCGAGTGTTGCAGCGCCTGTTTTTCGCTCGGGAAGTAATCGAGTGAATAGAACTGGTAGCGGCCTTCGCCGTGCGAACTGTCCGTGCGTTCGAGCAGGAGGTTGGATGAAAAGCTACCGTCGGGCAGGCGATGCGCCGAGGGTTGGACGGCATAGCCGTTGTACTGTTGAATTCGTTTGGTTTGCATTTTAATTTTAATGATGTTCGAGTGCGCCCGTGCCGTGCGAAATGTGCACCGATTCAAAGCCATTGCGAGCTGAATCTAAAGCAATCGGAAAGCGCAAAAAAGGCGTTGCTGCCGGAGGGGAGAGTGAAGTGCAACGAGGCATGTGGCGCGTGGCAAGCATGCTGAACGAGCAGATGCAGCCAAGAGCGTTCGCACCAACGTTAGGAGACGATGCTCCGTGAGGGTGTCGCTGCGACCCGGCATCCGTCGCGGGAGGCCGGGCCCTTCAAACTTACAGCGGCGTGATGTTGGCCGCTTGCAGACCCTTCGGGCCTTGCTTCGTTTCGAAGCTTACTTTTTGATTTTCAGCGAGCGTCTTGAAGCCGTCGGCTCGGATTTCGGAGAAGTGAGCGAAAAGGTCGTCGCCGCCCTTGTTCGGCGTGATGAAGCCAAAGCCTTTGCTGTCGTTGAACCACTTGACGATACCGGTATCCATGATAATTCCTTGAGAAAACAATACGAAGATCAGCTCTGTTGAAGAGCGCTTGAAGCGTCAAGGAGGGAGAGGACAACGAATACCGCTGGGGGAGCGAGAAATTGATGAACAGCAATCGGACTTCTTGGACTTCGGCGTACACACTAACTTCCGGCGATTCCGGAGTCAATGGATAACTTGTAACTGTGTTACTTGGCAGTCCGTTTGAGGCCAGGAAGTCTGGCCCGACGCATAGCCGACGCGGAGAGAAGCACTCCGACCCTGGTATGGCCGAGTGCGTCCCTTCCGATGTGCGTTTCCTGGAGTAGATGGCACCCGTCGGCCTGTTCCAAATGTGCAGCGCGCCGCGTGTTACTTCGCCGCCAGCGCAGTTGTCACGAGCTTGTCCGTCCACGCGTTATCCGCGACGCTCAGCTTCTGCGGAATCAGCTTCGCGGCGTAGAACGCATCGGCCACCCCCTGCTGCACCGCGACGATCTTCTCGTCGACCGGCACCGCACCGAACGGCACACGCTTGAGCCACGTTTCCACGAGCGGCAGCGGCAGCCCGACCTTCGGCGCGATCAGCGCGGCAGTTTCGGCCGGGTGCCCGTTGACCCACAACCCCGTCTCACGCGCCTGCTTCAGGATCGCGCCGACCACGTCGGCATGTTGCTCCGCGAAATCACGCGTCGCCTCGTAGAAGTTGTTCGCGGGCGTGAGGCCCGTGTAGTCGGACAGCGTGCGGATCTTCAGCGAATTCTGCGCGGCCGCGTAGTACGGGTCCCACACGGCCCACGCGTCGACGTTGCCACTCTCGAACGCGGCGCGCGCGTCGGCGGGCGGCAGGTACACGGGACGGATTTCGTCGTAGCGCACGCCGGCCTTTTTCAGCGCTTCGAGCAGCAGGTAGTTCGCGCTTGAGCCTTTCTGCAGCGCGACCTTCTTGCCGCGCAGGTCGGCGAGCGAGCGGACCGGCGAATCGGCTTTCACGAACACGGCTTCGTTGTGCGGCGACGGCGGTTCCGCGCCGACGTACACGAAGCGCGCGCCGGCCGCTTGCGCGAACACCGGCGGCGGCGCGCCCGTATAGCCGAAGTCGATGCTGTTCGCGTTCAGCGCCTCGAGCAGTTGCGGACCGGCCGGGAATTCGAACCACTGGACGTTGTAGCCGAGCGGCTTGAGGCGCGCTTCGAGCGACCCCTGCGCCTTGATGACCGACAGCAGGCCGGCCTTCTGATAACCGATGCGCACGACCTTGTCGGCGCCGCCCTGCGCGAACGCCGACGTGGCTGCGGCGGCGACGAGCGCCGTCGCGGCGGCGCGGGTGATCCAGCGGGTGAAACGAATCATCGAACGGACTCCATGCGAAACGTCTTCGGGGAGCGGCGCGTGCCGCTCGGTTGGAAGAATCGTCGCATGGGCGGTCGGGCCCGCAAACGAAGCATTGCCGATATGAATATGACGCCGGCGGTCCTATGCTTTGTCGCCGCCGTCTTGCGGATCCGGCGTGCCGGCCTGGCGCGCGGCTTCGTCGCTGAGCTTCCTGTCGAGGATCGTCGCGACGCGGCCGCCGAGATAGGCGCTTGCCGCGGTCTCGAGCGCGCGGTTCGTCTCGCCTTCGACGAACACGGCCGCGAGCGGGCGCAGGCGCCAGATCGCGTCGACGAGCGCGGGCACGTCGGTGACCGGCGGCAGCGTGCCCGCGTCGTAGCGGTCGAGCCGCTTCACGACGAGATCGACGAGCAGCCGCGCGATCGCGTCGAAATGCGGCCGCGCGAGGCTGATCACGTCGAGCAGCTCGCGCGGCGGGATGCCTTCTTTCGTCATCGCGGCGGCTGCTTCGAGCAGCGCGGGGCTTTTCGCGACGAACGACAGGCCGCGCCGTTCGAGCAGACCGAGTTCGGTCACGCGCGACAGTTGCGACGCCGTCTGCGGGCCGAACATCTGCGCGAGTTGCGCGAGCGAATAGGTCTTCGGCAGTTCGTGCGACCAGCGGCCGCCGATCGCGTTTTCCAGGCCGAGGATCGAACGCAGGTCGTGCCCTTCGTCGATCGCCATGATCAGGTCCTGGATGTTCGACAGCGTGTAGCCGCGCGCGAGCAGGTGGTTGATCAGCTTCAGGCGGGCGACGTGCGTGTCGTCGTAGATGCCGACGCGCCCGCGCTTCTCGGGCGGTGCGAGCAGTCCGCGATCCTGGTATGCACGGACGTTGCGCACGGTCGTGTCGGACACGCGCGCGAGTTCGTCGACCGTGTACTCGTTGCGGGAATCCGGTGCGGCCTCGTCTGGCATGGTTTGAGTCTGTTTTGGCATGCGGCCATTCTAGCGCGACGCGACAGGCTCGGGCGAGGCGGGAAGGGTGTGTGCGCCGTCGCCGAGCGCGCGCTGCATCAGTGCGGTATCGATCCAGCGGCCGTGCTTGAACCCGACCGCTTTCAGCACGCCCGCGGGCTCGAAACCGAACGCGCTGTGCAGCGACGTCGAGCCGCCGCTGCCGCCGTCGGCGATCACCGCGATCATCTGCCGCCACGGGCCGGTCTCGCACCGCGCGATCAGCGCCGCGAGCAGCGCGCGGCCGATGCCGCGGCCGCGCTGCGCGTCGTCGATGTAGATCGAATCCTCGATCGTGTGGCGGTACGCGCTGCGCGTGCGATACGGCGTCGCATACGCGTAGCCGGCGATGCGGCCGTCGCATTCCGCGACGAGATAGGGCAGCCCGTGACGCAGCACCGCGTCGCGGCGCGCGCGCAGTTCGTCGACGTCGGGCGGCGTCTCCTCGAACGACGCGACGCTGTGGCGCACATGATGTGCGTAGATCGCGTGAATGGCGGCAAGATCGGTGTCGGTCGCGTCGCGGACGACGCAGGCGGGGGCGGCGGGCATGGTGGCGGAGCGGGCGGACGAAACCGTTACTATGCCCGCCGCGCGGCCGCGCCGTAAAGGCATGGGTCGCGTCGCGCGGTCGGGAGAAGCCGAGCCTACAAATGGCCGTCCGCGTCGCGAACCGCGTCGGCGATGGCATCCGCGACGCGTTGCACGCGCGGCGAGCGCCGCACGTCCGGGTGCACGACGAGCCAGATCTCGCGCTCGACATCGCAACGGGGCGCGGACGTCAACTCGACGAGCGCGGCGGCGGTCGACAGCGACGGATCGGCCAAAGCCGGCGTGCCCGCGTCCGCCTCCGCCTCCGTCGCCGACGTGTCGACGAGAAAGCGCGGCAGCAACGCGACCCCCGCGCCGGCCACGCAGGCACGATGCAGCGCGGCGAGGTCGTTGGCGATGAACGCGAAGCGGCGCCCGGCCGCGAAGCGTTCGAGCCATTGCTGCTGCGGCATTTGCGCGAGTGCGTCGTCGTAGCCGAGGAATGCCCAGGTGTCGGGCGGCGCGGCGGCCCAGTCGGGCGATGCGCACAGCGCGAAGCGCATCGTGCCGAGCCGGCGCGCGGCCAGCCCCGGCTCGCTCGGCCGCGACAGGCGCACCGCGAGGTCGGCTTCGCGCGCGTACAGATTGGCCGCGTGCATCTCGCCCATCAGGTCGATCCGCAGCGCGGGCCATGCGCGCTGCGCGCGGGCGAGCCGCGGCGCGAGGAAGTGGCTCGCGAATACCGGCGACGCCGACACGCGCACGACACCGTCGAGCGCTGCCGCCCCCTGCGCGGCGCGCGCGAACGCATGCACGTCGGCTTCGACGTGCGCGGCATGCTCGGCGAGGTGCAGGCCTTCGTCGGTCGGCGGCCAGCCGCGCGGCAGCCGGTCGAACAGCCGGATGCCGAGTGCGGACTCCAGCGCATCGATGCGCCGGGCGACCGTCGAGTGTTGGACCTGCAGCGCCCGCGCGGCGGCCGACAGGCTGCCGCCGCGCATCACCGCCAGGAAATAGCGGAGGTCGTCCCAGCTCATCGGCGGCGCGGGCGCCGGCGTCGGATCGGTCGAATTTTGCACAATAGATGGGCGTGAAACGGGAATTCCGATCGATTATGCACGATGCGATGATCGTGTCACATCATTCGATTGTGAGGAACGTCATGACCCAAACTGCCACCGCCACCCGGATCGGGATCGACCGCTACGGCGACGCCGGCGTGCTGCGCCGCTTCGATGCGCCTGTGGTGCCGCCCGGCGCGGGCGAGGTGCGGATTCGCCAGACCGCCGTCGGCGTGAATTTCGTCGACATCTATTTCAGGACCGGCGCGCATCCGTTGCCGGCCCTGCCGGACGCGCTCGGTGTCGAGGCGGCCGGCGTGGTCGATGCGGTCGGGCCCGGCGTGACGGGCCTGGTGCCGGGCCAGCGCGTCGCGTATGCGGGGCTGCCGACCGGCAGCTACACGAGCGTGCGCACGCTGTCTGCCGAGCGCGTGGTGCCGGTGCCCGACGGCGTGAGCGACGACGCGGTCGCGGCCGGGCTGCTGAAAGGCATCACGGTCTACATGCTGCTGCACCGCGTGCGCCAGGTGGCGGCCGGCGACACCGTCCTCGTGCACGCGGCGGCCGGCGGCGTCGGGTTGCTGGCGACGCAGTGGGCGCGCGCGCTCGGCGCGCGGGTGATCGGCACGGTCGGGTCGGCCGCGAAGGCGGCACTGGTGCGCGCGCGTGGGGCGGAAGTGGTGGTCGACTATCGCGAGGCGGATTTCGTCGCGGCGGCCCGTGCGTTCGGCGGCGGCGCGGGCGTTGACTATGCGATCGACGGGATCGGCGGCGACGTGCTGACGCGTACGCTCGGCGCGGTTCGGCCGTTCGGGATGGTCGCGAGCATCGGGCAGGTTGCCGCGATCGGCGCCCGGCAGACGATCGACCTCGACGAACTCGGCCCGGCCCGCTCGATCGCGCTGGCGCGGCCGAGCGTGCTGGGTTTCATCGCGCGTGACGTGGCGGGGTATCGCGAGGCGGCGCACGCGACGCTCGAGCGGTTCGCGGGCGGGATGCACGTGGAGATCGGCGCGCGGCTGCCGCTCGAGCAGGCGGCCGACGCGCATCGCTTGCTGGAATCGCGACAGACGACGGGCGGGGTGGTGCTGGTGCCGTGACGGCGGACCGCGCGTCGTGACCGGTCGTCCCGGCGGGCAGGCGGCGGAGCCACGGTGCCGCTGCGTGCCCGCCGGTCAGTGATGCTTGCGCAGCGGCGCGCTCTCGACGAACCACGCGAGCACGAAGGCGATCGCAATCACGCCCGCGGCCGAGAGGTACACCACGTGCAGCGACCCGGCGAACGCATGCAGGTACGCGTCGCGCACCGCATCCGGCAACTGGTGCACGGCCGCCGGACCGAGGGCGGGCGGCAGCTCCGTGCCGGCCGGCAGTGCCTGCGCGATCCGCGACTGCAGCCCGTGCGAGAACAGCGCGCCGAATGCGGCGACGCCGAGCGAGCCGCCGATCGAGCGGAACAGCGTCGCGCCCGACGTCGCGACCCCCATGTGCCGGAATTCGACGGTGTTCTGCACCGCGAGCGTGAGCACCGGCATCACCATGCCGAGCCCGATCCCGAGCAGCGCCATGTACGCGTACATCGTGTGCAGCGACGTGTCGAGCGACAGCGTCGAGAGCAGCGCCATCGCGATGCCGCCGATCAGCGTCCCCGCGATCGGGAACGGCCGATACGTGCCGAGCCGCGAGATCAGCCGGCCGCTCGCGATCGACATCGCGAGCATCCCGCCCATCATCGGCAGCAACTGCATCCCGGCCTGCGACGGCGTCGAGCCCTTCACGACCTGCAGATAGAGCGGAATGAACGTGACCGAACCGAACAGCGCGATGCCGACGACGAAGCCGATCAGGCTCATCAGCACGAAGGTGCGCTGGCGGAACAGTTCGAGCGGCATGATCGGCTCGGCCGCGAGCCGTTCCTCGTAGATGAAGCCGCCGACCGCGACGATGCCGAGCACGAGCGTCATCCACAGTTGCGGCGACGACCACGGCAGCAGCGAACCGCCTTCGCTCGTGAACAGGATCACGCAGGTGAGGGCCGTCGCGAGGAACGCCGCGCCCATGTAGTCGATCCGGTGCTTCACGTGCGCGGTGTGCGGCCGGAACGCGATGCCGATCACCGCGAGCGCGACGAAACCGAGCGGCAGGTTGATCGTGAAGATCCAGCGCCACGACAGATGTTCGACCAGGAAGCCGCCGAGCAGCGGCCCGATGATGGTCGCGAGGCCGTACACGCCGCCGAACATCCCCTGATAGCGCGCCCGGCGGTCGGGCGGCACGAGGTCGCCGATCGCGGCCATCGTGACGACCATCAGCCCGCCGCCGCCGAGCCCTTGCAGCGCGCGCAGCACGATCAGTTGCGTCATGTCCTGCGCCATGCCGCACAGCGCGGAACCGGCGAGAAACAACACGATTGCGGCCTGCAGCACGATCTTGCGGCCATACAGGTCGCCGAGCTTGCCGTACAGCGGCAGCACGACCGTCGACGACAGCAGGTACGCGGTGACGACCCACGACAACTGGTCGAGGCCGCCGAGCTCGCCGACGATGGTCGGCAGCGCGGTCGACACGATCGTCTGGTCGAGCGCGGACAGCAGCATGACGAGCAGCAGCGCGGCCACGATCAGCCCGGTCGGCGCGTCGCGGCGGGCCGCTTCGGCGGCCGGTGGGGCAAGGAGGGTATCGGTTCTCATCGAGATATCTGCCGTGGCAGGGAATTGACCGGAATATAGAGGCAAGTCATTGCCTGGTCAATTTCTGCCGAGCCTTGATTTGTTGCATCGGTAACAGAAGATTGCCGACCGGAAAATTGATCGCGATCAGCCCGACAAAAGGCAGGGCTCAAGTTTTTTGCAGGCAAACCGTAATCCAGAGTGCCGCGGACCGATTGCCGCGGCACTCTTTACCGCTCACGTCCCGTCATGAACCTGAACGCCCTGTTTTCCCGCTTCTCGATCCGTACGCGGATTTTTTCCACGCTCGGCCTCGTCGCCGCGCTGCTCGTCGTATCGGGCCTGATCGGCCTGACCGGCATGCAGCGCTCGAACCGCGCGCTCGATGAAGCCTATACGCGCGAGCTGGCCGCGAAGACCGCGCTGTCCGCCGCGAACCTGAACCTCACGATCGTGCGCACCACGCTCGACCGCGCGCTGCTGCATCCCGAGGCGCCCGAAGTGCCCGATCTCGTCAGCAAGGCCGAGAACTATCTCGCGAAGGCCGACGCCGCGTGGCGCACCTACGCGACGATGCCGCACGACGGCGACGAAGGCCCGCTCGCGACGCGGCTCGACACCGCGCGCCAGGCGCTGATCGGACAGGCGTTGAAGCCGATGATCGACGCGATCCGCGCGGGCCATCGCGACGATGCCGACCGGCTGCTGATGACGGTCGCGCCGCCGCTGTCGGTCGCGCTCACGCAGGCGACCGATGCGCTCGACGCGTACCAGGCCGCGCGCGGCAAGGACGTCTACGACACCGCGCAGACCTATTACGGCTGGATGCGCGCGGGCGCGATCGCCGGCATTGCGTTCGGTCTGGCCGCGTGCCTCGGCTGCGCGATCGGCCTGCATTTCGCGATCACGCAACCGGTGAACCGTCTGCTGTCGCATTTCCGCCGCCTGTCGGACGGCGACCTGACGTCGGAAGTGCGCTGGTCGTCGCGCGACGAGATGGCCGAGCTGGTCAAGGGCGTGACGGGCATGCAGCGCAGCCTCGCCGATACGGTGCGTCAGGTCACCCAGGGCTCCGAAGCGATCTCGACCGCGACGCACCAGATCGCGGCCGGCAACACCGACCTGTCGCAGCGCACCGAGGAGCAGGCGTCCGCGCTGCAGGAGACGGCCGCGAGCATGGAACAGCTGACGGCGACCGTGAAGCAGAACGCCGATCACGCGGTCGAGGCACAGGCATGCGCGGACAACGCGAGCGAGATCGCGACGCGCGGCGCGACGGTCGTCGGCGAAGTGATCGGTACGATGAACGAGATCGACCAGAGTTCGCAGAAGGTGGCCGACATCATCGGCACGATCGAGGGCATCGCGTTCCAGACCAACATCCTTGCGCTGAATGCGGCGGTCGAAGCCGCGCGCGCGGGTGAGCAGGGCCGCGGCTTCGCCGTGGTGGCGGGCGAGGTGCGCACGCTCGCGCAGCGCTCGGCGTCGGCCGCGAAGGAGATCCGCACGCTGATCGGCGAGTCGGTCGAGCGTGTCGCGACGGGGTCGCGGCTGGTCGGCGTGGCCGGCGCGACGATGCAGGACATCCAGCAGGCGATCGGCCGCGTGACGGGCATCATGACCGAGATCGCGGCCGCGTCGAACGAGCAGCGCGACGGGATCGAGCAGGTGAATCGCGCGGTGTCGCAGATGGATCAGGTGTCGCAGCAGAACGCGGCGCTGGTCGAGCAGGCGGCGGCCGCCGCCGCTTCGCTCGAGGAGCAGGCCGACGGTTTGCGCCGGGCGGTGGGGGCGTTCCGCGTCGCGTGACGCGCGGCGGGCGGGGCGTCGGTTCCACGCGCCCCCGCCGCCCGCCGACCGCCGCGTCAGTTGCTTGTGAGCTGCGCGGCCGAGCGCGCCGACGCGACGAGCAGCAGCTTCATCGTCGCGCGCGTCGCGCCGACGAACAGCTTGCGGGCCGCGCGCGCATCGAGCGTGTCGAAGTCGATCTCGGTGAGGATCACGCACGGCGCGGACTGCCCCTTGAAGCGATAGATCGAATCGAGCAGCACGTCGCCTTCGCGATATTCAGGGTTGCCGAACAGGTCGTACTTGCCCGTGAAGCGCTTGACCCGATGCGGGCCGAGCTGGTCGAGCCGCGCGAGCACCGAGCTTTCGCGGCCGCGATACGACAGCACCGCGATGTCCTGCTTGCGGAAGCCGAGCGACAGCGCGTGCGTGATCGCGCGCTTGGTCGCGTCGATGCACGCGTCGGCGAGCGCGTCGCCTGCCGCGCCGTCTTCCCCGTATGACGACACCGACGGATCGGAACCGTCGAACGGGCTGCCCGAGCGCAGTTCGGCCGCGAGCGGCTCGACGCGGCCGACCACGTCGCGCACGAATTCGAGCAGGTCGCGCGGGCTGCGGTAATTCGTCAGCGCCTTCAGCGTGACCCAGCCGGGCAGCGCGACGGGCTCGCGCAGATAAAGGTTCTGAAGCGGGTCTTCCAGCCACCACCATGCGCCGTTCGGCGCCAGCAGGCGCTCCAGCGCCGCCGCCCACGGCGCGTGGAAATCCTGCCCCTCGTCGACGATCAGCACATCGAAGCGCCAGCGTTCCGGCACCGGCGCTTCCGCGAAGCGCGCCTCGAGCCGCTCGAACGCGCCGGGCGCGTCGAAGTCGGGCGTATAGCCGCCGTCGCGGGCCACCCAGTCGCACAGCTGATGGTAGTTCGCCATCGTCGCGCCGGGCGGCGCGATGCGCGCGATGTAGTCGGCGAGCGGCCGGTTGAAGCATACGTAAAGCACGCGCTTGCCGGCCGCGACCGCGTCGCGCATCGCCTGCACGGCGAGCTGCGTCTTGCCCGAACCCGCGGTGCCGGTCACGCGCAAGCGGAACGGCGTGAACTCGAGCTGGCGCGCCCATGCGGCGAGCCCGCCCGACAGCCGCGTGACGAGCGTGCCGGCCTGCCCGACGAGCGCGCTCGTGTCGGGCGTGAGCGCCAGCTCGTCCGCGAGGAAATGATGCAGCTTCGCGGCGTTCGGCAACGGTTCGTCGTGCTCGGGCAGGATCTGCAGGATCGCCTGCGCGAGCTGCGCCTTGCGCGATGCGTCGACGATGCGGTCGGCCGCGACGCCGGCGATCGCCGTCTCGCGGATCGAGTAGTCGGGGCAGTACAGCAGCGCCTCGACGCCATAGACGCCCGCGCCGAGCGCGGCTGTCAGGCGCCTGTGCAGCGTCTCCTGCGTGCGCGCAAGCTGGATCGGGACGTTGCGCTCCTTCTGCAGGTAGACCTTCACGAGCCCCTTCGGCGTTTCGCGCAGGAAGCCGGCCTTCTGCTCGATCAGCAGCACGCGGCCGGACGGGCTCACGACGACGAACGCCGCTTCGCCGAACACCGAGAAGCCCTGGTCGGCACGCGTCCAGTGCACGCCGTGATAGACGGTGTAGCTGTCCGGCAGCGCGTGTTCGAGGGCGGCAAGCGTCTCGCGCTCGCGTTCGGCCGCACCGGTGGCGGCGAGGCTTTTCCAGTCGTCGGGAATGAGGCGGGCCATGAAGTCGGGCGGCTGAGGCCGGTCGTGAACAGGGTCCGGCTATTGTACTGAGGAACCTGTTCACGGCCGCCGCGCCGCGCGGGCGCCCGCCATGCGAAAGAGGGGGCGTGCGTGCGGGAATTACCCGCGTGCGAGCCGCTTCGCGAGATCGGCGCTGAGGATCGCCATGCGTGCGGGTTTTTCGTAGCAGACGACGTCGAATGCGCGGATCACTTCGCTGATGTCCGCTTCGCTCGCGCGGCCCGTGAGCAGGTCGCCCGTCAGCACGAAGATGGGCGCGCCCGGATTGTCGGACGTGCGCACCGCCTTGATCGCGGTGGCGGCCGTGCTGTCGTCGAACAGCCATTCGGTGACGACCGCATCGAACGCCTGGCCCTGCAGCGCGTCGACGAACGGCGCGAGGCCGTCGAACGCGGCCGTCGCGAAACCTTGCCGCTCGAGATAGCGGCACAGCTCGGTCGCGCTGACGCGATCGGGATCGATCACCGCGACGACGAGCTTGTCGCTCTCCGCGCGGCGCGGATAGATCTCGATCTTGTGCACGTCGTACGCGTTCTGGTACAGCACGCCCGTGTGGCGCAGCACGCGCCAGCGGCCGTTCTGTTCGTACGCGACGAACTCGGGGCGCGCGCCGGCTTCGAGCGGCGCGCCGATCCAGGCGGTGCACGGAATTTCGGCGACACCGGCGTACAGGACGGCTTCCTGCGAATAGGCGCCGACCATGCCGGGGTCGAGCGTCTGCGCGCCGAACAGTTGAGCGGCGGGCTCGCCGTACGCTTCGGCGACTTTCTTGATCTGCGCGAGCGTCCAGGGGCTGCTGCCGCGCAGTTTGCGGTGACCTTGCGAAAAGCTCAGGTCGAGGATGCGGCACAGCTCGGTGGTTTGCTGGCGCTTGCCGATGCCGTTGCGAGTCATCAACTCGCGCACGCGCTCGGCAACCGCGAGGGAATCCGTGGTGATTGCTTCAGTGGTCATGCTACGGGAACGGATCGTGACGTTCAGAACGACGCCTTGCGGCAGTCTCGGCGGACAGTCTTGACGACGTCCAGGGGGCGAGCCGACCGGCCACGCGCGGAAAAGATAACTTTACCGCAAAACGACTGCCATTCCATGGCGCAAAAGGTGCGTTTCTGTGAAAGGTGTGTCACGACGTTACGCGCGATCCGGCGGCGTGTGCCATGCGCTGCTGGCCCGTTCGCAACCTTCAGGCGCGGATCGCGCGGGGCCGGGACAGGATTCCTCGTCCGGCAGTACGGAATCGCATCGCGCTGCCAACGAAATGCACCAGAGCAGGGCACGTTCGTGATTGGAATCGCGGCATCGGGCCATCCTGAGCGCGACAAATTTTTACAGGACGTCGTGCGTCGGGCTCGACGCAGCGCATCTTATACGCGGATCGTTTGACGGTTTACTCTAATGAAACCGATGCTGCCCCGTTTCGGGAGCGGGGTGAATGCGGCGCGGGCCCATGCTACGATTTCGCCGTCTCAAAATAGTGTTGAAGCGATGCAGAAGAAATTTGTGATGCGCGGGTACGAGATGAACTGCGAACCGCGCGTGACGGAGGACGGCAAGTACGCCGCCCAGGTCGAGGTCACGAAGCTGGGTTTCAGCCGCGAGGCGGCATTCCGCAAGCTGGGCGAATTCGATACCGAAGCGGATGCCGTCGCCTATGCGAAGAAGTTCTCCGAGGAGTGGCTGAGCCGCTACGCGTAGCGTGTCGTTCGCCCGTGCAGCGCCGGCACGCTGATTCACGGCGAAAAGCACGACGGACGTTCCGAATGCCCGGCGTGGATGGCATCGGCGAAGCACCGCAGGATCGTCGATTGCACGGCGCTCCCCCATGTTCCATCTGTTGAGAAGTGCGAACCGATAGATCGCGCACGCGCCGGCGCGACCATCGATCGATGGCGGCCGAATGCAGTCGACCTACGCCGGCATGTACGTGAACGGTTCGCCATCCTCCCGCTCGACCGACAGCAGCCGCTTGAGTTGATCGAGCGCGAACAGCTGTTTGCCTTCCGCCGCCGCTTCGGCTATCGCGGCATCGACGAGTTTCCTCGCGCGCGCGAGGACCACGGATCGCTGGCGCGCGATCTCGAGCACCATGCGCTGCTCGATGTTCTGGCGGGTCGATTGCTTGTCGCTCAGGTGACGCCAGCGATCGCGAAGCTCCGCCCAGGTGACGCGCTGAAATTCCGGAATCGCGCGCGGGAGCGTGCCGGCTTCCGCGGGCTCCGGCCGTGCACGCAATGCACAGCGCAGCGCTTCGCGGGCGCGCCACTCATCCGAAAACGGCGCATACACGTCGCGCGTGCGGCCGATCGGATTCGCGCGTTCGATCTCCTTGTCGAGCAGATAGCCGAGCCGCCGCAGCGCGGAGCCATGCGCGAGCATGGCCGGATCGAGCACGCGGATCCGGCGCGACGCATCCGCGACGTGCGCTTTCAGTTCCCACAGCGTCAGGCGAAGGTGCTGCACTTCGAGTATCAGGCGCTGTACGTCGGCGTAGGTGCACTTCGTCCACCATTCGGTGAGGTCGTTCAGCTTCGGGGGATCGAATGGAGGGAGGATCATTTTTACTGCAGCGACACTGTATGGATGTACAGTTTATCGCGCGGTAACATAGCGCCGTCAAGGCGAAAAAATGGGGACGGCCGATGAGCAAAAACGACCGGCGGCAGGGCCGATGCCGGACCGTTCATCGAGCGTCCCGAACATTCGCCGGCCTTGTCCGGAACCCGACCGCCTGATCCGGTGCACGCTATCGCGAACGTGGATGGCCGCGCCCGACGTATCGACGCCAACAGAGAACAATGACGACAACCTATCCGCTGCATGACGCATTGACGCACGCCGACACGGCGTTTCCGGCCGAAGCCGACATCGTGATCGCCGGCGCCGGCATCATGGGCTGCGCGGCCGCCTATTACCTCGGCCTGCGCGGCCTGAAGGCCGTCGTGCTCGACAAGTCGCGCATCGCCGGCCAGCAATCGACGCGTGCCTGGGGCTTCGTGCGGCAGCAAGGCCGCGAGTCCGCCGAAGTGCCGCTGATGATGGCCGGCATGCGGATCTGGGAAGGGCTCGAGCAGGCGCTCGGCTTCGATCTCGAATGGCGCCAGGGCGGTTGCCTCTATATGGCGGACAACGAAGACGACTGGGCATCGTTCCAGGCATGGCTCGCCGTCGCACGCGAATACGGGCTCGACACGCGCACGCTGACACGCGCGGAAATCGACGCGCGCGTGACCGGCCTGGCGACGCAAGCGCGCACGCTCGGCGGGCTGTATACGGCGACCGACGGGCAGGCCGAGCCGCGCCGCGTGGCCGCCGCATTCGCGGCGCGCGCGACCGAAGCCGGCGCGCGTTTCTTCGAAGGCTGCGGCGTGACGGCGATCGAGACGGCCGGCGGCGCGGTCGTCGGCGTCGTGACCGAGCGCGGCACGATTCGCACCCGGCGCGTGATCTGCGCGGCCGGCGCGACCAGCTTCCGGCTGCTCGACGGTGTCGGTATCCGGCTGCCGCAACAGGCCGTGCGCGGCACCTGCATGCGCACCAACGTGCTGCCCGACGTGTCCGCATCGACGATCTGGGGCCACGGCCTCGGCATTCGGCAACGCAGGAACGGCACGATCAACCTTGCCGACGACATGCAGGTCGACGTCGACCTGACGCTCGGCCATCTGCGCGGCTTGAGCCTGTTCTGGCCGGAGTTCTGGTCGCAGCGCGAGAAGTTCCGGCTGCATCTGAATGCGGCGGCGTGGCGCGATGCCTGCGCGCGCATCGGCGGCGGCGCCGGCCCGATCGAGCCGCGCGATCCGCAGCCGCAGCCGAATCGCGCGCATGCGCCGCGCGCGCTCGCGAAGTTGAAGACGATCTTTCCCGCGCTGAAGGACGCGCAGATCGTCGAGGCCTGGGCCGGCCTGATCGACGTGCTGCCCGACGGGATTCCGGTGATCGACGCGCCCGGCACGCCGTCCGGGCTCGCGATCGCGACCGGCTTCTGCGGGCACGGCTTCGCGATGGGGCCGATCGTCGGGCGGCTGCTGGCCGAATGGGTCGATGCGGGCGAGCCGTCGCTCGACCTGTCGGCGTTCCGTGCACGGCGTTTTGCCGACGGGACGATGGTCCGACCGCGCAGCATGCTGTAGCGGACGCGCCCGCGTGTTCCCGTCGTAGAATCGAGCCCGCAATCTTCAGGAGATTTCCCGTTGGCAACGCCCACCGACAAGCGCCGCTCGCTGCGCTCACGCCTGCGTCGCGCGCGCGACCCATGGCGGGCGCCGCGTGCGCGCACGCTGTTCACGCGTCCGGCGACGTCGCCGCGGCGTACGCTGCTGTTTCGTCTCGGCGCGGTCGTGGTGCTGTGCATGCTCGCGTTTCTCGTGCTGTATCTCGATCGCGACGGCCTGCGCGATTCGACCAAGAGCACGCCGATGAACGTCGCGGACCTCGTCTACTTCACGATGGTCACGGTCGCGACGGTCGGCTACGGCGACATCGTGCCGGTCACCGCGCGCGCGCGTCTGATCGACGCGTTCTTCATCGTGCCGATCCGCATCGGCATCTGGTTCATCTTTCTGGGCACGGCCTATCAGTTCGTGATCCAGCGCGTCATCGAGGAATTCCGCATGAAACGCCTGCAGAAGCAACTGTCCGATCACATCGTCGTATGTGGCTACGGCCTGTCGGGGTCGATCGCCGTGCGCGAGCTGCTCGAAAGCGGCGTCGATCCGTCGACGATCATCGTGATCGATGCGCAGCAACAGGCGCTCGAGGCCGCGACGTCGCTCGGCGTGACCGGGCTGCTCGGCGATCCCGCGCACGAGGATCTGCTGCAGCAGGCGCAGGTGCGCGCGGCGAAGGCCGTGATCATCTCGGTGACCGACGACCCGACCGCGATCCTGCTGACGCTGTCGGTGCGCAGCATCGCGCCGGAGACGAAGATCGTCGTGCGGATCCAGGAGAACCTGTATCAGCGGCAACTGCGCCAGGCGGGCGCGGACGTCATCGTGTCGTCGACGAAGATCGGCGCGCTGCTGCTCGCGGACGCGGTGCATAGCCGCTACATCGTGCCGTTCGTGAACGACATGCTGTCAACGCGCGGGCGGGCGACGCTGCTGGAGCGCGAGGCATTGCCGCACGAGATCGGCTGCATGACGAACGTCGTGCCGGGCGCGATCGTCGTCGGGCTCGATCGCTGCGGGAAGATCCATTCGTTCTACGAGGATCCGCCGTGCCGGATCGAGGCGGGCGATACGCTGGTCGTGATCCAGTCGGCGAGGATTCCGGACCCGGACGTGTGAGGGCCGGTTGGGCAACACCCGCCATCGCATGCCTTTGGCGCGCCGTGACCGGTGGATCCCCCGCTTGATATGCCATCGCGCGTTATTTAGTATGAAGTAATCGCGTCGTGCGCCGCGCACGAGCGTGATCATCGAGGAGACACATGCATTTCAGGTCGGCGGCTCCCCAGACGATCGTCGTGATCGGTATCGTGATCGCCTGCGCGCTCATGGGTCTGTGCGTGCTGCAATTGTTCCAGAGCCGCAACGACGCGCTCGAGCGGGCGAGCGAAACTTCCCGCAATCTGGGACTGATCGCCGAGCGCGACATCGAACGCAATTTCGAACTCTACGACCTGTCGCTGCAGGCGGTCATCGCCCGGCTTCAACGTCACGACGTGATGACGGCGCCTGCGAGCCTGCGGCGCGCGGTGCTGTTCGATAACGCGATGACGGCACAGTTTCTCGGCTCGATGCTGGTGCTCGACGCCGGCGGCAACATCGTCCTCGATTCGGCCAACGACGTTCCGCGCCACGGCAATTTCGCCGATCGCAAGTACTTCACCGTCCACCGCGACAATCCGGATGTCGGGCTCTATGTCAGCGACCCGTTCATCTCCCGCCTGCGGGGTGGTTCGCCCAGCATCGGGCTCACGCGGCGGATCTCGAACCCCGACGGCTCGTTTGCCGGCATCGTGCTCATCGCGGTCAACCTCGAGTATTTCCATCACCTGTTTGCCGGCCTGTCGCTCGGACAACATGGATCGATCTCGTTGATCGGCAACGACGGCGTGATGGTGATGCGTCAGCCGTACGACGTCCGCACCATCGGTCGCAACATCAGCCAGGCCGCGACGTTCAAGCGGTTCCAGGCCGCGCGCGAGGGCGTGTTCTCCGAAACCTCGGTGCTCGACGGCGTGCGTCGTCTCTACTACTTCAGGCACTTGCCGAAGCTGCCGCTGATCATCATGGTCGCGGAAGCGGAGCAGGATATCTATGCGGCATGGCGGCACCGGGCCGTGACGATCGGCGCGCTGGTGGCGACCTTCGGCGCCGCGTTCATCACGGTGTCCTTCATGCTCGGCACGCAACTGCGGCACCGGATGCGCGCCGAGTCGGAACTCGTGCTGCTGGCCCGCACCGACGGTCTCACCGGCCTGAACAATCGCCGCAGCTTCGCGGAAGTGCTGGATCGCGAATGGCGTCGCGCGCGGCGGGCACGATCGGTTTTCTCGTTGCTGTTCGTCGATGTCGATCGCTTCAAGGCCTATAACGATACCTACGGCCATCAGGCGGGCGACGACGCGCTGGCCGCGGTCGCACGCTGCATCGGCGACAACATCCGACGGCCGGCCGATACCGCGGCCCGCTACGGCGGAGAGGAATTCGTCGTGCTGCTCCCCGATACGTCCGAGCCGGGGGCCGCCCAGATTGCCGAGCGGATTCGCGCGGCGATCGACGGGCTGCCGCTCGAACACGCCGGCAGCGAACACGGGCACGTCACGGCCAGTATCGGCCTGGCGAGCTGGACGCCCGAGCACGATGCCGAGGCCGACGCCGTGATCAAGGCTGCCGACGAGGCGTTGTATTACGCGAAAGCGACCGGCCGGAACAAGGTCGTCGCCTTTCATCCGCCGGCATGACACGCGTCACGACATGCGGCCGCAAGGCTTCGTGACGTACACCAGGCGTTGCCGGCGCCCGTCAAACAAGTTCGCCGCGATGCCGGCCTTCGCGCTACAGTGGGCGTCATTCGCCTTCCGCCGAAGGCCGACTCGAGGTCGAACCATGCAACTTCAAACCGGCAATCTGTTCAGTGTCGAAGGAACGCGCGGCGACGACGAGCGGGTCGACGTGCTCGTCGCCGGCGCGCGCCTGAACGTCGAGCGGATCGTGTCGATGGGGCATACGAGCCCCGACGGGTTCTGGTATGACGATTCGCGCGCCGAATGGGTGGTGCTGTTGTCGGGCGCCGCGGTGCTCGAGTTCGAAGCGGACGCGACGCTGCACGACATGCGCCCCGGCGACTACGTGCTGATCGAACCGCATTGCCGGCATCGCGTCGCGTGGACGCATCCCGACGAGCCGAGCGTCTGGCTCGCGATCTATCACGACCGTTGAAACGCGCGGCGCCCGGCGTTACCCGCGCCCCACGAACGGCATCGTGGTCGCCATGATCGTCATGTTCAGGATGTTCGTATCCAGTGGAAGGTTCGCCATCTGCACGACCGCATTCGCGACATGCGCGACGTCCATCCGCGCCTCGGGCGCCATGCGTCCATCGGCCTGCGGCACGCCTTCCGTCATGCGATCCGTCAGCGACGTCGCCGCGTTGCCGATGTCGATCTGACCGCACGCGATGTTGTACGCACGGCCGTCGAGCGCGAGCGACTTGGTGATGCCGGCCACCGCATGCTTGGTGGCCGTGTACGCGATCGTGTTCGGGCGCGGCGTATAGGCGGAGATCGAGCCGTTGTTGATGATCCGGCCACCCTGCGGCGTTTGCGCCTTCATCACGCGCCACGCGGCCCGCGCGCACAGAAAGACGCCCGTCAGATTCGTCGCGACGACGTCGTTCCATACGCCGAAATCGTATTCGTCGAGCGGGACGGCCGGTGCATTGCGGCCGGCATTGTTGAAGAGGACGTCCAGCCGCCCGAACTGCTGCGCGATTTGCGCGAACGCGTGTTCGACCGATGCTTCGTCGGTGACGTCGGCTGGAAAAACATGCGCGTCGCCGTGGGCGGCGACGATCGCTTCTTTCGTCTCACGCAGCGACGCTTCCTTGCGTCCGATCAGTGCGACGGTATATCCGGCGTTCGCGAGTGCGATTGCCGCGGCGCGACCGATGCCGGATCCGGCGCCCGTGACGGCGGCGATCTTCTTCGAGACAGACATGGCTTGATTCCCTGCGGATTGGGTGAGGAAAGCGGCGGCGGGCGCGCGATGCGCTCGCCATGCGCCGGTCGAAGCGACATGCTACCGCGCACGCCGGATTTCGCGACGCGCGCGACTATTTCCTGCGCGCAGGCGCGGCCTTCCGTCCGCGCGTTCCGGCTTCCGCGAACAGGCTGACCACGACTTCCCGCAGCCAGCGGTTGCCTTCGTCCTGATTCACGCGCGCATGCCACAGCATATGAATCGGCGCGCCCGGCAGCGTGACCGGCAACGCGCGCCAGCCCAGCGAAAACGGCGCCGCGAGTTGCAGCGCAAGATGTTCCGGCACGGTCGCGATCAGGTCGGTGCGCTGCAGGATGTAGCCGACGCTCATGAAATGCGGCACCGTCAGCCGCACACGGCGTTTCACGCGGCGCCGCTTCAGCCATTCGTCCACCTGCCCGTGACCGGTGCCGGCCGACACCACGACCAGATGCTCGGCGTCGCGCCACGCGTCGACCGTCAGCGGCGCGTCTTCGAGCGGATGTCCGCGCCGGAACAGGCACACGTAGCGCTGATCGAACAGCCGGCGCTGATAGAACCCGCCCTGAAGTTGCGGCAACAGCCCGATCGCGAGATCGACGCGGCCGTCGGCCATCTCGTCGCTGAGGTTGACACTCGTGTTGCGCACCGTATTGAGCGCGATGCCCGGCGCCGCGCGCGACAGGTGTTCGAGCAGCGCGGGCAGGAACACGACTTCGCCGATATCGGTCATCCCGATCGTCATCGTGCGCGACGCGCGGAGCGGATCGAAGCCGGTCTCGGGGTTGAGCGCGGCATGCAGCGTCGACAGCGCGTGCGCGACCGGTTCGGCCAGGCGCAGCGCGAACGGTGTCGGGACCACGCCGCCCGGGCCGCGCACGAACAGCGGATCGCCGAGCCGGCGGCGCAGCTTCGCGAGCGCGTTGCTGACGCCCGGCTGGCTCATGTTCATCTGCTCGGCGACGCTCGACACACGCCGCTCCTGCATCAGCCGCTGAAACAGCAGTAACAGATTGAGGTCGATCTCGCTCAGTTCCATGGTTCGGCGTGGCCTCCGGTCATTCCGTTCAGTGATGAAGCAGATTCCCTGCATTTTATTGTGGGATGACGAGGCGCTGCTGAAAATACCGATACGGCGCCGGCATTCGACAGGCGCGCCGGGCAGGTCACGCATGCCGGGGCTTCGCCCCCTCATGACTTGAATATCGGAGACACGTTCATCATGCAGACGAAACTGAGGATCGCGATCGTCGGCGCCGGAATCGGTGGCCTGACGCTGGCGCTTGCATTGCGCGAACAGGGCATCGACGCGCAGCTATACGAGCAGACCGATGTGTTGCGCGAGGTGGGAGCGGCCGTCGCGCTGTCAGCCAACGCGACGCGTTTCTACGAACGGATGGGATTGCGCCCGGCTTTCGACGCGGTGTGCGCGGAGATCCCGGGCCTCGTCTATCGCGACGGACGCAGCGGTGCAGTGATCGGCCATCATCGCGGCGAGCCCGACTATCGCCGGCAATTCGGCGGCTCGTACTGGGGCGTGCACCGCGCAGACCTGCAGGCGATCCTGTCGAAGGCGGTCGGGATCGAGCAGATTCACCTCGGCCATCGGCTCGTCGATCTCGCGCAGCATCCGGACCACGTCACGCTGACCTTCGCCAACGGCGAACGTGTCGACGCCGATCTCGCCATCGGCGCGGACGGCGCGCGTTCGATCACGCGGCGCTGGATGCTCGGCTACGACGACGTGCTGTATTCGGGTTGCTCGGGCTTTCGCGGCGTGGTGCCGGCCGAGCGGATGGACCTGCTGCCCGATCCCGAAACCATTCAGTTCTGGGTCGGGCCGCACGGTCACCTACTGCACTACCCGATCGGTGACAACGGCGACCAGAACTTCCTGCTGGTCGAGCGTCATCCGTCGCCGTGGCCGTCGCGCGACTGGGTCATGCCGGCGGAGGAGGGCGAGCAACTGCGACTGTTCGGGGACTGGCATCCGGCGGTGGTGCAGATGATCACCGCGGTGCCGATCAGCCAGCGCTGGGGGCTGTTCCACCGGCCGCCGCTCGGCTGCTGGAGCCGCGGGCGCGTGACGCTGATCGGCGACGCCGCGCATGCGCTGGTGCCGCATCACGGGCAGGGCGCGAATCAGTCGATCGAGGACGCGATGGTGCTGGCCGCGCAATTGGCGAAGGCGGGGCCCGGCAACTGGCGCGAGGCGCAGGCGGCTTACGAGCGGCTGCGGCGCGGCCGCACGCGCAAGGTGCAGTACGCATCGATTTCCGCCGCCGACGTGCTGCATCTGCCCGACGGGCCGGCCGCGCAGGCGCGCAATGCGCGGCTCGGCGAGCGCGACAGCGTGCTGCATCACCTGGACTGGATCCACGATTTCGACGCCCTCGCCGACGAGCCGAACGAGCGGCAGGGCGGGACGTGGCTTTGACCTGACAGGCGCGGCGCAAGCGGCGGCAGCGCGCCGGGCGACCGGTGCGGCGGTGACGCGGTCGTCCGTCGGCAATGCGGTCCGGCCGCGTTGCCGTCACGCGTGGTCGGCCACCTGTTCCCGCGGCCACGGCTTGCGCGCGCACGTTGGCGACATGACGCGCAAGTTGCCGCCGCGCCCACGCGGCGTTTCGACCGTCCTCCGACATCCGGCGACACTGATCCAGCATCCGCCGATTATTATCCGAATGGTGATTCTGTATCGATTTAGTGTATCGATACAGAAGATGATATAGTGCGGCCACGCCATGCGAGCGATTCCTCCGGAAGATAGAGGGCCGCATCGCGAGGCTTTCCGAAACCGCCTTGTTCACCGGATTCCTCACGGACGATTTCCATGCGCATACCCGGCCTTTCCGCGCTTGTCGCGCTCTTCCTCATCGCGACGGACCCCGCATCGGCGGCCGTGCAGGCCGCGGATCGTGTCGCCGCAGGCAAGGCGCTGGCCGTCGCGGCGGACTGCGTCGCTTGCCATACGGCGCCGGGCGGGCAGCCGTTCGCGGGCGGCCTCGCGATGCCGTTGCCGATGGGCGACATCTACTCGACCAACATCACGCCGGACAAGCAAACCGGGATCGGCAACTACTCGGCGCAGGATTTCGCGAACGTGCTGCGCAAGGGGATTCGGCGCGACGGCGGCAACCTGTATCCGGCGATGCCGTATCCGTCGTACACGAAGTTCAGCGACGACGACATCGCGAACCTGTACGCGTATTTCATGCACGGCGTCGCACCGGTGCACCAGCCGAATCGCCGGCCGGATTTCCCGTGGCCGCTGACCCTGCGCTGGCCGCTGAAGATCTGGAATGCGCTGTATCTGCGCGAAGGCGCGTATGTGCCGAAGCCCGGGCGGGACGCCGAGTGGAATCGCGGCGCCTACCTGGTGCAGGGCGCCGCGCACTGCGGCACCTGTCATACGCCGCGCGGCATCGGGATGCAGGAGCTGGCCTACGACGAAACCGGCGTCGGCTATCTCGCCGGCGCGCCGCTCGCGGGCTGGCAGGCGTTCAACATCACGCGCGACCGCGACGCGGGCATCGGCACGTGGACGACCGCGCAGATCGTCCAGTACCTGCGCACCGGCAACGTGCCGGGCAGGGCGCAGGCGGCCGGCCCGATGGCGGAAGCGGTCGAACACAGCTTCAGCCGCATGAGCGACCACGATCTGAACGCAATCGCCGCATATCTAGCGACCGTGCCGGCGGCGAAGGGCGCCGACACCGCACCGCGTTCCGCGCAGGGGCGCAAGACCGACGACTACGTCGCGGTACGCGCCGCGGCCGCAACCGCGACGGGAGGCTCGGCGCCGGTCGGCGCGTCGCTCTACCTCGATCATTGCGCGAGCTGTCACGGGATGACGGGCGCCGGCACCGCGGACGGATTCTTCCCGTCGCTGTTCGCCAACAGCGCGGTCGGCACCGCCACCGCGTCGAACCTGCTGCAGGTGGTCATGCACGGCGCGAGCGTGAACAACGGCGCCACGCACTATTTCATGCCGGCGTTCCAGACCGAACTCAAGGATGACGAAGTGGTGACCCTGGTGAACTACCTGAGCGACCGGTTCGGCAATGGCCGGACTCGCGTGAGCGCGGCGGATGTCGCGAAGATCCGCACCGCCCCCGCTCACTGACAGGAGATGCATGCGATGAACGAATTCGACGTGACCGACGACCCGGACGCGCAGCGTCGCCGCTTCGTGAAGCTGTCGGCCGGCGCGGCACTCGCCGCCGCACTGCCTGCCGGCGTGCTGATCGCACGTGCGGTGGCTGCGCCGGAGGGCGTGCCGCTGCGGGATTTTGCCGGTGTGGCGGCCTATCTGACGCGCCGCTCGACGCTTCCGTCACGCTATGTGCAATCCGTCTACGACGGTCTCGTCGCTCAGGACAGCGAATTTCCGGCGCGACTGCGCGCGCTCGCCGTCGCGATCGACATGGGCACGCAGCCGCTCGACGCTTTCATACGCACGCTCGGCGTCGCGGCCCCCGAACTGCGCATCGCCGCGCTGGCCATCATCGAGGCCTTCTACACGGGCAGCATCGGCCATGGCGGGCAGGCGCGCATGGTCGGCTACGAAACCGCGCTGATGTTCGAGCCGACCGCCGACGTCACGGTCATTCCGACCTACATCCGCGCGCGCCCCGAATACTGGACCGCGCGCCCGACCGCCGACGCCGGCTAACCGGCCTTTCGAACGAGGATCGAAATCATGAGCAGTACCTATGACGCGGATGTCATCGTCATCGGCGCCGGCATCCTGGGCGGCGCCGTCGCGCAGTCGCTGACGCAGCAACGCAAGTCCGTCATCGTGCTCGAGGCGGGGCCGGAGGTGAAGCGGGCAGCGCTGGTGCGCGCGTTCCGCGACTACGGCAACAAGTCGGACTACAACGGCCCGTATCCGGATTTGCCGTGGGCGCCGAAATCGTCCACCGGACGCTATTCCGACCGCTACATCGACAGCGTCGGCCCGGTGCTGCAGAAGCCGTCGTTCCTGCGGCTCGTCGGCGGCACGACGTGGCACTGGGGAGGGGCGACGTGGCGCATGCTGCCGAACGATTTCCGGCTGCGCAGCCTGTACGGCCAGGGGCGCGACTGGCCGATCGGTTACGACGAGCTCGAGCCGTGGTACCAGCTCGCCGAAGAGCAGATCGGCGTATCGGGCTCGGATACCGACGACCAGAGCGGCCAGGGCGGCGCGCCGTTCCCGCCGCGCTCGAAGCCGTATCCGATGCGGCAGCAGCCGTGGTCGTACCTGACGCAGCAAGTCGCGGACAAGGTCGCGACGATCGGTCATCGTTTCGTCGACGAGCCCAACGCGCGCGCGACGCGGCCCTACGAGGGCCGACCGACCTGCGCCGGCAACAACAACTGCGCGCCGATCTGCCCGATCGGTGCGCAATTTTCAGGCGACCGCCCGGTGTTGCGCGCCGTCGCGCAGGGCGCGCGGCTGCTGACGAACGCGGTCGTCTACAAGATCGAGCGCGGCGAGAATCGCAAGATCGCCGCGATCCATTACATGACGCCGGACGGCAAAAGCACGCGCCTGACCGCGCGGACCTTCGTGCTCGCGGCGCATGGCGTGGAGATTCCGAAGCTGCTGCTGATGTCGGGTGTCGCGAATTCGTCGGATCAGGTCGGCCGCAACATGATGGGACACACCGGCCGCGCGATCGCGATGCTCGCGCGCGAGCCGGTGTGGGCGGGGCGCGGTCCGACGCAGCAGGGCAGCATCAACACGCGTCGCGACGGCGCGTTTCGTCGCGAACACGGCGCGATCCGGCATTTCCTCGACAACACGGTGCCCAACGAGGTCGTCACGCGGCGGCTGATCGCGCAAGGTGTCGTCGGCGACGCGCTCGATGCGCGGATCTGCCACGACGCGGCGCGCTATCTGAAGATCGCCAGCTACGTCGAGATCCTGCCCGACCCGCGCAACCGCGTGACGCTCAGCGATCGCAAGGATGCGCTCGGGCTGCCGACGCCGCGCACCGATTACGACGTCTACGACTACGCGTTGCGCGCGGCATCGCAAGTGCTCGACGACTATCGCGATTTCCAGCGGGTGTTCGGTGCGACCGAGGTCGTCAACGACATCCATGCGTGGGTGCCGAGTTCGCACATCATGGGCACGACGATCATGGGCAGCGATCCGGCCGATTCCGTCGTCGACCGCGATTGCCGTACGCACGATCACCCGAACCTGTTCATCGCGAGCACGGCCGTGCATCCGAGTTCGTCGGTGGTCAATCCGACGCTGACCGGATATGCGCTGGCGCTGCGGATGGCAAGGACGATCGCCGCGGAAGTCTGACGCGAGCAAGGCGGCCGGCGGCGCGCGCATACCGCCCGCCATGGTGGGGCCGCGCTCAGGCCCGCATCATTTCACGCATTCCAGTGCGTACTTCAACCCCTGTCCGAGCAGCCCGCGCCACACTTCCCACGTGTGCCCGCCGTCGACGACGCGCAGTTCCGCCGGGTTCTGCGCGCGGCGCAGTTGCGTGTACAGCAGGCTCGATTCGGCCTGGATCGTCAGGTCGTCGTCGCCCACCGCGATGAACATCGGCACGCGCCAGTTGCGCGCGAAATAGCCGCGCAGCAGCGCCGGGTAGTTCAGCTCGTGCCACACGCGCGGGTCGAACTGCCGGTCGCCGAACACGCCGACATAACGCGCGGCGGAATTGAGCGGCGGCTCGTTCGCGTAGATCGCGGGGCTGAGCAGCATCGCGCCGCAGAACAGGCCCGGCTCGAGCAGCGAGAAACGCAGTGCGCCGAAGCCGCCCATCGACACGCCCCCGATCGCGCGGCCCGCGCGCTGGTTCGACACCGCGAAGTGCGCCTCGACTTCGGGCAGCAGGTCGTTGAGGAACGCGCTCTGCATCTTCTCCTTGCGGTCGACGTACCAGTCGGTGCCGCCTTGCGGCATCACGATCACGACGGGTGGGATCTCGCGGCGCTCGATCAGCGTGTCGGCGGTGGCCTGCAGCCGGCCCTGCGTGATCCAGTCGTTTGCATTGCCGGCGTTGCCGTGCAGCAGGTACAGCACCGGATAGCGCGCACCTTCCGGGTTGTAGCCGGGCGGCAGGTAGACCGTGTAAGACCAGTCGCGCTTCAGCGACGCCGACCGGAACGCGCGCAGCACGACGCTGCTGCCCGGATTGACCGGCGGTTCCTGGGCGGCCGGCGCGATCGTTGCGGGCGGGACGGTCGCGGTCGCGGACGACGCCGTTGAAACCGCGGGCCCGCCCGTCGTGGCGTGGGCGGTGGCGATGGCGCCGGCGATCAGGGCGGCGGCGAACGGAAGGGCGAGTCGGCGCATGGTGAATCGTTTCAGGAGAGGCGCCCGCTATCGTAGCAGCGACGCATGACGGCGCGGCGCATCATCACCGCGAACGGAACGGGAACGGCAGCCGCGACACGAGCGGCGCATAGAGTTTCGCGACGAGGTACAGCAAGCCCATTGCGACGGCGTCGGCGGTCAGGCCGAGCGGCACGTTCAGATAGCCTTCGGTCGCCTGGTAAAGCAGCGAATCGACCGCGAGCGAGATGCCGGTGCCGGCGACGAAGCACAGCAGCCCCTGGCGGCCGATCGTGCCGATCCACGGCATCGCGTGCGCGACCTTCTTCATCCACCCGAGGTGCACGAGCTTGGCCGCGAGCCACGCGATCGCGAGGAAGTTCGCGAGCCGCAGCGCGCCGAGATTCTGCTTGATCGACGGATCGGTCGGGAACGGCTCGATGCGCAGCCGGTAATACGCGCCGGCCGCGACGATCGCGAGCGACACGGCCGTCAGCAGCCAGCCCTGCGGTTTCGGCGCGAGCGTCTGGTAGACGGGCTGGCAGCGCGCGATCACGCCGAGCACGAACAGGAACTGCCACGCGAACGGATTGAAGTCCCACGGCGCGCCTTCGACGGTCGGCAAGAAGCGCGCGATGTGCGGCGCCGCGTACCAGAGCGAGCCGCTGAACGCGAGCATCAGCCACGGCTGCGTGCGCGCGAGCGGCAGCGCGAGCGGCACCAGCAGCGCGAAGAACGCATACATCGGCAGCACCGACGCGAGATACGGCTGGCGCCGGAACAGCAGGATGTCGCGCAGCGCGGCGAGCGGCTTGTGGAGCAGGCCGTCGAGATCGTTGGTCGGCATGTTCGGGCCGTCGATCGAGAATGCGTTCAGCACGGCGGTGATGAGCAGCATCAGGCCGGCCGTCACGAGGAAAGCACGGTAGATCTCGAAGGCACGGCGGATGAACCGCTGGCGCGCGGCCGCCTCGTCGTGGCGTTCGGCGAGCGAGTTGTACGCGATGGCGGTCGCGAAACCGCCGAGGAACACGAACACCTCGGCCGCGTCGCACAGCGCGTACGCATGCAGCGTCACGCGCGACAGGATGCTGCCGCCGATGTGGTCGACGACGATCACCAGCAGCACGAGGCCGCGGAAGAAATCGAGCTCGGCATAGCGGCCGGCCCGGGCGGCGGCGGTCATCGGGCCGCCTCCGGGCGCGCGCCGCGTGCGCGGCCGGCACCTGCCGCGCATGAATCGGGGTGAAGCATGACTTCGTGAAGAAATGAAGAACGGATGCGCATTGTGCCACCGATGTGACGCCGTCCGGGTTTACGCGGATGGCAGGCCGGCCAGCCGTTGCCGGCAAGCCTGATCGAGCCATGATGAGAACAGGGCAGTTGGACGAGCGCAACGCTTTGCGTGCCGGTCCCACGCCCCGATGGACGGGCGATTTGCGACGTGACACCATTTTGTCCGCGCGGCCGCACACCGCGTCGTCCGCCCTGCGGGCCACCTCGATAAAACAGATCAAACAAATCGCCGGGCACATGGCCTGCCCGGCCCCGGCTCCGGAGATCCGTCATGAAGAAGCACGTCATTTTTGCCGCCGCGCTGGCCGCTTTCGCCGCGCCGGCCTTCGCGCAGGACAGCGTGACGCTGTACGGCCTGATCGACGAGGGCTTCAACTACACGAACAACGTGAACGTAAACGGGGTCGGAAAAACGAATTACCAGCTCGCGAGCGGCTACGCGCAGGGCAGCCGCTGGGGCCTGAAGGGCAGCGAGGATCTGGGCGGCGGCCTGAAGGCGATCTTCACGCTGGAAAACGGCTTCGACGTGAACAACGGCCGGCTCAACCAGGGCGGCCGGATGTTCGGCCGTCAGGCGTTCGTCGGGCTGAGCGCGTCGCGTTTCGGCACGTTGACCTTCGGCCGCCAGTACGATTCCGTCGTCGACTATCTCGCGCCGCTGACCGCGAACGGCAACTGGGGCGGCACGCTGTTCTCGCATCCGTTCGACAACGACAACACGGACAACTCGTTCCGCGTCAACAACACGGTCAAGTACGCGAGCCCCGACTGGAACGGGCTGTCGTTCGGCGGCACCTACAGCTTCAGCAACAGCACGGGCTTCTCGACCAACCGCCAGTACAGCATCGGCGCGCAGTATTCGCTGGCCGGCCTGCAGGTCGCGGCTGCATACCTGCAGGCGAACAACCCGGGCGTCGGCAACGCGGGCGCGATCGCGGCCGACGATGCGAACTTCGTCGCCGACCGCCTGCGCATCTTCGGCGGCGGCGTCAACTACACGTTCGGCCCGGCGACGGTCGGCTTCGTCTATACGAAGACCGACGTGAAGAACCCGGTGTCGACCGTCTACCTGCCGGCGTCGACGTTCTCGGGCCTCGGGCTGAGCGCGACCAAGTTCCAGAACTTCGAGATCAACGGCAAGTACCAGCTCACGTCCGATTTCTATCTCGGCGCGCAGTACGTGTACACGGACGGCAAGTTCGACGCCGCGGCCGGTTCGTTCAAGCCGAAGTACCACACCGTCGGGCTGATGGCCGATTACAGCCTGTCCAAGCGCACCGACGTCTACCTGCAGGGCGCATGGCAGAAGGTCGCCGGCGACAAGACCGGCACCGCGGCCGACGGCGGCTACGTGGTCGGGACGGACGGCCCGTCGTCGTCGGCCAACCAGTTCGCGGTGCGCGCCGCGATTCGCCACAAGTTCTGATGTCGACCTGCCGGCGCCCGGGGCGAATTGCCCCGGCGCCGGCTTTCGTCACGCGGGCCGCCGCGCTTCGTCGAGCGTGTGCGCGAGCCAGTCGACGAAGATCCGCACGCGCGGCGCCAGATGCCGGCCGTTCGGAAACACGACCGACACCGGCAGCGGCGCGGCATGCCACTCCGGCAGCACCTCGACCAGCGAGCCGTCCTCGAGCAGCGGCGCGAGCCCGTCGCGCGGCGCCTGGATCAGTCCGAGGCCCGCGATGCAGCACGCGAGATACGCCTGCGAGCTGTTCACCGCGACCACGCTGCGCATCTTCACCGTCTGCAGCGCGCCCGAATCCATGTCCGCATATTCCCAGTCCAGCTCGCGGCCCGTGCGGCTCGAGAAATAGCCGACCGCGACGTGGTCGGGCAGATCGTCCGGCGAGCGCGGCGTGCCGTATCGCGCGAGATACGCGGGCGACGCGCAGTTGATCTGCGCCATCTCGCCGACGCGGCGCGCGACCAGCGACGTGTCGGACAGCACGCCGACCCGCACCGCGCAGTCGATGCCGTCGGCGACGAGATCGACGAAGCGGTCGGTCGTGCTCAGCACGACGCGCAGGTCGGGATAGCGCGCGTGGAAATCCGGCAGCGCCGGAATCACCTTGTTCAGCGCGAAGCGTTCGGGCAGGTCGACGCGGATCGCGCCGCGCGGCGCGGCGCCGGCGTCGTCGAACAGCGTCTCGGCATCGTCCAGATCGGCCAGCAGCCGCGTGCACCGCTCGTAGTAGGTGGCGCCCTCGGCGGTGAGCGCGACGCGCCGGGTGGTTCGCTGCAGCAGGCGCACCCTCAGGTGTTTTTCCAGATACTGGACGGCATTGCTGACCGTCGGGCGCGGCAATTGCAGCTGCTCGGCCGCTTTCGTGAAGCTGCCGAGGTGGGCGACGCGCGCAAAGATGCGCATTGCATGCAGATGGTCCATGCGGGGCGGGAGCGTGGGCGAATTGGGACAGGCTCCATTGTTAATCAGCGTCGAATGAATTGGTTGGGCGTTTCGCGTTTATCGCGCGCCGCGATGCGTCCAGAATCCGGTTCATTCACTCACCACCGCAAGGAAACGGACATGGACAAGCGTCAACTGGGCCGCACGGGCCCGCAGGTGTCGGCGATCGGGCTCGGCTGCATGGGGATGTCGGATCTGTACGGGCCGGCGGATCGCGACGAAAGCATCGCGACGCTGCACGCGGCGCTCGACAGCGGGATCACGCTGCTGGACACGGGCGACTTCTACGGGATGGGCGACAACGAGATGCTGATCCGCGACGCGCTGCGCGGCCGCACGCGCGACCAGGTGCTGATCAGCGTGAAATTCGGCGCGCTGCGCGACCCGGCCGGCGCGTTCGTCGGCTACGACGCGCGGCCGCAGGCGATCCGCAATTTCGTCGCGTATTCGCTGAAGCGGCTCGGCACCGACCACATCGACATCTACCGGCCGGCGCGCGTCGATCCGACGGTGCCGATCGAGGAGACGGTCGGCGCGATCGCCGATCTCGTGAAGGCCGGTCATGTGCGCCATATCGGCCTGTCGGAGGTGGGTGCCGACACGATTCGCCGCGCGGCGGCCGTCGCGCCGATCGCCGACCTGCAGATCGAATACTCGCTGCTGTCGCGCGGGATCGAGGCGGACATCCTGCCCGTGTGCCGCGAACTCGGGATCGGCGTGACCGCCTACGGCGTGCTGTCGCGCGGGTTGCTCGGCGGCGGCTGGAGCGCGGCGCGGCAGGGCGAGCGCGACTTCCGCGCGGCCAGCCCGCGCTTTCAGGGCGAGAACCTCGCGCACAATCTCGCGCTGGTCGACGCGCTGCGCGCGATCGCCGACGAGAAGGGCAGCAATCCGGCGCAGATCGCGATCGCATGGGCGCTGTCGCGCGGCGACGACATCGTGCCGCTGATCGGCGCGCGCAAGCGCACGCAACTCCAGGACGCATTGCAGGCGTCTAAGTTGCAACTAACGGTCGATGATCTGGCGCGCATCGAAACGGCGGTTCCCGCCGGGGCGGCTGCCGGCGAGCGTTATCCGGCCCCTCAGATGGCGCACCTCGACAGCGAGCAGGGCCGGGGGCCGGCGCACGGAGCCTGAACGGCGGGCATGGCGGGATGACGAGGCAACGAGGCCCGCCGCGCGGGCCCGAGCCAGCCTCAGGCAAAGCCAGATGGCCGGCGGCGTGACGGTGGTTCATCATCGCGCCGTCTTCAACCGGACGGAACGCCCTCCATGCAAACCCAGATGCTGACGATCATCGTGCTGGTCTTTCTGCTGGCCGGCGCGGTCAAGGGCATGATCGGCCTCGGGCTGCCGACGATCGCGATGGGGCTCTTGACGCTCGCGATGCCGCCGTCGGCCGCCGCGAGCCTGCTGCTCGTGCCGTCGTTCATCACCAATGTTTGGCAGCTGTGGCTCGGCCCTTCGTTCGGGCCGTTGCTGCGGCGTCTGTGGCCGCTGCTCGCCGGGCTGACGATCGGCACGCTGACGGGCGGGCTGCCCGCGCTTGCCGCCGGCAGCGCGTGGACCCAATCGGCACTCGGCGTCGTGCTGGCCGCATACGGCTGCTGGGGGCTCGCCGCCGCGCGCTTGCCCGCGCCGGGCCGATACGAGAAATGGCTGTCGGCCGCGGTCGGCTATCTGACGGGCGTCGTGACGGCCGCGACCGGCGTGTTCGTCGTGCCGGCGGTGCCGTACCTGCAGGCGCTGCGGCTGTCGAAGGACGACCTGATCCAGGCGCTCGGGCTGTCGTTTACCGCGTCGACGATCGCGCTCGGGCTGCAGTTGCGCGTGACGGGCGCGCTGCAGACGATCGATCTCGGCGTATCGGCGCTGGCGCTCGTGCCGGCACTCGCGGGGATGATCGGCGGGCAATATGCGCGGCGCGTGATGAGCGAGAAGGCGTTCAAGCGCTGCTTCTTCGTCGGGATGATCGCGCTCGGCGCCTACATGGCCGCTTCGGCGTGGCTGTGAACGGGCATCGCCGCCACGCGCACCGCGCGCCCGGCGCGAATGCCCCGAAGCCGGTTTCGAGAGCCGGCTTCGAGGACGCTCACTGAGCGGCGGCCATGCCGCTCAGGCGGGGTCGGCGTACTTCAGCGTCCACCCGAACGTGCGGGTGACGCCCGCGCCGAGCGCGAACGGAGTGGTCTTGCACGCGAAGTTCGAATGCAGCTGGCCGATCGGCGTCGTCGACAGCGGGTTCGTCGCGCCGTTGACCGTGTCGAAGGCGGATAGCGCGCAGGTGTCGAACCCGGACGCCGCATAGCCGGTCGCGGTGCTGTTCGCGTACGTCACCGACGTGCCGTCGCCGTTCGCTTGCGTGGACGCGAAGTCCGCGAACGACGCGAAGTCCGTCTCGACCGACAGGTTGCCGGCGAGCGTGCCCGAGGCGAGCGTGTCGCTGCGCGAGATCGTGCCGTGCGCGAACGTGAGCACGGTATGCACCTGCAGGTCGAGATCCGTCGTGTACGCCGCGTTCTTCGACGCGAGACGGAACTTCGCCGTGTCGAACGACACGACCACCTGTCCGTTGGCCTGCTGCACGTCGAGGTTCTTGTAGTACGTGACGGGAACGTAGGTCTTCCCGTTGTACGACACCTGCGGCACCAGCAGTGCGTAGCCCAGGTCGGTCGTCCCGTAGATCAGCTTGTCGGAGAACGGCACCGGGTAGTACGGCGTGAACGAGTTGTAGTCGGGCGCCTGGCTGAGATTCAGGTTGATCGCGCGGCGGCCGTCGCGCACGGTGAGCAGCGCCGCGTTGTACGGATGCGCGGTATCGCCGGGCTGGTTGTACCAGGTGAGCGTGTAGCGCGGCAGCGCGTCGAGCCACGCATCGTAGGCCGCATCGTCCATCGGCGCCTTGCCGCCGAAGCCGAGCTTGTTCCACCACGCGTTCACGTACAGGTACTGATGCAGCAGGCTGAAATTCTCGCCCATCACGCGCGGCTTGCCGCGATAGGCGTCCGTGCCGCGACCCTTGACCCACATGTTCACCGACGGCGTCGGCAGCGACGGGTCGTACCAGTACGTGTCGAAGCGCCGCGCGGCCCGGTAGATGAACGCGTACGCAACCTGCTTTTCCTGGTCGGTCAGCACGCCCGCGTTGGCGGCCGCCGTCAGCACCTCCATGAACGCGGAATCGCCGTACGGGCCGATCGAGCGGCCGTAGTTGAAGCCCTGGCCGTCGGCGTTCAGCTGCGGCAGGATCAGGTCGACCGACTTGCGCAGATAGCCCTTCAGTTCCGGCGTGAGGTTCGCCTCGTTGCCCATCTCGAACGTGCGCTCGGTCACTTCGCCGATCAGCAGCGTGCTGTAGCGGTCGTAGCGCGCCCGGTCGTAATAGGTCGTGTGCGTGTTCGACGCTTCGTCGGAGAACCCGCCCGACGAATCGTTGCGGATGTGGTTCGTCACCGTATAGAGCAGCGCATCGCGCGCGCCCATCGTCGCGACGGCCGGATCGGTCGCCGACGAGAACGACGGATTGCTCCAGCCGAGCTTCTGCCGCAGTCCGGCGATTCCGTAGGACACCGCATAATAATTCTGCGCGGTGTTGAGCGACGCAATGTCGATCGGCGTGCCGGCGGCCGGGCAGGTGCTGGTCTTGCCGCTTGCATCGGGGCCGAACATGTCGCAGAAGGTGAGCCGTTGCTGCAGCGTCGCGAGCATCGCGTCGCTGAAGACCTCGTTGAGCATGCCGTGCGCCTTCAGGTTGTTCAGCGCGACGAGGTAGTAGTACTCGCCCCACGACGTATTTGCATACGTGTAGTCGCTGCCCGACTGCGCCATCATCGCGGTCGTGATCGTCTGGTACGTCGCGAGATAGCTCGCGTATTGCGGGTCGCCCTTCGACTTCATGTCGATCAGGATGTACGACAGGCCGAGCGCGAGCTTGCCGGGCAGGAATTTGTCGCCGGTGTTCGTGTCGAGCACGTGCACCGGCGAACCGTCGCCGAGATCCATGACGACCTGCGTGAAGTCGGGCGATTTCCGGATCAGGTCGAACAGCGCGCGCATCTGGCCCATCATCGTGACCGGAATGCGCGTGCCGGCCGGCACGCTGGTGTCGGGTGCGCCGTAGACGAGCGCCTGCAACGAGTTCGGCGCGAGCGCCGGTGTCGACGGCGGGGCGGTCACGTCGTTGCCGCCGCATGCGCTGACGAACAGGACGGAAAGGGCGCTGAACGCCGCGCCGAGCGCGAATCTGCTGCGCGTATGCATCGTGTCTCCAGGTTCGAATAGTGATGAAGTCTTGAATCGCAACTCGAGCAGGCAAGCGTTCTCCCTGCGCGGGCCATGGTCGCGTCGCGCCGACAGTGCTGGAAAACGTTTTCCAAATTTAGGCATCGATTGCTTCGATGTCAATGCGCTTTCACGCCGGATGCGACGGTGAAAACCCGTATGGTCAAAGCAGGAGGTGCGATGGAGATTGGCTATGCGTGCGGGAATTTCCGCGATTTATGATTATTTTCGCTGCGGCGCAGCGTGGCATATCGGCAGTGACGGCATGCGTCGGAAAGGCGTTCGTGCGGCGCGCCTTCCGGCGCGATATGAGAGAAAACGTTACCCTGGAAAATCGAATCAACCCGGATATCGACTCGTCAATCGCGTCCGGTGGCCGTCCCGCGGCGATGCTAAAGCTGCGCTTCGATCGCGGCCTTGTCGATCACCGACCACACCTGCCGGATCTTGCCGTCGTGAAATTCGTAGAACACGTTCTCGGCGAACGTGACGCGCGTGCCGTCGACGGCGAGCCCCATGAACGTCCCGCTCGGCGCACACGCGAAGCGCAGCCGGCATGCGATGCGCGGCGGTTCGCACACCAGCAGCCGGATCTCGAAATGGAGATCCGGAATGTCGCGGAAATCCTGCTCCAGCATCGCGCGGTAGCCGGCCAGGCCGAGCGGCCGGTCGTTGTGGATCACGTTGTCGGCGACGTACCGGCCGAGCGCCGGCCAGTCCTGGCGGTTCAGGCAGTCGATGTAGGCGCGGTAGTGCGTGGCGAGATCGGGTGTCGTCATGGCGGCGGTGCCTCCTCGTGTATCGCCCGGCCGTTGCGGACGGCGCGCGGCGTTCAGCGCGATGGCGTTTCGCCCGACAGATACGACACGAACGCCTGCGTATATTTGGGCAGCGCATCGAACGATCGCGCGCAGAGCGTCAGCTTGCGGTGGCTCCACGCGTCGGACAGCTCGACGAGCCGCACGTCCATCGTCTGCATCGCGCGCTCGGCCGCGTGGCGCGATACGATGCCGATCCCCACGCCGCTTTCGATCACGCGGCAGATCGCATCGAAACTCTTCAGCTGCACGCGGTAGCGGATCCGCTTGCCGAGCGCACGCGCCTGGTCGCCGAGATGGACCTGCAGCGCGCTGCCGTCGGTCAGCCCGATGAAATCCGCGTCGGCGATCTCGTCGAACGCGACCTCGTCGCGCGCGGCGAGCGGATGCCCGGCCGGCACGACCGCGATCAGCCAATCCTCGCGGAACGGCTTCTGCTCGAGTCCGCCGAGCCCGACCGAATCGGCGACGATGCCGACCTCGGCCGTCTTGTTGCGGATCGCGTGCACGATTTCCTGGCTCGAGCGCTCCTCGACGCTGATCGACAGTTTCGGATGATGCGGCAGATATGCGGCGAGCGCGTCGGGCAGGTATTCGCTCAGCGACGCCGTGTTGCAGAGCAGCCGGATATGCCCGCGCAGCCCCTGGCCGTATTGCTGCAGTTCGCCGCGCATGTGGTCGATCTGCTGCAGCACCGTGCGCGCGTGGTGCTCGAGCGCGCGGCCGGCGTCGGTCGCCTGCGCGCCTGACTTGGTCCGGTGCAGCAGCGGCACGCCCAGTTCGTCTTCCATCCCGCGAATGCGCTCGCTTGCTGCCTGCAGCGTGATGTGGGTGCGCTCGGCGCCGCCCGTGATCGTGCCGGCCTCGCAGATGTTCAGGAAGAGCCGCAGGTCGGTCAGGTCGAAGCGCATGGCGGGGTGAGGGCGCGTAAGAATGGATATGGCCGATAAGTTAGCAGGAACCGCCGCGCCGGTCTCAGGCTGCGCCTGAGACCCCGTTCGCCGGTTCCGCATTTTCGGGGCGGGATCGATGCCGGATCATGGCCGCATATCAACCGGGGGAGATTGTCATGCGGGTCGATTCATCGTGGGGCGTGTCGTTCAAGATCGCGTTGCACCTGCTGTTCCTGTGCGTCGGCGTCGCGTGGGCCTGCGCGGAGCTGGTCGACTGGCTGCGCTGAGCGGGCGGCCGTCGCAGGCCGCATCGGCTGTCCGATGCGGCCATGGGAGATTGAAAGCCATTCGAAATATCGGCAGATCCTGAAATTTCTTCCGCATCTCGCGTCCAAAACCGTCAAGTTTTTCCGAAATCGACCGTATTACCGGTAACGAGTGTCCGCCGACGCCCGGTTCGTGATCGTTTGTCATCATTGTTTGCATCCGGTTACACGTCGGCCGTTCCGTTTTTGAGATGCTTGAAAGATTGTCAAACCGGAGTCGATCGTCCATGAATCAGCGCGAGATTTGCCGCAAGTCGGCGTGGCTGTCCGGCCTGGCCGCGGTGCTCGTCATGGCCGGTTGTGCCAGTACGCCGCCCGTCCCGCCGAGCGACACGCTGGCGGGCTCGCCGTCGGGCCAGCCCGCCGCCACGCCCGCGCCGCCGCCGCCCGCACCCATTCTCGTCGCGCAGAAGTACGTGGTGAAACGTGGCGACACGCTGTCGGGCATCGCGTCCGCGAACGACTGCAGCGTCGCCGACCTGCGCACCTGGAACAAGCTCGATGGGCGCGGCAGGCTGCGCATGGGGCAGGTGCTGCGCATCGTCCGCCAGCAGCCGTTGCAGGCATCGGGCGGGAATGGCGGTGCACAGGCCGCCGCGCCAGCCGACGCGAGCAATGCGCCGGCCGCCGCGCAGGCGAGCGCGTCGACGGCGAGCGACCGGCAGGTCGTGAAGGAAACCAGGCGGCATGCGGGCGGTGTGGCGCTTACGTGGCCCGCGCGCGGCAAGATCGTCGACGCGTTCCGGCCGGGGCAGAACCGCGGCATCCAGATCGCCGGCCGGCCGGGCGACCCGGTTCGCGCGGCGGCCGACGGCCGCGTGATGTACGCGGGTAGCGGCCTGAACGATTACGGCACCCTGATCATCGTCCAGCACAACGCGGATTTCCTCACCGCCTATGCGCACAACCGCAAAGTGCTCGTGAAGACCGGCGACATCGTGCACCGGGGCGACGAGATCGCCGAGATGGGCGACCTCGACAACTCGCGTGTCGCGCTGCTGTTCGAAGTGCGACGCGACGGCAAGCCCGTCAATCCGATGCCGTACCTGCCTTCGTCGCAAGGCTGACGCGGGCCGCGCTCGCTGCTACGCTAGGGTCTGTTCACGTGCGTCCCGCCGCATGCGGGGCCGACGGACGTCTTCGGGGATGCGCGGCGTATGCCGTCGCGAGCCGGCCGTCGGCGCGAATGCGTGTGCGTCGTCGACGCGCACGTGCGTTGCTCCATGCCACCGTTTCCGACAGAACGCCCTTCATCCATGGAACATTCTCCGACACGCCGCTCGCTGTTGCTCGCCGCCGTCGCCGCGCCGTTCGTCGCCGCGTGCTCGTCGGCGCCCGTCGCCGAGCAGGGGCGCGCACATGCCGCCCAGGCCGAACTCGCCGCGCTCGAAAAAGCGTCGAACGGCCGGCTCGGCGTCGCCGCGCTCGATACGTCGAGCGGCACGCGCATCGCACATCACGCGCGCGAGCGCTTTCCACTGTGCGGCACCTATGCGGTCGTCGCCGCCGCCGCGATACTCGCGCGCGGCTCGCTCGACGCGTCGCTGTTGCCGCGCCGCATCCTGTATCGCCGCTATGAAGTCGTGGCCGGCTCGCCGGTGACGGAAAGCCACGTCGACACGGGGATGACGATCGCGCAGCTCTGCACGGCGATGCTGCAGTCGGGCGACAAGGGCGCCGGGAACCTGCTGATGGGCGTGCTCGGCGGCCCGCAGGCGGTCACGTCGTTCGCGCACGAAAGCGGCGACACCGTGTTCCGGCTCGATCGCTGGGAACCCGAACTGAACCAGGCGGCGCCTCGCGACGAGCGCGATACGTCGACACCGGTCGCGATGGTCGACACGCTGCAGCGGTTGCTGCTCGGCGATACGCTGCGCGAACCGCAGCGTGCGCAGCTCACGGAATGGATGACCGGCGGCGCGCGCGGCGCGACCGGGATCGCGGCCGGCGTGCCGCCCGGCTGGCGCATCGCGGACAAAACCGGCACCGGCGGCTACGGCACGACGACCGACGTCGCGGTGCTGTGGCCGCCGTCGCGCGCGCCGATCGTGCTGGCCGTGTCGTTCACGCAGCCGCGTGCCGACGCGGCCGCACGCGCGGACGTCGTCGCGTCGGCGGCGCGCATCGCGACGGGCGCGTTCGCCGCCACGGCCTGAGCGCGCGACGCACCTCGCGTAAAGCCGGCGTTTGGCTTATCGTGTCGATCAGCGCGCGCCGGTGTCGGCGCGCGGCCTTGCCGCGCCGTCGTTCGGTGCGGTCGATCCGTCTACCCCCTTCGTCATGCGCCGACTTCCGCCCCTGCACGCGCTGCAGATCTTCTCGACGGTGGCCCGCCACCGCAGCTTCACGCGCGCGGCCGAGCAGCTGTGCCTCACGCAGGGCGCGGTGAGCCGGCAGATCCAGACACTCGAGGCGCACTACGGCTTTCCGCTGTTCAAACGGCACGCGAAGGGCCTCACGCTGACGGCGGAGGGCGAGCAATTGCTGCCGGTAGTCAACGAGAGCTTCGCGCGGATCGAGGACATCTCGATGAAGCTCACGCGGCAGCGCACCGATCTCGCGCTGAAGGTGCCGACCTGCGTGATGCGCTGGATGCTGCCGCGCATCATGCGCTTCCAGGGCGAGCATCCCGAACTCCACGTGCAGATCACGACCGCGTGGCAGCACGTCGTCGATTTCTCGACCGAGCCGTTCGATGCGGCGGTCGTCTACGGTACGTCGCCGGGCCCCGGTGTCTTCGCGCTGCCGCTGTTCGACGAACGCTTGACGCCGGTGTGCGCGCCCGAGCTGCGGCAGGCCGCGCCGCTCGATGCGGTCGGCGATCTCGTGCACCATACGCTGCTGCATCCGACGCGCGACCACCGCGACTGGCGCGCGTGGCTCGATCACGCGGGCGAGCGCGCCGTCGACGCGGAGCGCGGGCCGACCTTCGACACGCTCGATCTCGCGACGAACGCGGCGATGCAGGGTTTCGGCGTCGCGATCGGCGACGTGACGCTCGTCGACGACGACGTCAGCGCGCGCCGGCTCGAACGGCCGTTCGACATCGTGCTCGAGACCGGCGCCCGTTATTTCTTCGTCTACCCGGAGAGCATCGGTAGCCAGCAGAAGATCCGCGCGTTCAGCGACTGGATCGCCTGCCATCGCGACTGACGCGCGACGCCTCCGGCAGCGGGCGTTACTGGTACGTCACGATGGCGATCATCGGCGCATGCGTGTCGCCCGCACGGCCAGGTAAAACGATTGCGCGCGAGGCCTGCGTAAAGGTCGTGGTCTTGATCGTGCGCAGGCTGGCCGCGTCGACGAACGCGACTTGCCCGCTCGCCGGGCGCGGGCAGTCGGGGCGCACGTGCGCGTGCGCGTGCGCGGCGTCGGCCGTGTCGAGCGCGAACGAGCACGGCGGCTCGACGATCATGCCGGTGAAGTGGATAACGCCGGACGCGCCGGCGGCAAAAGATGAGGACGACGCCAGAAGCGAGGCAGCCAGGGCAAACGAGGCGGCAAACAGGCGATGCTTCATGACAGGCTCCAGAGAGGAAGCGCGTCGCAGCGGGGCCGCTCGAATGGCAGTCCGTCAACGCTGCGGTGCTGTATGCGTAAACGGCAATTCCATTGGACCTCTTGAATGAAAAACGGGAAATAACAGCAACGATCAAATGACGCCGTATTCCTCCAATCAATTTATCCCAAATTTGTGCGGCCGCAAGTCAGGGTATTGCCGATGGCGTAAGGGCGCGGCAATCCGGCCAGTGAACCGGGGTTTTGCGAGTGAATCGTTGAGGACTCAACGATTCGACGAAGGTGCGAATTGCGGCGTGTATAAAGAAAACGGCCGCTCGTGTAACGAGCGGCCGTTGCGTATCGACGCGGGCGATGCGGCGGTCAGCCTGCGCGCTTGCGCACCGCGCCGACGATCACGAGCAGCACGATCGCGCCGATGATCGACGCGATCCAGCCGGCGCCCTGGCCCGGCGCATACCAGCCGGCGGCGCGGCCGACGTAACCCGCAACGAGCGAGCCGACGACGCCGAGCACGACGGTCATCAGGATACCCATCTTGTCGTCGCCTGGCTTGAGCGCACGGGCGAGGAGGCCGACGATGAGCCCGACCACCAGGGTTTCGATGAATTGCAGCATGAACGCCTCCCTATTGCTGTTGAGCTGTTGACGAAAGGAAATGGACCCGCGCGGCGCACGAGGGTTCCATCCGTCGGCGCGCCGGTGCACTGGTGCGCCGACGCACGGGGTGCCGAGTATCGCATGCCCGCGCGTCGCGCACATGTCAGGCAACCGGTTCGAGGCGTCGATAGCCTTCGGTCGCGCGCAGCAGCGTGCGCGTGTAGTCGCGTGCGACCTGTCCGGCGCGAACGTCCTCGATCCGCAGCTGTTCGACGATCTCGCCATGCTGCATCACCGCGACGCGCTGGCACAGGAAGCCGATCACCGCGAGGTTGTGGCTCACGAGGATCATCGTCAGGTTGCGTTCGCGATGCAGGCGGCGCAGCAGGTTCAGGATCTCGGCCTGCACCGATACGTCGAGCGCGGAGGTCGGCTCGTCGAGCAGCAGCACGCGCGGCTCGACGATCAGCGCGCGCGCGATCGCGACACGCTGGCGCTGGCCGCCCGACAGCTGGTGCGGATAGCGGAAGCGGAACGCCGGGCCGAGCCCGACTTCGGACAGCGCGCGGGCGATGCGCGCGTCGGCGTCGTCGATCCGGTGGATCGACAGCGGCTCGCGCAGCGTCTGGTCGACCGTGAAGCGCGGATGCAGCGACGCGTACGGATCCTGGAACACCATCTGCACGTGGCGGCGGAATGCGCGGTCGGGCGTGCCGCCGACGGGCCGGCCGTCGATCGACAGGCTGCCGCCCGCGAGCGGCACGAGGCCGGTCAGCGCGCGCAGCAGCGTCGACTTGCCGGAGCCCGATTCGCCGACGAGCCCGAAGACTTCGCCGTCGCGTACCGCGAAACTGGCATCGCGCACGGCGTCGACATGGCCGGTGCGGGTCGGAAAACGGATCGAGGCGTGATCGACGTCGATCATCGTGCGGCCTCCCTGGATTCGGCCGACGACGATGCGGGCGAAGCGGCGTCGAGCCACGCCGGGTCGCGCCGCAGCACCGGCAATTCGTCGGGCGGGTTCGCGAGCGGCGGATTCGCCGCGAGCAGCCCGCGGGTGTATGGATGCGTCGCGTCGCGCAGGTCGCGCGCGGCGCAGGTTTCGACGACGCGACCCGCATACATCACCGCGACGCGATCGCAGAACGACATCACGAGCGGCAGGTCGTGGCTGATGAACATCAGGCCCGTGCCGTGCCGCGCGATCATCGCGTCGAGCACCGCGAGCACCTGCATCGACACCGCGACGTCGAGCGCGGACGTCGGCTCGTCGGCGATCAGCAGGCGCGGGCCGGTCGAGACCATCATCGCGATCATCACGCGCTGGCCCATGCCGCCCGACAGCTCGTGCGGATACGCATCGGCGACGCGCGCCGGGTCGCGAATCTGCACAGCGGCGAGCGCCTCGACGATCCGCTCGCGCAGCGCGCGGCCGCGCAACCCCGGCTCGTGCAGACGGAATGCTTCGCCCATCTGCTTCGCGACGGTCATCACCGGGTTCAGCGAATATTTCGGATCCTGCAGGATCATTCCCATCTGGCTGCCGCACAGGCGCCGGCGTTCGCTCGCCGACATCGCGAGCAGGTCGCGGCCGGCGAAGCGCATCGTGCGGGCCGACCAGCGCGCGGCTTCGGGCAGCAGGCCGAGCAGCGCGCGGCCCGTCAGCGATTTGCCGGAGCCCGATTCGCCGACGATGCCGAGCCGTTCGCCGGGCGCGAGCGTCAGCGACAGGTCGCGCACCGCGTCGGACACGACGCCGTCGTGCCCGCGAAACCCGATCTTCAGGCCGTCGATCTCGCAGAGCGGCGCGGGCGCGTTGACGGAATTCGGTGGCATGTCACGCTCCATGACGCGGATCGAAGACGTCGCGCAGCCCGTCGCCGAGCAGGTTGAACGCGAGACTGACGAGCAGGATCGCCGCGCCGGGCAGCGTCGCGACCCACCACGCGTCGAGCAGCACGTTGCGGCCCGACGCGACCATGAAGCCCCATTCGGGGCTCGGCGGCTGCGCGCCGAGGCCGAGGAAGCCGAGGCCCGCGACGGTCAGGATGATGCCGGCCATGTCGAGCGTCGCGCGCACGATCACCGACGACATGCACAGCGGCACGATGTAGCGCAGCAAAATCCGCGGGCCCGATGCGCCTTGCAGGCGCGCCGCGTGGATGTAATCGGCCTGCGCGATGCGGATCGTCTCCGCGCGCGCGAGCCGCGCGTACGCGGGCCACGCGGTGATCGAGATCGCGACGACCGCGTTGATCACGCCGGGCCCGAGCGCGGCCGCGAATGCGAGCGCGAGCACGATCTTCGGGAACGCGAGCGCGATATCGGTGATGCGCATCAGCACGCTGTCGACGAAACCGCCGCAATAGCCGGCCGTCGTGCCGATCAGGAGTCCGATCGGCACGACGATCACGACCACGAGCATCGCGATGCCGAGCGTGAGGCGCGAGCCTTCGATCAGCCGCGAGAGGATGTCGCGGCCGAGCTGGTCGGTGCCGAGCCAGTGCGACGGCGAGCCGGGCGGCAGCAGGCGGTCGGACAGCACCTGGCGCAGCGGATCGTGCGGCATGATCAGCGGGCCGACGAGGGCGACGACGATCAGCGCGACCAGGATCGCGAGCCCGAACAGGTTGAGCGGATTGGCGGCGAAGCGGCGCCAGCGGCGATATGCGAGGCCGAACGCGGCCTGCGAGCGCGACGCGGGCGCATCGGAAAGCAGCCACGCGCGCAGCGTGAGACGCTCGGCATTCATGATCGGACGACCTTCGGCATGGACGGTGAAAGAAGCAGGGTGGAAGCGGTCATGTCGCGGCGGCCCTCAGCGCGCACGCGGATCGAACACGCGGTACAGCGCGTCGGTCAGCAGGTTGACGGTGATGAACATCGCGCCGATCACGAGCGTCGCGCCGAGCACCGCGTTCATGTCGGCGTTCAGCAGCGCACCCGTCAGGTACGAGCCGAGCCCCGGCCACGCGAACACGATCTCGGTCAGCACCGAGCCCTCGAGCAGGTTGCTGTACGTGAGCGCGATCACGGTCAGGAGCGGCACCGCGATGTTGCCGAACGCATGCCGCCAGATCACGCGGCGCTCGGACAGGCCCTTCGCGCGCGCGGTGACGATGTATTCCTGGCTCAGCTGGTCGAGCATGAAGGAGCGCGTCATCCGGCTCAGGTACGCGACCGAGTAGTAGCCGAGGATCGCGGCCGGCAGCGCGATGTGCGACACCGCGTTGCGGAACACGTCCCACTCGCCCGCGAGTGCCGAGTCGATCAGCAGGCTGCCCGTGCGCGGGTCGACCATGCCGTCGTACACGGGATCGAGCCGGCCGGGGCCGCCGACCCAGTGCAGCCGCGCATAGAACAGCAGCAGCCCCATCAGCCCGAGCCAGAACACCGGCACCGAATTGCCGATCAGGCCGACGAAGCGCGCGATGTGGTCGATCGGCCGGTTGTGCTTCACCGCGGCCGCGACGCCGAGCGGCACGCCGATCGCGATGCCGATCAACGTCGCGATCGTCGCGAGTTCGAGCGTGGCGGGGAACACGCGTCGGATGTCGTCGAGCACCGGGTTCGACGTCAGCAGCGACATCCCGAGATTGCCGTGCAGCACGTCGCGCGCGTAGATCAGGAATTGCGTGACGAGCGGCTTGTCGAGGCCGAGCGCGATGCGCTCGGCCGCGTACGCCTCGGCCGACGCGCGATCGCCGAGGATCGCGAGCACGGGATCGATCGGCACCTTGCGGCCGATCACGAACGTCAGCGCGAGCAGCCCCGCGAACGTGACGGCGAGCGTGAGCGCCCAGCGCAGCACGCGCAGCGCCCAGCGTACGGCCGGGCGCCGCGCGGGCAGCGTGCGCAGCGCTTCGAGGGAGGAGGCGGGAGTCGACATGCGGTGAATCTTATTGCTTCTTCAGGTTACGGTACGACACGAGATCGTTGATCGGTCCGACTTCGAGTCCGCTCACGCCGGGCCGCGTCGCGACCTGCGCGACCTTCTGGAACATGATCACGAACGGCGAATGCGCGAGCATGTCCTTCTGCATCGCCTGATACCGTTGCGCGCGTTGCGCGGCGGTCGGCTCGGCGAGCGCGGTGTCGGTCTCCTTCGTCAGTTGCGGAATGTCCCAGCTGTTGCGCCAGGCCAGCATTTTATAGCTCGACTTGTCGGAGTTGTCGGGGTTCCATGCAAAACCCTGCGCGTTGCTGTGCGGGTCGATGTAGTCGGCCGACCATTCGCCGATGTAGATGTCGTGCTGGCGCGCGCGGTATTTCGCGAGCGTCTGCTTGTTGTCGCCCGGGATCAGCTGCACCTTGACGCCCGCCTGCGCGAAGTTCGCCTGCACGGCCTGCGCGATCTCCGTGTATGGATAGTCGTTGCGCACGTCCATGGTCACCGCGAAGCCGCTCGGCACGCCGGCCTTCGCGAGCAGCGCCTTCGCCTTCGCGACGTCGAGCTTGTACGGATTCGCATTCAGCGTGCCGAGGAAGCCTTCGGGCAGGAAAGTCTGGTGCACCTTGTAGGTCGTCTTCACGACGTTGGTCTGGATTCCGGAATAGTCGACCAGCCACTTCAGCGCTTCCTGCACGTCGGGCTTCGCGAGCGTCGGGTTCTTCGTGTTCAGGCCGAGATACAGCAGCGTCGCCTGCGGCGATGCCGCGACCTTCGCCTTGCTGGATTTCACGACCGACGCGAGATCGTCCGGGCTCAGGTCGCGCGCCGCGTCGACGTCGCCGTTTTCCAGCAGCAGGCGCTGGCTCGCCGCTTCGGGCACGTGGCGCAGCACGATGCGCTTCATCGCGAGCGGCAGGCGGTAGCCGTCGAAGCGTTGCAGCACGATGCTGTCGCCGGCCGACCACTTGACCAGCTTGTACGCGCCGGAGCCGGCCTCGTTGGTCTTCAGCCACGCATTGCCGAAGTCGTTGCCTTGCTGGTGCGACAGCAGCAGCTTCCGGTCGAGCACCGACGCGGGCCACGAGCCGAGCACGTTCAGCACGAACGTCGGCGCGTATTTGTGGTCGGTCGTGATCGACACCGTCTGATCGTCGAGCTTCTTCACGTTCGCGGCGACGTTCGCCTTCGTGAGGCCGATGCCGGTCAGCACGGCGGCCGGACCCTTGTCGAGCAGCACCGCGCGCTGGATCGACCATGCGACGTCGTCGGCCGTCAGCGGGTTGCCCGAGTGGAACTTGAGGCCCGCGCGCAGCTTGAACGTATAGGTCAGCCCGTCGGCGCTCACCGTCCACGACTGCGCGACGTCGCCGTTGAATTTCGATGGATCGCGCGGGTCGACGCGCACGAGCCGGTCGTACGTGTTCGCGACGTATTCCTCCGGCACCAGTTCGTAGATCTCGCCGGGATCGAGCGTCGTGAATTCGTCGAGCAGCGTGGCCATCACGAACATGTCCTTCGGCGTTTCCGCGCGTGCGGCGGAAAGCGGAACGGCGGCGAGCACGGATGCGGCGGCGAGTGCCGCGACGAGCCGGGAGGTCAGGGGTTGCATGTGCGCTTCTCCATGTGTCGTTGAGGTCGTTGAACGGGAATGGTGAAAGAAACGTGCATCGTTGTTACATCAGGCACCACGGGCCGCTCGCCGCGTTGTCGATCTGCGGCAACGCATGCGAACCGGGCAGTTCGTAGTGCCACCATTCGCTGTCGATATGCGCGAAGCCGGCCGCCTGCATCACGCCGAGCAGCAGCAGCCGGTTGCGTTGCACGGCTTCGGGCAGCCCCGGGTGGAAGTGGCCCGACGCGGCCACCATCTCGTCGAAGCCGGTGCCCATGTCGAGCGGCTCGCCGTTCGCGCCGACGAGCGTCAGGTCGAGCGCGGTGCCGCGGCTGTGGTTCGAGCCGCGGCCGAGATCGGCGACGAAGTTCGGATCGGGCAGGAAATCCCACAGCACCTGTTGCGCCTGCGGCGGCCGGTATGCGTCGTAGATGCGCAGCGTGAAGCCGGCTTGTGCCGCGACGTCGACCGCGCGACGCAGCGCGGCCTCGGCCGGCTCGAGCAGCAGGCAGTGCGCGCGACGGTAGATCGGCTTGCCGGTCAGGTTGCGCTCGGTCGCGTAGACGAGATCGATCTCGACGCGATGCGTGGCGGGCGTGATTTCGACGAGGCGGGGAGACGGCATCGGCATTCGGGGCGCTCAGGATTCGAATTGGTCGAAGGTGCGCTGCAGTTCGCGGTTGCGCGCGACGCGCCGGTCGATCGCGGGACCGAGGCGGTCGACCACGGCGGTGATCAGCAGGTTGAACAGACACGTGAGCGGCGCGAGCGAATCCCAGAACTGGCCGACGTCGGTCTTCACCTGCAGCAGGTCGGCCGGCCATTCGCGCGCCCACGGGCAATAGAGATCGGTGACCAGCGCGAACGGCTGGCCGCGTTCGGCGGCCGCCTGGCAATAGCGGCGCGCGCTGCGCGAATAGGCGCGCGTATCGGTGACGACGCAGTACGGCCGCTCGAACTCGGAATTCAGCGAATCGACGTACGAGCCCGACTGGCCGTCGGAATAGAACACGCGCGGGCGCAGGTATTCCAGATAACTGCTGAACGCGTTGCTGATGCCGCGGGTCGACTGGATGCCGAGGATGAATACGGCGTCGGCATGCGCGATCCGGTCCGCGACCTGCGCGAACACGGGTTCTTCCGCGAGCCGGTAGACGTGGCGGATCGCATCGAGCTCGCGATCGAGCGACGATGCAAGCGTGCCGTCGCCATGGTCACTGTCGCCGGCGTTCGCGTGCGCGCCGGCGGTGCGGCGGTATTCGTCGAGGCGGTCGGTGATCATCCACGGGCGGTCGCTGCCGCCGCGCAGTTCGCGTTTCAGATCGTCGAGGTTGCGGTAGCCGATGCTGCGCAGGAAGCGACCGACGGAGATGCCGCTGGTGCCGGTCTGCTGCGCGATCTGGTCGGCCGTTTCGAGCCCGAGACGGTCGAGGTTCGCGAGCATGTAGCTCGCGATGCGCTTCGCGGTCGGCGTCAGGTCGGCAAAGCGGGATTCGACGGTATGGGCGAACGCGCAGGTCATCGGGCTGTTAGATATTTGTCATTGGATGATTCGATGTCATCCATCTAACAAAGCCAAAATCATTCGCGCCAGCGGATAAAAACTATCGTGTTGCGCATGATGATAGTTCCATGGAGGGGCGCCTGAGGGCGGATTCGGCCCACATACCGAACCGCCACACTCATATGCTGTGCATTGACCGCTATCGAAGCGCCCACTGCCGCGGCGCCGCAATAATTACAGAATGCCGACCGAATCAGAAGAAATCATTAATTCAGGTTAATAATTCATTTAATTTTTAAGTCGACTTGTATTTAACTTGCGTCACGGCGCGCCGCTTTTCGATAAACAAGAAAGTGGTGAATGTCCGGAGTGAATATTCGATTTTCCGAAATGGTGAAGAGGGAAACATGACGAATCTTTCTCGACGCAGGATGTTGACGAGTACGGCCGGCGCGATCGCCGCCGCAGGCATCGCAGTAACGGCGAAGGCCGCTTCGTTCGGTAATCCGGACAGCCCGCCGGAAGGCGCGATAAACGCGCGCAACAAGCAGGGATTGACCGACCCGGGGCCGCAAAACCCCGCATTGTCGAATCAGTTCCCGTCTTTTCAGAATCCGCCGGCCACCGATATAAACGGCATGCCGTTATTCTGGGCGTCGTTCAATAACGCACATAAACGCATTCAAAACGGCGGATGGGCGCGAGAAGTCACGCAGGACGATTTCGCGATTTCCGAAACCATTTCCGGCGTGAACATGCGGCTCACGCGCGGTGGCATTCGCGAGATGCACTGGCACCAGCAGGCCGAGTGGGCGATCATGCTCGACGGCCGTTGCCGCATCACCGTGCTCGACGAGCAGGGGCGGCCGTCGGTGCAGGACGTGAAAACGGGCGATCTCTGGTATTTCCCGCCCGGCCTCCCGCATTCGCTGCAGGGCATCGGCACCGATGGCGCCGAATTTCTGCTCGCATTCGACAACGGTCGCGCATCGGAATTCAACACACTGCTGCTGACCGACTGGGTCGCGCATACGCCGCCCGACGTGCTCGCGCTCAACTTCGGCGTGGCGGCCGACGCATTCAGGAACATTCCGCTCGACAACCTGTGGATCTTCCAGGGGGACGAGCCCGGGCCGCTCGCGGACGCGCAGCGGGCATCCGCTTCGTCGGCCGGCACGCCGCCGCATCCGTTCATCTTCTCGCTCGGCGACATGAAGCCGTTCAAGAAGACGCGCGGCGGCGAAGTGCGGATTGCCGACAGCACGAATTTCGACGTGTCGAAGACGGTCGCGGCGGCGCTCGTCACCGTGCATCCGGGCGGCATGCGCGAACTGCACTGGCATCCGAATGCGGACGAATGGCAGTACTACCTGCAGGGCGAGGCGCGGATGACCGTGTTCGACACGGGGCCGAAGGCGCAGACGGCGGATTTTCGCCCGGGCGACGTCGGTTACGTGAAGAAGAGTCTCGGGCACTACGTGCAGAACACCGGCAACACCGATCTCGTGTTTCTCGAGATCTTCAAGACGGACCGCTACGCGGAGGTGTCGCTGTCCGACTGGCTCGCGCATACGCCGCCGAAGCTCGTCGAGGCGCACCTGAACATCGCGCCCGACGTGCTCGCGCGTTTTCCGCGCAACCGTCCCGACGTCGTGCCGCTGTAACGCCGCCGCCGCGGCCACGGCCGGTCGCGGCGGCAGATATTAAGGAATCCTTCACCTTGAGAACGGAACCCGACCATGATTCCCGTCCCGAGCAAATCCCCCGGCGGTCTCGCGCTGTCCGGCCTGTCCACCGAGCGTAGCGACGGCGCGGCGCGCGCCGCGCTGGAAGGGCGCCGCACCGGCATCGCCGCGCTGCTGCCGTTCGTCGGCCCAGCCGTGATCGCGTCGATCGGCTACATGGATCCCGGCAACTTTGCGACCAACATCCAGGCCGGCGCCGCGTACGGCTACCGGCTTCTGTGGGTAGTCCTTGCCGCGAATGCGATTGCGATGCTGTTCCAGGCGATGTCGGCGAAGCTCGGCATCGTGACCGGCCGAAACCTGGCGCAGCTGTGCCGCGACCATTTCCTCGTGCCGCTGGTGTGGGGCATGTGGATTGCGTCCGAGATCGCCGCGATGGCGACCGATCTTGCCGAGTTTCTCGGCGGTGCGCTCGCGTTCGGACTGCTGTGTCACCTGTCGCTGTTCGCGGGGATGACCGCGACGGCGCTCGCGACCTTCGCGATCCTCGCGCTCGAGAAGCGCGGCTTCCGGCCGTTGGAAGCCGCGATCGCAGCATTGGTCGGCGTGATCGGCGCATGCTATCTCGGTGAACTTCTGATTGCGCCGCAGGACTGGCACGCGGCTGCATTCCATCTGGTTGTCCCGCAGATTCCCGATCATGCGGCGCTGACGATCGCGGTCGGGATCATCGGCGCGACGATCATGCCGCACACGCTGTATCTGCATTCGGGCCTCACGCAGGATCGCAACGCAACGCGCGATGAAAGCGAGCGGCGCCGGCTCATGGGATTCTCGAACCGCGAGGTCGTCGTTGCGCTGGGCCTCGCCGGGTTCGTGAACATTGCGATGGTGATGATGGCGTCGTCGGCATTCCATGCGAGCGCGCCGGGAACGGCCGACATCGGCGCTGCCTATCACACGCTGATCCCCGTGCTCGGACCAGCGGCCGGCGTGCTGTTTCTCGTCGCGTTGCTCACGTCGGGCGTGTCCAGCTCGGTCGTCGGCACGATGGCGGGCCAGGTCGTGATGCAAGGATTCATCCGACGCCGTCTGTCGGTCTGGGTACGGCGAGTGGTGACGATCGCGCCCGCGTTCGTGGTGGTCGCGTGCGGGTGTGACGTCACGCGCGCGATGGTCGCCAGCCAGGTGGTGCTGAGCTTCGTCCTGCCGATGCCGATGATCGCGCTGCTCGTTCTGTCGGCGCGGACGGACGTGATGGGGCGCTACGCGATGCGGATGCCGCTGCGTATCGTCGCCGGCACGGCCACCGTCGTGATCGTCGGGCTGAACGCGTATCTCGTATGGGCCGCGTTCAATTGAACAGCGGGTGTGGCGCAGGTGGGACGACACCGCCCGCGGCAAGCCGGAGCGGCCGCGCGGGCAGCGTCGCGAACTTACTTTTTCAGCGTACGGTACGACACCAGATCGTTGATCGGTCCGATCTCCGGCCCGGTCGTGCCGGGGCGCGTCGCGACCTGCACGACCTTCTCGAACATGATGATGAACGGCGAGTTCGCGAGCACGGCCTTCTGCAGCGCCTCGTAACGCTGTGCGCGCTTCGCGGGCGACGGCTCGACGAGCGCGGCCTCGGTGTCCTTCGTCAGTTGCGGGATGTCCCAGCTGTTGCGCCATGCGAGCATCTTCGTCTTCGACTGGTCGGAATTGTCGGGATTCCAGGCGAAGCCGCGCGCGTTGCTGTTCGGGTCCATGTAGTCGGGCGACCATTCGCCGATGAAGATGTCGTGCTGGCGCGCGCGGTACTTGCCGATCGCCTGCTTCGCATCGCCCGGGATCAGCTTCACGCGGATGCCGCCCTGCGCGAAGTTCGCCTGCAGTGCCTGTGCGATCTCGAGGTACGGATAATCGTTCGGCATGTCCATCGTCACGTCGAAGCCGTTCGGCAAGCCGGCCTTCGCGAGCAGCGCCTTCGCCTTCGCGACGTTGAGCTTGTACGGATTCGAATTCAGCGTGCCGAGGAAGCCTTCGGGCAGGAAGGTCTCGTGCACTTTGTACGTCGTGCTGACGATGTTGCGCTGGATGCCGTCGTAGTCGACCAGCCACTTCATCGCCTGTTGCACGTCGGGCTTCGCGAGATTCGGGTTCTTCGTATTCAGGCTCAGGTACAGCAGCGCGGACACCGGCCACGACGCGACCTTGATCTTGCCGGCCTTGGTCAGCGAGGCGAGGCTGTCGGGGCTCAGGTTGCGCGCGGCGTCGACGTCGCCGTTTTCCAGCAGCAACCGCTGCGCGGAGGCCTCGGGCACGTGGCGCAGCACGACGCGCTTCATCGGGTACGGCGCGCGGTACTTGTCGAAACGCTGCAGCACGATGCTTTCGTTCGGCGTCCACTTGACGAGCTGGTACGGGCCCGAGCCCGCGTCGTTGGTCTTCAGCCAGGCGCTGCCGAAATCGCTGCCCTGCTGATGCGACATCAGCAGTTTCTTGTCGAGCACCGACGCCGGACACGCGCTCAGCACGTTGAGCACGAAGCTCGGCGCGTACTTGTGGTCGGTTTCGAGCACGAAGGTCTGCGGGTCGACCGCGCGCACCTTCTGCATCACGTTCGCCTTCGTGAGGCCGAGATCGGCGAGCACGCCGGCCGGGCCCTTGTCGAGCAGGATGGTGCGCTGCAGCGACCACGCGACGTCGTCGGCGGTGACCGGGTTGCCGGAGTGGAACGTGAGGCCGGGGCGCAGCTTGAACGTGTAGGTGACGCCGTCGGCGCCGACCGACCAGGATTGCGCGATCTGCCCGTCGAAGCGCGTCGGGTCCTTTAGGTCGACCCGCACGAGCCGTTCGTAGGTGTTCGCGACGTACTCGGACGGCACGAGCTCGTAGATTTCGCTCGGGTCGAGAGTCGTGAATTCGCCGAGCTGGGTGGCGACGACGAAGATGCCGGGCGGCGTCGCGGCCTGCGCCGGCAGCGCCGGAACAAGCGCGACGAGCGCGGCGCTGACGAACAGCCGGGACAGCAGGTGCTTCATGCGGGCTCCGTGGAAAGGGAATCGTGGTGCGATTCTCTCATCGACGGCGGCCCGGATGAAAAAATTCGACGGGCGCGCACGACGGCGCCCGGATGGTGCGGCTTGCGGGCCGGGCGGGGTGCCCGGCCCCGGCGGCGGTCAGATCACGCAGCGCGCGATCGCGAAGCGCATCGCTTCCTCGGCCGGCTCGCTGCCCGAGCCGCGCACGACCTTGACGACCGACCCGTTACCCGACGGCGTGAGCGTGACGAAGTACGAGCGCGACCCGACGGTGATGTCGGTCACGCCGTTGTGCTGCGACTGCTCGGTGCCGGACAGGCGGCTGTCGAGGCAGTTGGCGATCGCGTGGGCCGGGCGCGCGGACGACACGTAGATCATCGGCGCCGGGCCGGACGCGGCCGAATCGGACGAGGGCGCCGAGCCGCAGGCGGCGAGCAGGGCGGCGGGAAGGAGCAGCAGGAATCGTTTCATGATCGGGATCGTCGTGTGTCTCGTGTCGAGGCTGGGGCGCGGGGTACGCGAAACGCGGAGCTTCGCGACGAAACCGCCGGAATCGTGCCGTTCTTGACGGTCGATGCGGGTGGCGGCTGACGTCGGAGTATACCCGCGGCATTTGACGCGAACGGCCTGCTGAAACGATTCGATACAACAACAAGCGCCCGCTGTCGCACGGCGGCAGCGGGCGTTTCAAGCGATGGCGAATCGACGCTTGCCGGCGTTACTGGCCGATCTTGTGGCTGACCGCGTTTTCCTGCTGGTTCAGCACGTGCTTTTCGCTCTGCGTTATGTGGCCGTGATCCTGCGCGGCCATGTCCCGCTCTTCCTGGCGGCTCTTGCGGTCGTCGCGGTGCAGGCGCGCGGCCTGGGCGTGCGACATCTCGCCTTCCTTCACTTCGTGATGGATCCGGCGATTCTGGTTGGCGAGACGCTGGTTGACCTCTTCGCGGCGCGGATGCGCTTGCTGCCACGGCGTTTCGGCGAACGCGGTGCCGGTCAGTACCGACATCAGGGTGGCGGCGATCGCGAGATGGCGGGTAAGGGCTCGCATGACGTTTTCTCCTGTCGTTGCGCGTCACGAAACGTGCGCGCTTGTCGAAAAAACGCTGAGCGGGCCCCGGCTGTTGACGTTTCCGGCTGTATCGATTGCAAGTCTTTATTACGGCGTCGATGCGATGCGCACGCCGCCGCTCGCCATCGACACGAGATCGTCGAGGCGCGCGTCGAGCATCCGCAGCCAGTGCTCGCGCGGCCGAACGATCATAGCCGCCTCCGTCAGGCAGCGGCCGACGCCGGCACGGCCGCGCGATGCAGCAGCACGGGCACCGACTTCGACGTCGGCGTGTTGCACACGTCGCCGACGCTGTCGAGCGGCACCAGCGGGTTCGTTTCCGGGTAGTACGCGCCGATGCAGCCGCGCGGGATGTCGTATTCGACGAGCAGGAAACCGTCCGCGCGCCGCTCGATGCCGTCGTGCCACACGGTTTCCATGTCAACCCATTCGCCCGCCTTCAGGCCGAGCATCGCGAGGTCGTCGCGGTTGACGAAGACCACGCGGCGCTGGCCGAACACGCCGCGATAGCGGTCGTCGAGCCCGTAGACGGTCGTGTTGTACTGGTCGTGCGAACGCGTCGTCATCAGCGTCATCAGGCGCTCGCCGTGCAGCGCGCGGGCGCGCTGGATCGGCGTGTCGGTCGGCAGCGCGTGCGCGATGAAGTTCGCCTTGCCCGTCGGCGTCAGCCATTCGCGGTCGCGCGACGCGACGCGCAGGTGGAAGCCGCCCGGCCGCGCGATGCGCGTGTTGTAGTCGTAGAAGCCGTCGACGGTTGCCTCGATCGCGTCGCGGATCTTCGCGTAGTCGTTCTTGTACGCGAGCCAGTCGATCTCGCCGCTGCCGAACAGCGCATGGCCGATGTGCGCGACGATCGCGGGCTCCGACATCAGGTTCGGCGACGCCGGCTTGTTCATCCCGTACGACACGTGGACCATGCTCATCGAATCCTCGACCGTCACGCCCTGCGCGACGTTGTCCTGCAGGTCGATCTCGGTGCGGCCGAGCGTCGGCAGGATCAGCGCATCGCGGCCGTGGATCAGGTGGCTGCGGTTCAGCTTCGTCGTGATGTGCACGGAGAGATCGCAGCGGCGCATGCCTTCCCACGTGCGCGGCGTGTCGGGCGTCGCCATCGCGAAGTTGCCGCCGAGACCGATCAGCACTTTCACGTGGCCTTCGAGCATGCCTTCGATGGTTTCGACGACGTCGTAGCCGTGCTCGCGCGGCGGCTCGAAGCCGAACACGCGGCCGAGCCGGTCGAGGAACGCCTGCGACGGTTTTTCCTCGATACCGACCGTGCGGTTGCCCTGCACGTTCGAGTGGCCGCGCACCGGGCACAGGCCCGCACCGGGGCGGCCGATGTTGCCGCGCATCAGCATCAGGTTCGTCAGCATCTGCACGGTCGCGACCGAATGCTTGTGCTGCGTGATGCCCATCCCCCAGGTCGCGATCACGCGCTCGCTGTGTGCATAGCGTTGCGCGAGGCCGTCGATCTGCTCGTACGACACGCCGCTTTCGGCCGTCAGCGCGGACCAGCTTTCGTGGCGCAGATCGTCGGCGAACGCATCGAAGCCGGCCGTGTGCTCGCCGATGAACGCCGTGTCGAGCACGCGCGGCGCACCGGTGGCGCGCGCGGCATCGTCGAGTTCGAGCACGCGCTTCGCCATTCCCTTGATCAGCGCGAAATCGCCGCCGATCGTCGGCTGGATGAAGGTCGACGCGATGTTGGTGCCCGACATCGTCAGCATCTCGAGCGGGCTTTGCGGATCGGCGAAGCGCTCGAGCCCGCGTTCCTTCAGCGGGTTGATCGACACGATCGTCGCGCCGCGCTTCGCGCATTCGCGCAGCTCGCCCATCATCCGCGGATGGTTGGTCGCCGGATTCTGGCCGAAGATCAGCAGCATGTCCGCGTGCTCGAAATCGTCGAGCGTGACGGTGCCCTTGCCGACGCCGACCGACGCCGGCAGCCCGCGGCTCGTCGCCTCGTGGCACATGTTCGAGCAGTCGGGGAAATTGTTCGTGCCGTAGCGCCGCACCAGCAGCTGATACAGGAACGCCGCCTCGTTGCTCGCGCGGCCGGACGTGTAGAACGCCGCCTGGTTCGGGTCCGGCAGCGCGCGCAGGTGGCGTGCGATCAGCTCGAACGCGTCGTCCCACGCGATCGGCACGTAGCGGTCGGTCCGCGCGTCGTACACCATCGGGTCGGTCAGGCGGCCGTGCTGTTCGAGTTCGAAATCCGTCTGCTCGAGCAGCTCGGCGACGGTGTGCGCGGCGAAGAATTCGGGCGTCACGCGCTTGCTCGTCGCCTCGGCGGCCACGGCTTTCACGCCGTTCTCGCAGAATTCGAACGTCGACGCATGCTGGCGGTCGGGCCACGCGCAGCCCGGGCAGTCGAAGCCGTCCGGCTGGTTCTGGCGCAGCAGCGTGCGGTAGTTGCCGCCGCTGACCTTTTCCTTGATCAGGTTGATCGTGACGGCTTTCAGCGCGCCCCAGCCGGCGGCCGGGTGGGTGTAAGGTTCGATGCGCGCGGCGGCGGATTTCTTTTTCATGATGCGTGTGTCGGGGTCGATGCACGGAGAGTACGCGCGGTGCGGCGGCCGCTGTGTGTACACCTTTCATCTTCAAAAAAGAGTACAGTTCCGGCCAGTCAGGTGGTGGCAACCGCAACTGTGTTGTTGAAGGGTTGTTGAAAGGGAGGCGCGTGAAGCGTTACGAACAACTGGCCGACGATCTGCAGGCGCAGATCGAGCGCGGCGTGTACCGGCCCGGCGAGCGGATTCCGTCGGTGCGCCAGGCGAGCCGGCAGCAGCAGCTCAGCGTCACGACCGTGCTGCGTGCGTATCTCGTGCTCGAGAGCCGTGGGCTGATCGAGAGCCGGCCGCAGTCGGGCTACTTCGTGCGGGCGCGGGCCACGGCGCCGGCACAGGCCGAGCTGCACGTGTCGGCGCCGACCGCCGAACCGTCGGCGGTGGACGTGAGTCGGCTCGTGCTGTCGACGCTGCGCTCGATCGCGCGCGACGACGCGGTGCCGCTCGGTTCGCCGTATCCCGATGCGTCGCAGTTCCCGGTGCAGCGTCTCGCGCGCTACGCACAGGCGATCGGCCGGCGCCGCACGCGCTGGGGCGTGATCGACGACCTGCCGCCCGGCAACCAGGAGCTCATCCGCCAGATCGCGCGGCGCTACGCGGAGCGCGGGATCCCGGTCGAGCCGGGCGAGATCGTGGTGACGATCGGCGCGACGGAGGCGATCAACCTGTGCCTGCAGGCCGTTGCAAAGCCCGGCGACACGATCGCAGTGGAGTCGCCGACGTTCTACGCGATGCTGCATGCGATCGAGCGGATGGGCATGCGCGCGCTCGAGGTGGCGACCCATCCGGGCGACGGCATCGATCTCGACGCGCTCGAACGGATTCTCGCGCGCGAGCGCATCGCCGCATGCATGGTGATGCCCAATTTCCACAATCCGCTCGGCTTCCAGATGCCCGATGCGCGCAAGCGCGCGCTCGTCGAGCTGCTCGCGAAGCATGACGTGCCCGCAATCGAGAGCGACGTCTATCACGAGCTGCATTACGGCGACACGACGCCGAGCGCGCTGAAGTCGTACGACCGCGACGGCCTCGTGCTGCATTGCGCGTCGTTCACCAAGAGCCTGTCGCCGCGCTACCGGATCGGCTGGGCGATGCCCGGCCGCTACCGCGACCAGGTCGAGAAGCTGAAATTCCTGAACACACTCGCGACGCCCGCGATCGAGCAACTCGCGATCGCCGAATACCTGAAGCACGACGGCTACGATTTCCACCTGCGGCGGATGCGCAAGCAGTATGCGCAGCAGGCGAGCCTGATGAGCGCGATGGTGCGGCGCTTCTTCCCGGAAGGCACGCGATTGTCGCAGCCGCAGGGCGGGTACGTGCTGTGGGTCGAGCTGCCGCCGCAGGTCGACGCGATGAAGCTGTATGCGCGCGCGCTCGCGCAGGGGATCACGATCGGGCCCGGCCACATGTTCTCGGCGACCGCCGACTACCGGCACTTCATCCGACTCAACTACAGCTATCCGTGGTCGCGGCAGATCGAGGACGCGTTGAAGGTGGTGGGGCGGCTCGCGGCCGAGTGCGCGGGGCGGTGAGCGGCGCCACGCGCGCCGCGATGCCGCGTTGCCGGCGGCGACCCGTTGCAGGCCGCCGCGGCGAGCCCTAGCGCGCGTGCGGCGCCGACAGTTCGGCTTGCGCCGCGCCGGCCATCCGGCGCATGTCGAAGCCCGACGGATGCTGGTACACGCGCAGCCCGAACTCGGGCAGCACCGCGATCAGGTGATCGAACAGATCGGACTGGATCGCCTCGTAGTCGACCCAGGTCGTCGTGTCGGTGAAGCAGTACAGTTCGAGCGGAATGCCCTCGGCCGTCAGCGGCAGCTGGCGCGCCATGCACGTCATGTCGCGGCGGATCCGCGGATGGCCTTTCAGATAGTTCGCGACGTACGCGCGGAACGTGCCGAGATTCGTCAGCTGGCGGCGGTTCGCCTGGCATTCGCCGGCCGCGCCGAGCGTGCCGTTCCATTGCGCGATCGCGTCGACCTTGTCTTCGAGGTAATCCTTCAAGAGCGTCAGGCGTTCGAGCCGTTCGATCTCGTCGTTGCCGAGAAAGCGCACGCTCGTCGCGTCGACGAACAGCGCGCGCTTGATGCGGCGCCCGCCGGCCTCGGTCATCCCGCGCCAGTTCTGGTAGCTCTCGGTGATCAGCTTCCAGGTCGGCACCGTGATGATCGTGTGATCGAAGTTCGCGACCTTGACCGTGTTCAGCGTGATGTCGATGACGGTGCCGTCCGCGCCGGCCGATGGCATCGTGATCCAGTCGCCGATCCGCAGCATGTCGTTCGACGACAGTTGCACACCGGCGACGAGGCCGAGCAGCGTGTCCTTGAAGATCAGCATCAGCACCGCCGACATCGCGCCGATGCCCGACAGCAGCAGGCCGATCTGCTTGCCGGTCGCGTCGCCGATCACGACGAGCGCGGCCGTGATGAACATCACGAGCTTGACGAGCTGCATCGCGCCTTTCAGCGACAGGCGCGGCTGGTCGCGCCGGCTCGTGCGATGCGTGTGCTCGAGCGCGGACAGCGTCGCGCTGATCGTCATCGACACCAGGAACACGATCAGCGCGAACAGCACCTTGTCGGCGGCTTGCGCGGCCACGGCGGGGATGCCGGGCACCGCGCCGAGGCCGAGCTTGATCACGACGAACGGCACGATGCGGTTCAGCCACTTGAATGCGCCGAACTCGAACAGCGCGTCGTCGATGCGGGTGGCCGACAGCCGCGCAAGACGCGCGACCACGCGGAACAGCAGGAAATGGGCGGTGGCCGTGATCGCGCCGGCGGCGGCGACCAGGATGAGGATGCCGACGAGCGGCGCAAACCAGGATTCGTTCAGGGTCATAAGGTCAGGCAGGGTCCTTCTCGTGTGTTGAATCTGCGCCGCGATGCGGCGTGCGCCCGATGAAGGGCACATGTAAGGGACCGTGATTGTGCCATCGGGTTCCTGCCGGATGTCGCGCACGCATGACGTAGGGCTCCGGAACATTTTCAGCGTTACGTCGCACTGCGTCGTTTTCATGCCGCGCAGCACGTTGCGCGTGTGCCATGCAGTGCCCGCGCGGGGCATGTGTCGCATGGCGGCGAGCGGGGAGGACGGCTAGGCGGCCGCGCGTACGCGCGCGAAGCCGTTGCGCAGGTGGCGGGCCAGTTCGGCCCCCGCCGGCGTGTGCTGGCCGCGCGGCAGATGGAGGTTGATCGCGAAGTTCGGCAGCGTGGGCAGGCCGCTGTCGGCAGGCAGGATGTCGAGATCGGCCGGCACGGTGGACGCGAGCCAGACGGTCACCGCGAGATCGGCGCGCACGGTCGCGGCCGTCGCGTCGATGCTGCCGTTCTCGAACACCGTGCGCCATGCGCGGTCGCAGGCACGCAATGCGTCGAGCACGGTCGGGCGGAACGCGCAGGTCCGGTCGACCATCGACACGGGCAGCGGCGTCTGCATTCAGCGCGAACCGGCCCGCGCGGCCCCCGCCGGTCGCCCGCCCGCGCCACTCGACCATCGCGGCAGCCGCAGCGTCGTCAAGAAGCTCGCCGCATGCAGTGTGCAAAGCATGCCGAACGCCCACGCGTAGGCGGCCCCGTGCGTGCCGCCCGTCGACGCGGATTCGGCCTGCAGCCGCCACGCGAGAAACAGCGTGCACATCGTCGTGAACGTCGGGCCGCCGAGGCGCTGGACGATATTGAGCGACGTCGTCGCCATCGGCAGGTTGCGCCGCTCGACCGACGCATACGCGGCGGAAATCGACGGTGCGCCGATCGCGCTCTGCCCCATTCCGCGCAGAAACAGCGCGGGCACCAGCACGTAGGGATCGTAGCCGGCCAGCGCCAGATACACGAACGGCAGCGTCGCGGCGAGCGCGAGCAGCGCGCCGGCGGCGGCCAGCCGTCGCACGCCGAACCGGCTGGTCAGCGCGCCCATCGACGGATAGGTGACGAGCATGCCGAGCCCGAGCGGCGCCAGCAGCCAGCCCATCTCGCCGGGCGAGCGGCCGCACGCTTCGATCAGGAACACCGGAATCAGCATTTGGCCCGCGTAGATCGCGCCGTTCGACAGGAACTGCGTGGCAGCGGCCGCGCCGAATACGCGCGAACGAAACAGCGCGAGATCGATCAGCGCATGCTCGCCTTTGCGCCGCTCGACGCGCAGGAACGCGGCGAGCAGCAGCACCGACCCCATGATCGCGGCGATGCCGGGCATCGCGTCGATGCGCTCGGCGCCATACAGGAACAGCACGAGCGCCGGTGACAGCAGTGCGAGGCCGACCCAGTCGAGTTCGCGCCGCTGCGTTTCGTCGCGGTCGCCGGGCAGGAACCGCACGGCCAGCGCAAGCGCCAGTGCACCGACCGGCAGATTCACGAGAAACAGCCAGCGCCACGCGGCGTGCTGCAGGATCGCACCGGCGACGACCGGCCCGAGGATCGGCGCGATCAGCACGGGCACCGCCGCATAACCGATCACGCGTGCCATCTGCTGGCCGGCCACGCGCGCGATCATCATCTGCGCCATCGGTGCGAGCAGCCCGCCGCTGACGCCCTGCAGCACGCGGAACGCGATCAGCGACGGCGCGGACCACGCGAGCCCGCACAGCGCCGACGTCAACGTGAACGCGGAGAAACACCACAGGTACAGCGCCTTCGCGCCGATGCGGTCGACCAGCCAGCCGTTCAGCGGCAACACCAGCGTGAGGGCGAGCAGGTAGCCGCTCGTCACCCACTGGATCGTCGACAGGCTTGCGTGCAGATCGGTCGCGAGGCTCGCCAGCGATACGTTGACGATCGTCGCGTCGAGTTGCGACAGCAGCGAGCCGAGCGTCGCGACGGCGCTGACTTTCCAGATCGACGGATCGAGCCGGCCGGCCGCATGGCCCGGCGCCGGCTGAGCGCGTTTGTCGCTCACGCGCCGCGCCGGTCGAGCAGCGCGAGGATTGCTTGCGTCGGACCCGTCTCGCCCAGGCGCGGGAACAGCCGTTCGACGCTGTTCGTATGCGCGTCGGCGTTGAGGTCGGTCATCGCGTCGACCGCGAGCGTCACGTTGTAGCCGAGTTCGTGCGCCTGGCGGGCCGTCGATTCGACGCCGATGCTCGTCGCGATGCCGGCCAGCACGATCTGCGTGACGCCGGCGGCTTTCAGGTGCGCGTCGAGACCGGTGCCGGTAAACGCACCCCAGGTCTTCTTCGTCACGAGATGGTCGCTTGGCTGGCGGTTCAGTTCGGGCAGAAGATCGGTCCAGTCGGCGGGAAGGGCATCCAGACGCACCTGCTGCTGCGTGCGGCCCGGCGCGCTGCCGGCGACGTTGACGAGCACGACCGGCAGGCCGCGACTACGGAAGGCGTCGAGCAGCGCGCGCGTGCGCTCGATCACCGGTGCGACCGGGTGGGCGGTGGGCAGCGCGACGATGCCCTTCTGCAGGTCGATGACGACGAGTGCCGTTTGCGTGTCGAGACGGGTCGTGCTCATGGCGTAATGCTCCGTGAAGTGGGCGAAGGAAAGCGTGCGCGCGGATGCCGCGCGGCACGCACGCGGGTCATTGCTCGCCGATGCGCCGGATCAGCGGAATCGCGGCGGCGAGCGTGCGGATGTCTTCGGGGGCGAGCTTCTCGATCGCGGCACCGAGCCACTTGTGCTTCGCGGTGTCGCGCTTGCGACGCGCCGCGAGGCCGGCCGCGGTCAGCATGAAGAGGATCTGGCGGCCGTCGGTCGGATGAGGCTCGCGTTCGACGAGCCCGTCTTCCTCGAGGCTCGCGAGAATCGCCTTCATCGACTGCGGCTTCATCGCCTCGGCGCGGGCGAGATCGGCGGTGGTCATCGGGCCTTGTCGTTCGAGCCGTGCGAGCGCGCTCGTCTGCGACATGCCGAGCCCTTCGGATTCGATCTCGGAACGCAGCCGGCGGATCAACTGGCCGACCGCGAGGGTCAGATCGGCGGCGACGGTATCGGCGGAAACGCCGGGTGTGCGTGGCGGTGTCATGCGGCGAATCATAGAACACGACAGTTTAACTTGCAAGTTTAGCTGTCGAATTTGGCGTGCGTGCGAGATGCGTGGTGTGTCGGTGCGGTGGGAGTGGGCAGCGCGTTACGCGCGGCGCGGCGACGGAATCGGCACGACGTCGTTGTACTTCGGCGATGCATTCTCGTGCAGCAGGTCGCCGAGATATTGCGCGAGTTCGTCCGCGGCGAGCGCGGACGGAATCTGCAGGTTGGCCGGCCGTCGCTTGCCGTCGGTGCCGAGATCGAACACGGTCCAGCGGCCGTTCGAACGCACGACGGCGAGCAGGCGTCCGAATGCGTTGAAACGGTATTCGTCCTGCATGGCATCGCTCCTTCGTGGATGAGCGCGCGGGCCGCGCGCGTCGTGCTTACTGGATCGAGCAGGCGAGCCAGCGATGGATCTTCAGGGCATCGCTCGACACGCCGGCGCGCGTCGGCGCGCCGAGCAGCACGACCGTTTCGCGGCGGCCCTTCATGTGCATGCGCATGACGACGCCGTGCCCCGATTCGTTGATGAAGCCGGTTTTCTGCAATCGGATCGGCAGGCGGCCGTGGCGGACGAGCGGATCGGAGTTCACGTAAAGCAGCTCGCCGTCGCCGGCCTGCACGGTGGTCGATGTGTCCGTCGAGAAATAGCGGATCAGCGGATCCTGCGCGGCCGCGGCGACGAGCCGCGCGAGATCCTCGGCGGTCGACACGTTGTGCGGCGAGAGGCCGGTCGGTTCGCGGAAATGCGTATGGCGCATCCCGAGCCGGCGCGCCTCGCGGTTCATCGCCTTCACGAACGCGGCACGGCCGCCCGGATAGTCGCGGCTCAGCGCGGCGGCCGCGCGATTTTCCGACGACATCAGCGCGATATGGAACATTTGGCGGCGCGACAGTTCGGCGCCGATCGGCAGCCGCGAACCGGTGAACTTGATCGTGTCGCGGTCGCGCGAGGTGACGCGCAGCACGCCGTTCAGCGGACGGTCCGCGTCGCGCGCGACGACGGCGGTCATCAGCTTCGAGATCGACGCGATCGGCCGCACCGTGCGTGCGTTGCGGGCCAGCAGCGGCGTGCCGGAGTCGACGTCGAGCACGTAGGCCGCGCGCGAGTGCAGCGAGCGTACCGCGCGCGGGCTATAGCCGCAGCTTGCGAGCAGGCGCGGCTTCGCGGCGGGGCGTGGGCGAACCGCATTCGTGCGTTTCGCGCGCCGCTGCGGTGCGGGCGCCGCGTGACGCTTGACCGCTTGATGCTTCACGCGCGGGCGGCGATGCTTGACGGCCTTGTGCTTGCGGGGAGCGGGCTTTTTCTTGACGACTTTCGCATGCGCATGCGGCGACGCGGTGCGATGCGGCTGCGCGGACGCGTTCGTCGCGAACGCGAGTGTCAGGAACGAGAGGGCGATGATCAGGGTGGTCCGGGCGCGAGGCAGGCGCGCGATGAGGCCGGTCAAGCGAAAGTCTCCTTTTCTCGCGCGTTGCGGCGGCGCGAAATGTGTGGGCGGTCAGCGGGTGCGGGAAATTATAAGGTCGATCGCGTGGCGATGACGATGGATGTGCGCGCAATGATGCGTGATGCGCGCGGATTCCTGCGGTTTTTTTGCGGAGGATCGAACGCCTGCGTTCGGCGGCGGGCGCCTGGCGTCGCGATTCAACGCGGCCAGTTCCGCCGCGACACGACCGCGAAGCTGATCGCGATCGAACCGGTGACGGCACGTGGCGGCACGTCGTCCAGCGCATCGCCGAAGTGCAAGCGGCGGCTGCGGCCGTCGGCGCGTGCGGTGCGACGCTCGGGCGCCGGCGCGTCGGGCCCGGCATCGCTTGCGCCGGCGACGACCGTGTCGGACGACGCGTCGGTCAGGCACTCGGCCGCGTGATCGAAAGGCATGGTGGGTAACTCCGAAAGGGACGTTTCCGTATTGAACGTCACGCCATTCGATCAGTAAAATGAATGTTTCGATCGATACGATTCCTTTGAAGAATGGAATTGAAACTGCTGCGCACTTTCCTGACGGTCACCGAACTCAGCCATTTCAGCCGTGCGGCCGACACGCTGCACATGAGCCAGCCGGCGCTGAGCAAGCAGATCGGCGCGCTCGAGGCGAGCCTCGGCGGCAAGCTGTTCGAGCGTGGGCGGCACGGCGCGGAGCTGACGCCGTTCGGTGAACGCTTCCTGCCCGACGCGCAGGCGCTCGTGCGCGATGCCGACGAGATTCTCGCGCGTGCACGGGAGGCGACGAGCGGGCAACGCGGGCATTTGCGGCTCGGCATCTGCCTGTCCGTGCTGACGCTCGTGCCGAAACTCGTCGCGGAATTCCGGCGCCGCAATCCGGGCATCGCGGTCACGCTGAGCGACCTGTCGTCGTCCGAGCAAACTCGTCGGCTCCGCGCGGGCAAGCTCGACGCGGGGTTCCTGCGTTTGCCGTCGGATGACGGATTGTCGTCGTTCAAGGTGATCGACGAGGGGCTGGCGCTCGCGGTGCCGCCGCACCTCGGCTTCAAGCGCGTGCCGGCCGATCTCAACGTGCTCAACGAGATCGGCTTCATCGCGCTGCAGCGCGCACGCGGCCCCGGGCTCGCCGCACAGATCGACCGGTGGTGCGTCGAGCGGCGCTTCGTACCGCAGGTCACGCAGCAGGCGGAGGACGTGCAATCGGTGCTCACGTCGGTCGCGGCCGGGGTCGGCGTCGCGTTCATTCCTTCGCGCGCGCAGTATCTGCTGCGCGACGCGACCGTATTGCCGCTCGCCGGCAGGGACGCGAAATGGCGCGTCGGGCTGGCGTGGCTGTCCGGCCGCGACGATCCCGTGACCACGCGTTTCGTGTCGTTCATGCGCGCCGCGATCAAGGGCGCGTGACCGGGCGTATAGTGTCCGCGATTGCATCCTTCCCGAATGCCGGTCCCGCGCCGGCCCGCGAACCCGAACCGATGACTTCAGAATCCGACGACGCCCCGCTCGATCCCGCACTCGTTGCGACGCTCGCGACGCTGCACGACGCCGCGACCGATCCGTCCGGCAGGACGTGGTCGCTGCCGAAAATCGCGAAGCGCACGCAATTGCCGATGAGCACGCTGCGCCGCGTGCTGACGCAACTCGACGCCGCCGGCCTGAGCGCGACGACGCTGAACGACGACGGCACCGGCAGCGCCGCATTGACCGAAGCGGGGCGCGCCGTGTGCGCGCAACTGTTCGGCGCGAACGACGGCAAATGAGAAAACGGGCCGCCCGAAGGCGGCCCGTCGCGGTGGGTCAGACATGCGGCGTCGGCCGCATCGTCACGGCATCACCACCGCGCCGTTACCCCACCCATGACGGAATGACGGTAGGTCTGGTCGTTCAGCCCGTGCCGGTAGCCGAGGTCGAGATCGAGCCAGCGCCTCGGCGAGTAGATCGCACCCGCGATCACGAACGCCGGATTTGCGCCGGCCGTGCTTTCTGTGTTGCGCGACAGGCCGATGTCCGCCACGAACTGCAGCTTGTCGGTTGCCTTGTAGAGTGCCGCGGCCGACACGGCCCAGACCGAGCGCAGATCGCCCTGGCGATTCGGCTGGTAGGCGAGGCCCGCATTCGCGAGCAGCGAAAAGCGCGCGACGTCGGCTTGCGCGAGCAGCGTCGCGCCGGTGCCGACACGGCCCGTGCCGAGCCCGCGACCGTCGTTGCCGGTCGGCATCGTCACCTTCGGTTTCAGCGCGAGCGACAGCGGCCCGCGTTCGACGAAGCGCCATTTCATGCCGATCTCGACATCGCCGATGCCCGCGCCGTTGTCGTCGGTGCGCGTTTGCAGATGCGTGTAAGGCGCGCTCACGTAGAGATCGACGCGCTCGCCGAACCCGCGCGTGAGCGTCGCGTTCCACAACTGATGGCGGCCGTTCTCGTCCTGTTTCGAGGTTTCCTCGCCGTTGAATTCGAACTGCCAGTTCGCATTGCCCTGCGTGCCCGTGTCGTCGCTGACGAGCGGATGCGCCGCGTAGGCATCCAGCGGCGCGAGGAGGGCGCTCGCGGCCGCGAGCGGAAGCATTCTTCTTTTCATCACGTCACCTGTAGTGCGTCGTGGGCGTGCCGCCCATGCGGGCCGGCACGCCGTCGTTTGGAGGAAATCAGAACCACTGCTTGTAGCGGCGCACATAGATCGTCTTGACGATCTGCGCGAGCAGGATGTAGCCGACCATCGTCGCGGCGAGCCACAGCCAGTAGGTGCCCGGCAGGTGCATGAAACCGAGCGAATCCGCGAACGGCGAGAACGGCAGCCAGCAGCCGATCGCGATCGCGGTGAACGTCGACAGCAGCACCGGCAGCGCGGCCGTGCTCTGCAGGAACGGAATCTTCTGCGTGCGCAGCAGATGGACGACGAGCGTCTGCGACACGAGGCTCTCGATGAACCAGCCCGAGTTCATCACGATCTGGCCGCCCGAGCCGCCGTGCAGGTGATACATCGCACCCGCGCCGAACACGGTCCACATCAGCACGTAGGTCGTGATGTCGAACACCGACGACGTCGGCCCGACCCACAACATGAAGCGGCCGATGTTGCCGGCTTCCCACTTGCGCGGCTTCTTCAGGAACTCCGGATCCATCTTGTCCCACGGCAGCAGCATCTGCGACGTGTCGTAGATCAGGTTCAGCACGAGCAACTGGGTCGCGAGCATCGGCTCCCACGGCAGGAACGCGCTGGCGACGAGCACCGAGAACACGTTGCCGAAGTTCGAGCTGGCCGTCATGTTCAGGTACTTCAGGATGTTGCCGAACGTCTCGCGGCCCTTGATCACGCCTTCCTCGAGCACCATCAGGCTCTTTTCGAGCAGGATGATGTCGGCGGTTTCCTTCGCGATGTCGGCGCCGCTGTCGACCGAAATGCCGACGTCGGCGTCGCGCAGCGCGGGTGCGTCGTTGATGCCGTCGCCGAGGAAGCCGACCGTGTGGCCGTTCGCCTGCAGCGCCTTCACGATGCGCGCCTTCTGCAGCGGCGTGAGCTTCGCGAACACCGTCGTGCGTTCGACGAGCTGCGCGAGCGTCGCGTCGTCGAGCGCCTCGATTTCAGCGCCGAGCACCGGCTTGCCTGGTTCGAGGCCGACCTGGCGGCACACCTTCATCGTGACGGTCGGGTTGTCGCCCGTCAGCACCTTCACCGACACGCCGTTCTCGCGCAGCGCGGCGAGCGCCGGTGCGGCCGATTCCTTCGGCGGATCGAGGAAGGTCAGGAAGCCGCGCACGACGAGGTCGCGCTCGTCGGTGGTGCGGTACTGTTCGCGTTCGTCGCCGCGCGGGATCGCGCGGGTCGCGAGCACCAGCACGCGGAAGCCGTCCTCGTTGTAGGCGTTTGCCTGTTCGAGCAGCCGCTTGCGCGCGACGAAGTCGAGCGGACGCACGCCATGCTCGTCCTGCACGTGGGTCGATACCGCGAGCATTTCCTCCACCGCGCCCTTGCAGATCAGCAGGTGCGCGCCGTGCGTGTCCTCGACGACGACCGACAGGCGGCGGCGCACGAAGTCGAACGGCAGCTCGTCGATCTTCCTGTAACCCTGCGGCTTCACGCGCTCGCCGATCTCGTCGGCGCGCGCGACCACCGCGATGTCGATCAGGTTCTTCTGGCCGCTCTGATGGAAGCTGTTCAGCCAGCCGAGCCGCAGGATGTCCTCGTTCCGGTGGCCGGACAGGTCGAGATGGTGTTCGAGGATGATCTTGTCCTGCGTGAGCGTGCCGGTCTTGTCGGTGCACAGCACGTCCATCGCGCCGAAGTTCTGCACGGAATTCAGCCGCTTCACGACGACCTTGCGGCGCGCCATCGCGATCGCGCCGCGCGCGAGGTTCGCGCTGACGATCATCGGCAGCATCTCGGGCGTGAGGCCGACGGCCACCGCGAGCGCGAACGTGAGCGCGCTCAGCCAGTCACCCTTGGTCAGGCCGTTGATCATGAACACGATCGGCACCATCACGAACATGAACCTGATCAGCAGCCAGCTCACGCTCGCGACGCCGCGGTCAAAGCTCGTCTCGATGCGCTTGTGGCTCACGACGTTGCGCGCGAGCGATCCGAAATACGTGTCCTCGCCGGTCGCGACGACCACGGCCGTCGCCGTGCCGCTGACCACGTTGGTGCCCATGAAGCACACGTTCTCGAGATCGAGCAGCGACGTCGACGCGTCGTTCGCCGCGCCCGGCGCGCCCGCCATGCCCGCGTGGGCCGACTTGCCGGCGACCGCGCCGAGCGTGTCGTACTTCTCGACCGGCAGCGCTTCGCCGGTCAGCACGGCCTGGCTGATGAAGAGGTCGCGCGACGCGAGCAGACGCACGTCGGCGGGGATCATGTCGCCGGCCGACAGATGCACGATGTCGCCGACCACCACTTCGCGCATCGGCACCTCGCGGCGCGCCGGCTCGGACGTGTCGGTCACCGCGCGCTGCACGGTCGCCGTCGTGCGGACCATCGCCTTGAGCTTTTCGGCCGCGCGCAGCGACCGGAATTCCTGCACGAAGCGCAGCAACGCGCTGATCGTGACCATCGCCAGCAGGATCGTCATGCCGACGTAGTCGCGATCGTCGGGTGCCGCGAAGTAAACGTCGGTGAAGAAGCTGATCGCGGCCAGCACCAGCAGCACGTAGACGAACGGATTGTGGAACGCATGCAGCAACTGACGCGTCCAGTGCGGCGGCTTGTCGTGCGCGATTTCGTTCGGGCCGTTGTGCTGCAGACGGTCGGCGGCCTGCCCGTAGGTGAGGCCGCGCATGCTGGTATGCAGCGACTTGAAGGTTTCTTCGAGCGGGCGGGCCGCTTCCTGCGCGGCGCGCATGACACGCGGTTCGTTCTGCTGACCGGGGCCGGCGTTGATGAAGCCGCGCTGTTTCTTTTGCGAGGTGTTTCGTTGTGTCATGAATCGCTCCTTGCGCACGCGGCGGCGGGCGGGAAGCGACCGTGACGTTATCGACGCACGAACGCTTCCCGCCGCGTCGCGCCGGGCGCGATCGGCTGTGGATCGGTGAAGGGAGGAAGGCTCGCCGGCGCGCGGAGTGCGGTCCGAGGGACGAAGCGCGGCGTCGCACCGGCGAGCGGTAATCGACTACTGTCGTCTGAGTTCATCTGCACTCCTGTCGGTTGCGGGTGGGCGGCACGGGCGATCGGTAGCCGCGCACGCGTGAGGGCGCGCGGCCGGACGGCACGCGAACGGAACACGCACGCAGCGTGCGCTGCGTGCGGCGCGAACGTATGCGCGCGGCAACGCACGGTTGCGCAGCGCGGACGTTCGGCGATATCGAAAAAATCGGCGGGGGATTCTGGCCGGTCAGGCCGGAAGGGCGCCGCATCCTGCTTCCCGGGATGCGGCAGAAGACGAGGCTCTGCGCGGTTTCCTCAGGCAGCAGTCAAGTTGGTCGAGGACCAACTACAACTCGCATCGGTGTTCACAGAACACTCCATGTAATCAGACGGGGGCGATGGTAATAGGTCGTCGTGCGAAGCGTCAACCCTTTTTACGCCCTTTTTTCAGGCAGTTCCTGCAGTACGCCGGTGCGACGACGCTGGTTCCGCGGACGAAAAAACGCGCGCATGCCAGGCAGGCATGCGCGCGATTGCGTCGAGGCGACGTGCCGGCTACTGCGTGGACGCCGTGACGGCAGCGCCTGCATCCGCGATACCGGAACCGGCCGGCAGCGCGGTGCACGACGTGCTGGCCGGCAGCATCGCCGCACGTGCGCCGCCTTGCAACTTCTGCTGGATCTGCGCGGGCGTGAGGTTGCCGTTCACCGACAGCATCAGCCCGACGATGCCCGTCACCTGCGGTGTCGCGAGGCTCGTGCCGCTCGCGGTGCCGTATGTGTCCGTGCCCGGTGTCGTCTTACCGCTATTGGCCGTCGACAGGATGTTGACGCCCGGTGCGCTCAGTGCGACGTCGGAGCCGAAGTTGCTGAACGACGCGCGGCGCCCGGTCGCGTCGGTCGCGGCGACGGTGATCACGCCGCGGCAGTTCGCCGGCTGGTCGAGCGCGGTCGACAGGCCATCGTTGCCGGCGGCGACGACGACGGTCACACCCTTCGCATTCACATCGTCGATCGCCTGCTGGAACGTCGCGCTGCACGCGCCGACGCCGCCCAGGCTCAGGTTGATGATCTTCGCGGGATTCGGGTTCGTCGGCACGCCGGCGACCGTAATGCCGGCTGCCCAGCGCATCGCGTCCGCGATGTCGCTCGTCTTGCCGCCGCACTTGCCGAGCACGCGCACCGGCAGGATCCGGCCGAGCCACGACACGCCGGCGACGCCGATGCCGTTGTTGGCGGCGGCACCGATCACGCCCATCACGCGCGTGCCGTGCCAGCTGCTGGCGCTCGGCTCGCTCGCGCAGTGATAGTACGGGCCGCTGGTGTCGTCCAGTTCCTGCTGCGTGACCCAGTCGCCCGGATCGGTTGCATCGGTGCCGCGCGCCTGGCCGTTGTTGCTGGTGTTGGCGTTCGAGATGAAGCTGTAACCGGGCAGCAGATTGCCGACGAGGTCGGGGTGCGGCCGGTAGCCGGTGTCGAGCACGGCCGTGACGACGGTCGGCGCACCCTTGGTCCGCGTCCACGCGGGCGGCGCGTTGATGCCGACGCTGGCGTCGGACAGATACCACTGCTGGCCATAGGCGGGGTCGCTCGGCGTGTCGCGGATTCGCATCGGGTGATCGGGTTCCGCGTAGTCGACGTCGCCGTCGGCCGCGAACGCCTGCGCGAGCGCCGCCGCGTCGTCGGATGCGATGCGCTGGCCGATGGACAGCACGGCCGCACCGTCCGACAGGGTTCGCTCGACCTGCACGTTCAGCGGTGCCTGCGATGTCGTCACGGCGGCATACGTCCGTGCGGCGCCGCTCGACGTCGGCGCTGTCCAGCGCGTCATCGAGCGCTGGATCACCGCGTCGAGCCGCGTGCCGGTGTCGAGGGCCGCCATCGCGCGGGCGGCAGTCGGCGTCTTAAGCCGGACGATCAGGTGATCGACCGGCGGTTCGATGGGCCCGGCCGTCTGGGCGGCCATCTGAACGGCGGCCTGCTGCGTCGTGCATGCATTGCTGCCGTTGGTCGGGGGCGGGGTCGTCGGGGTTGGGGAGGGCGCCGGCGAGGGGGCCGGCGCTGCGTTGGAAGAAGACGGATTGCTGCCGTCGCCGCCACCGCCGCAACCGGCGATCGGAAGCAGGGCCGCGGCAGACAGCATGCCGGCGAGCATGCGCGCATGAGCGGAGCGGGCCAGCGCGAAATCGAATCGTTTGGCTCTCATGGTGAAACTCGATCCTCGTAGATGACCGTCGTGCTGGCGGTCGTGCCTGCCCGGCGTAAACCGGACCTGTTTTTTATCGGACACGTGCAGACTGCTGCGACGCGCCATGCACTGGGTAACGGCCGATGAGGCGGCTTCTTGAATATGTTTTGTGTGAAAAAAGCACGACACGCAAACGATTGCCTTGCTGTATCGCAGCATGAACGCGCGTTTGGAACGGATGATCTGTTCACGCAGTGCAAGATTGGAGGCGGTCGACCGGGCGAAACGTGCGGCGCGGGCGTTTTTGCGCGCCACGGAAACGATTGTTCGCGGGTGGCATCGACGGAGGATGCTTTACGCTTTCCCTGATGAGGTGCGAATTTTGTCGGGCGTACGATCGCGATTCGATCAACGTTTCGTCAGGAGAAAAGCATGGATCGCCGCTTCCGTTGGCTGGCCGTCGCACTGACCTGCGCGCTGGCGGGCACCGCGCACGCGCAGGCACTCACCGGCACGCTGAAGAAGATCAAGGACACGGGCATCGTGTCGCTGGGTATCCGCGAATCGTCGGTGCCGTTCTCGTATTCGGACAACCAGCAGAAGAACATCGGTTACTCGCGCGACATCGCGGCGCGCATCATCGACGCGCTCAAGACCGAGCTGAAGGCGCCGAACCTGACGGTGAAGGAAATCCCGATCACGTCGCAGAACCGGATTCCGCTACTGCAGAACGGCACGATCGACTTCGAGTGCGGGTCGACGACCAACACGCTGGAGCGGCAGAAGCAGGCCGCGTTCTCGAACAGTATTTTTTTGTACGGAATCCGCTTCAGCACGCGCAAGGATTCCGGCGTGAAGGACTTCACGGACCTGGCCGGCAAGACGGTCGCGACGACGGCCGGCACGTCGGACGAGCGCCTGCTGCGCAAGCTGAACGAGGAGAAGGGGATGAACATGACGATCATCAGCGCGAAGGACCACGCCGAAGCGTTCATGAACGTCACGACGGGGCGCGCGGTCGCGTTCGTGATGGACGAGCCGCTGCTGTACGGCGAGATTGCGAAGGACCGCAATCCGGGTGCGTACACGGTGACGGGCACGCCGCTCGTTCACGAAAACTACGCGTGCATGATGCGCAAGGACGATCCGGCGTTCAAGCACGTGGTCGATGGCGTGGTCGCGAAGATGCAGACCTCCGGCGCGGCCGAGAAGCTCTACGACCAGTGGTTCATGCAGCCGATTCCGCCGAAGGGCGTGAGCCTCAATTATCCGCTGTCGCCGGAGATGAAGCAGCTGTTCAGGAATCCGACGGATCAGGCGCAGTACTGATCGACGCGTCGTCGGCGTATCGCACCGCAAATAAAAAGACCGCCGGCACCTGCCGGCGGCTTCCGTTTATGGCCCGGACCCTGGCGCGGCGCAAGCGTGCGTGAGACCTCGATTTCCGGCCGGCGCAATGCCGGTCCGTCAGGTGCCGACTGCGCCGAAATCGGCATTCAACCGTGTCTGCGCCATGGGATTCCCGTCGCGCTCCGCAACAACAGGCACAATACGCACTTCGCCGCGCACCGTTGTTCGTCGTTCGAACAGCACGGCGCGTGCCGCCGCCGTCCGAATCTTTCCCGGTTGTCATGAACGCCTCGCTCACCCCCGCGCGCGAATCGAACTCGCCGCGCTTCCTGTTGTTCCTGATCTGCCTGTTTGCCTCCGCCGGCCAACTCGCGATCGACATCTACGTGCCCGCGCTGCCCGACATGGCGCGCTCGTTCGCGACCACGCCGCAGGCGATCCAGTCGAGCGTATCCGGCTACATGGCCGCCTATGCGCTCGGCCAGCTGATCTTCGGCCCGGTCGCCGATGCTTACGGGCGCAAGCGCGTGCTCGCGTTCGGGCTCGTCATCTATACGATCGGCTGCCTGCTGTCGCTCGGCGCGCCGAACCTGGAGACGTTCGTGTTGGCGCGCTGCCTGCAGGGCTTCGGGATCGCGACCACGAACCTGCTCGCGAAGGCGATCATCACCGATTCGTTCTCGGGCCAGGCGCTGATGCACGCGTTTACGTACATGTCGATCGCGTGGGGGCTCGCACCGATCATCGCGCCGGTGATCGGCGCGCACCTTCAGGAATGGTTCGGCTGGCGCGCGTGCCTCGTGTTCCTGCTGGTGTACTCGCTGGTGATGTGGGCGCTGCTGTGGCGCTATCGCGAAACCTTGCCGAAACCGGTCCATCTCGAGCCGCGCACGCTGATGGCGAACGCGGGCAAGGTGCTCGCGAGCCCGGTGTTCCAGAGCTGCTTCCTCGCGCAGGGGCTGTGCTACAGCATCCTGCTGGTGTTCAACATCGTCGGGCCGTTCATGGTGCAGACCACGCTGCACAAGCCGCCGACCTACTTCGGCTATCTCGCGCTCGGGATCGGGCTGATGTATTTCCTCGGCGGGCTGTCGAACCGGATTCACGGGCGCGGGCTGCCGAGTGCCGAGCAACGGCTGCGCATCGGCGCACGCGTGATGGCGGGCGCGGCGGTTGCGATGCTGATGCTGGCGCTGACCGTCGGCCTGCGCGTGTGGACGCTCGCGACGCCGGTGCTCGTGATGGGTTTCTGCGCGGGCGCGATGTATCCGACGCTGATGGCGAAGGGCAATTCGCTGTTTCCGCATATCGCGGGGCTGACGAGCGCGATCCTCGGGTGCGCGCTGCTGCTCGTGTCGTCCGCGATGATGGGGCTGGCCGGTTTCGTGTCGATTCACGTGCTGACGCCGCTCGCGGTGTTCTTCGTCGCGCTGTCGTTCATCGTCGTGTGGATGGTGACGAAGCTGCTGCGCTACCTCACGCAGCAGCAGGCGGCGCGGGTTGCTTGCGGGAGCGGGGAAGCCGCGTAAGCCTTAGAGGCTGCGCAAGCGCGTGCCGCAACGGCACGCCGGCCGCTCACAGCGGGTGCCCCGCGCCCGCCTGCGCCAGCAGCGAAACCGCGGCCGGATCCGGCATTCCGTTCGAATCGATCGCGCCGGCCTTGGCCAGCGCGTCGAGATCGCTGTCGACGCCCGGTTGACCGACCACGAACGGCGTCGTCAGGAAGGCCGGCGTCGACAGCGTGACCGAATAGCGCTGCTGCAGATTCGTCACGACCGCCGATTGCGCGGCCTGCACCGTGTTCGGGCTGCCCATCGCCTGCTGGAAGTGCGCATTCCCCTGAAAATTGCCGATCAGCCCGGCCGTGTTCGTACCGAGTTGCGCGGCGAGATAGACGAGCATCAGCTCGGTCTCGGGCGTCGTGTTGAAGGTGCCGCCCGCGTAGGCGAGCGAATGCAGGCTCGTGCCGCTCGATGCGACGGTGATCACGCACGGCAGCACGGCGTTCACCGTCACGCGGTAGTTGCCGCCACCGTCGGTCAGCGTCGTCGCCGAGCCTTGCGCGCAACTGACCGTGACCGACGCGCTCGCAAGCGCGGAGCCCGTGGCGGCCGTGCCGGACAGCGCGACGGTCTGCGTGTTGTTGCCGTTGAAGCAGACATCGACGCCGAAGCAGGCGTCGCCGTTGCAACCGGCCAGTGCCGCGAGGGCGGCGACGCAGGCGGTGCCCAGCGCGGGGCGGAGAAAGCGCGGATGGCGAAGGTTCATGGTCGCGGGCATATGGGCAAGTGTGGCAACCGGTGGACGCCGGATAGGCGGTGTCGCTCATATTCTAGGTCTCGGATTCCGGCGGCGCATACTCGCTTTCTTGACAGAGCGCGGGGAGCGCGTGCCGGCAGGTGAGTCTTGTCAAACCTGCTCGCGCGAGCAGCACGTTGCACCGGCGCGATCGGCAACCGCCCGGGTCCGGAACCTTTCGATTCCCTTCGCAATTGGTTATGCTGCGGGACGATCAAAAAACGACGAGAGAACGCGCCATTCCCGACGGAACCGGCGCGCCGTTTCCGACATGAACCTGAAACGACTGACGCGGCGGTCACGCCTCCCGGATTGCGAGGGCGATCTGGCATCGATGGCATGCACGACCCGCAACGCGGCGCGGCCCGCCCGCATCCGCGGCAAGGCCTGCACTGGCAAGGCGATGGCGGCCGCGCTGCTGGCCGGGGCGATGTTTCTGTGCAGCACGGCCTTCGCCGCGCCGGCCGCTGACGCTGGCGCGATTCCGTTGGCGGCCGGTGCACCGTCGACCTGCACGAACGTGGCTACCGCAGCCGCCTATCCCGTCGCCAACGACCCCGAAGCAGCGCCGCCGCTGACAGGCCGCGTGACCGACATGACGGGCGTACTGAGTGTCGCATGTGCGTCCGAGCTGACCGACCGTCTCGCCGATCTCGAGCGCCGGCTCGGCGTGCAGATGGCGATCCTGCTGGTCGGGTCGACCGGCCACGCGACCATCGAGCAGTTCGCGACGACGGTGTTCGAGAAATGGCGTCTCGGCGCGAGCAAGATCGACAACGGTCTGCTGCTGGTCGCCGCACTGAACGATCGCACCGTGCGGATCGAGGTCGGGTACGGCCTGGAAGACGCGATTCCGGACATCGTCGCGGGGCGAATCATCCGTGAACGCATCGTGCCGGCGTTTCGCGAGAAGCGTATCGAAGCCGGCGTGAGCGATGCGGTCGATGCGCTGGTGCGCGAGATGACGCCGCCTGAAATGGCGGCGTCGGATAGCGCACTGCCCGACGAGGACGCGCAGCGTGCGACGTCCGGCGATGCGAAGCGGTTGTCGAACGGCTTGCGGGAGAAACCCTCAGCCGACGTCGGGAGCTTCCTTTTCTGGTTACTGCTCGGGCTGACCGGTGTCGCGCTGGGTGTCGTCACCGAATGGCGCAAGCTGCGTTGGCAGGTGATGTTGCCGGCCAGCTTTCTCGTCGCGACGATCGTGCCGGTTGCGATGTTGCCGGTCGGCGCGATTTTCGAAGGCGATCTGGTCGCGATGCTGGGTGGGCTGGGGATCGTCGCGACGAGCATGGGTTACTGTGCGTGGCTCCTCGGCATCGCTCTCGTTCGATCCGCACGCGTCCGGAAGAATACGGCGATCATCGGCGTGACGTTGCTGGCGTTGATCTGGATCGGGCATCTGATGGGATATTCGCCCGGTGAGGTTCTGCTGACGGTCTTCTGCGTGGTGATGGGGATCCTGTTGATCGTCGAAAAACTGACGGGCAGCGATTGGTCGTCATCCCGCTCCACGTCCTCGTCTTCGTCGTTCAATTGGCCATCATCCGGCTCGGATTCGTCCAGCTCCAGCTCCAGTTCGTCCGATTCATTCACCGGCGGTGGCGGCTCGAGCGGCGGCGGCGGGGCATCGGGCCGCTGGTAGCCGCCGTGCGCGGTGCGAGAGCGAACGTTTCTTTTCAACTTACCGCTCCAGCCGGAGCGTTCAACCGGAAGTCACAAACAATGAAATGGTTTCGAATCCTGCTCGTGTGCTGCGTGCTCGCGCCGCTCGCCGGTTGCGGCTACAACGCGATCCAGTCGTCGGATGAAGACGTCAACGCGGCGTGGTCGGAGGTGCTGAACCAGTATCAGCGTCGTGCGGACCTCGTGCCGAATCTTGCTGCGTCGGTGAAGGGCTACGCGTCGCACGAGGAACGCGTGCTGACCGAGGTCGCGTCGGCGCGCGCGCGCGTGGGCAGCGTGCAGATGACGCCGGAGATGGCAAAGGATCCCGCCGCATTGGCGGCGTTCGATCAGCGGCAGGGCGAACTGTCGGGCGCGCTGAGCCGGCTGATGGTGGTGTCGGAGCGGTATCCGGAACTGAAGGCGAACGAGGCGTTTCGCGATCTGCAGACGCAGCTCGAAGGTACCGAAAACCGCATCGCGGTCGCGCGCGGTCGCTACATCAAGACGGTGCAGCAGTACAACGTGCGGATCCGCCAGTTCCCGGGCGTCGTGATCGCGCGGATCTTCGGCTACCAGCCGCGTCCGAACTTCAGCGTCGCGAACGAAGCCGCGATCTCGACCGCGCCCGTCATCGACTTCTCCAATCAGCCGCCGAAGGCGAACGCAGCAGGCCAGTAAGCGGCCGGCGCGGGCGCTCAGGGCTTGCGCCCAGCAGGCTTCGCGAACGCGCCGCGCACCTCGAAGCCGATCGCATCCGCCACGTTGCCGCGCGCGTCGACGAGTTCCAGCCGGTGCCTTCCCGGCCACGGCATCCACGCGACGCGGTCGGCGTGCCCGATCACCTTGTCGTCGAGCCGCCACGCGAACCGCGCGGCATGCCCGGACGACCGCTCGAACCAAATCCGCTGGTTCTTCGGCGGAATGTCCGGATCGATCGCGAAGATCGTGCCGTCGGTCGGCGCGCCGATCGTCAGTGGTGCGCGCGCGCCGTCCTTGCCCGGCGTGACGGGCGCCGCGAGCCGGATCGTATCGAGCGCCGTGCCCGCGACGAACCACTCGTCGCGCGACGGCTCGACGTCGCGCTCGAACGTGATGCGGCGCGTTTCGACGCCGGCCGGCGGACGTGGCGCCCGGCTCGGCAGGTCGCGGTGCAGGTAGCCGACGACGGCCGACCACACCGGCGACGCGCCCGTCACCCCCGACACGTCCCACATCGGCGAGCCGTCCGCATTGCCGACCCACACGCCGACCGTATAGCGCGACGTGAAGCCGACCGTCCAGTTGTCGCGCATGTCCTTGCTCGTGCCGGTCTTCACCGCCGAGAAGAAGCGCGTCGCGAGCGGATTGTCGAAGCCGAACGTGCGCACGCGCGCGTTGTTGTCGGAGAGGATGTCGGCGACGACGAAGCTGGCCGCTTCGCTGAATACGCGCGTGCCGTCGTCCGCGCGCCCCGATGCCGATGCGCCGGAAGCGGGCGACGGCGCGGGCAGGTCGACGATCTGGCGTGCGACGCCGCCGTTCGCGAGCGCGCGATACGCGTTGGTCAGCGACAGCAGCGTGACGTCCGCGCTGCCGAGCGCGAGGCTGAAGCCGTAGTAGTCGCCTTCCTGCGCGAGCGGCAGGCCGAGCGCGGTCAGCGTGCGCGCGAAGCGGTGCGGCGTGACGAGCACGAGCGTGCGCACGGCCGGCACGTTCAGCGAGCCGCCGAGCGCGCTGCGCACGCTCACCCAGCCCTTGAAATCCTTGTCGTAGTTCTGCGGAATGTAGAGTCCGCCACCGGCCGCGAGGTTGATCGGTGCGTCGTCGAGCAGCGACGCGGCGGTCAGCCGTTTCTCGTCGATCGCCTGCGCATAGAGGAACGGCTTGAGCGTCGAGCCGGCCTGGCGCGGCGCGAGCACGGCGTCGACGTCGCGCGCGCCCGACAACGCCCCCGACGAACCGACCCACGCGCGAATCTCGCCGGTCGCGTTGTCGATCACGACGACCGCGCCGTCCTGCACGTTGCGCCGGTGCGCGGGCGCGTTGAGCTCGGTCAGCGCGCGCGTCAGCGTGTCGCGCGCGAAGCGCTGCAGCGGCGCATCGAGCGTCGTGCGCACTTGCGCGCCGGCCGCCGGTCTGACTTCGGCCGCGATGCGGCGCGCGAAGTGCGGGGCGAGGGCGGCGCCGTCGTCGCGCACGGCGTTGGCCGGGCGGGCGATCACGAGCTGCACGTAGCCGTCGAGCGACGCGCACGCCTGTTCCGCATGCATGTCGCGCAGGATCCGGCACGCACGCTCGGCGACCTTCGCGCTGGCCGCGTTGGGCGCACGCACCAGCGCGGCCGCGATCGCGGCTTCACGCGCGTCGAGACCGGACGGCGCTTTGCCGAACAGCAGCTGCGACAGCGCGGCGAGCCCAACCGTCTCGCCGCGGAACGGCACGAGATTCAGGTAGGCCTCGAGGATCTGGTCCTTGCGCCAGCCGCGCTCGAGCAGCAGCGCGTTCATCGCCTGCGTGGCCTTCTGCGGCAGCGAGCGCTGGCCCGAGCGGCGCGGCGAATCGCTGAGCAAGCCGGCGAGCTGCATCGTCACGGTCGACGCGCCGCGCGTGCGCTCGTTCCACAGATTGCCCCACGCCGCGCCGGCGATCCCGCGCCAGTCGACGCCGCTGTGCGCATAGAACCGCTTGTCCTCGGACACGACAATCGCCTCGCGGAACGCGGGCGACACGTCGGCGAGCGAGACCCAGTCGCCGCGCCGTTCGGTGAGGTCGACGCGCGTGCGTTGCAGCGGCGTGCCGTCGCGCGCGAGCAGCACCCAGTCGGAACTGCGCCAGTTGCGGCGCACGTCGTCGTAGCCGGGCAGCGCGTGCGCGACCAGCGGCGCGGCCAGCGCGACGGCGACGAATACGCGGCCGGCGAAACGCACCGGCCGCGGCGATACACGATCGATCATCACGTACTCGTTACTTGCCCGCGTCGGCCGGCTTCACGGTCATCGGCGGGTTCGGCCACAGGCCATACACGGACGGCGCGTACAGCGCCTCGACGCGCGTCGGCGGCAGCCCGAAGGTGCCGACGTTGTTCAGCCGCACCGTGTATTCGACCGAGAGTTTGCCCTTCGGCAGATAGTCGTAATACGCGCGGTAGCCGTCGAAGTCGCGTTCGATGAACGCCGGCCATGCGCCGTCAGGCGATTTCTCGCCCTGCGTCGCGGCTTCGGAGTCGCGACCGAGGCCGGAGCCGAGGATCGTCGCGCCGGACGGGATCGGATCGTTGACGACGACCCACGTCATGTCGCTCTGCGCATCGATGTCGAGATGCACGCGCACGACGTCGCCGCGCGTCAGCACGCCCTTGACGGCGGGCGACACGGGCGTGACGGTCTTCGTGATCCGGTAGCCGGCCGCGAACGGCGCGCGCAGCGGCACGGCCGCGAGGCTTTCGACGGTCGCCCACGGGCGGCCCGTGCCGTCCTGGGTGACGGACAGCGTGGCCGGTGCCTGCGCCGCACGCGGCCACGGCATCAGCACGCTGCGCGCGGCGGCGGCGCGGGTCGCGGCGGTGGCCGATGCGGGGGCGTCGGCGGGTGCCGGCGCCTGCGACCACGAGATCGCGCGCTCGTTGCCGCCGAGCGCGACCTTCGTCGTGCCCGCCACCGGCGTGCTCTCGTAGGTGCGCGAGAAGCGCTCGATCGCGAGCTGGCCGAGCGCGTTCGACGTCGTCGTCTGCCATGCGCCCTGGCGTTGCAGCGCGAGCAGGCCGGTCGCGATGCGCGGCATCTCGTCCTTCCACGCAGGGTCACCCGCGAATTCCAGCGCGAGACGCGCGGCGTTGGTCTCGGTGCTCGTCATCAGCCACCACAGATCGTCGTCGCGCGCGGTCGAGAACACGAGCTGCGTGCCCTGATACGTGAGGCGCGCACGCAGGATCTGCTCGACCTGCGCGCGTTTCTCGTCACGCTGCGGGATGTCCTTCACGCGCGTGAGGATCGCGTGATAGTCGATCACCGCCGACGTCGGCCACTGGTTCGGCGCGATCTCGATCGAACCGAGCATGCGGCCCTGCGCGGCGCCGTAACGCGACAGCGCTTCGATCGCGGCGAGCTTGCGCAGATCGCGATCCTGGCGCGGCGCCCACGCGTTGCGCTCGATGCGGCCGTCGACGAAGCGCGCGAGCCCGGCCTCGAGCTGCGTGCGCAGGTCTTCCGGCAGCGCGAAGCGCGGGTCGAGGCGGCCGGCCTCGTCGGCGACCACGAGCAGGTACGACGACAGCGTCGGGCTGCCGTAGTGCGCATCGTCGGACGACGGCGGGAAGTAGCTCGCGAGGCCATCGCTGTCGAGGTACACGGGCATGCGCGCCACCAGCGCCTGCCATTGCGCGGCGTCGTGCAGGCCGATCGCACGCGACGTCTGCTGTTCGAGGCAGCGGTACGGATAGCGCTCGAACCAGCGCCGCACGCCGGGCAGGCCGTCGGCGAGCTTCGACTGCAGCGACACGGCGATGCCGCCGCGCGGCGCGCCCTGTGCGTTGTTGACGGCGCCGGCCGGAGCGGATACGGGCACCGTCAGCGTGCCGTCGACCTGCGTGAGCGTGGCTTGCTGCACGGTCACCGGCAGCGCGGGCACGACCTTCTGCGCGACGGCCAGCGCGTCGGACGCGCGCTTGCCGCCTTGCTCGGCCGCCTCGATGCGCCAGTTCAGCGCGCCGGCCGCGTCGAGCGCCTGCTCGGGCACCGTGATCGTCCATGCCACCTCCGTCGCCGCATTGGCCGCGAGCGACACGGTTTGCGGCGCGACGTCGAGGCCCGTCACGCGCGGCGTCACGACGACCTGCATCGCGCGGTCGGTCGTGTTGCGCAGCGTGACCTGCGCGCGGAACGCATCGCCTTCGCGCACGAGCGGCGGCAGCCCGGAGATCAGCTGCAGATCCTGCGTGCTGCGAATCGACGTGCTGCCGGTGCCGAAGCGGTCGGGGCCGACCGCCGCGATCGCGACGATCCGGAAGCGCGTGAGCGCGTCGTTCAGCGGCACTTCGACGGTCGCGCTGCCGTTCGCGTCGAGCGTCACGCGAGGATTCCACAGCAGCAGCGTGTCGAACAGCTCGCGTGTCGGCGCGCCGCCGCCGCCGCCGCCGGCCGGCACGGCTTTGCGGCCGAAGTGGCGGCGACCGACGATTTCCATCTGCGCGGTGGCCGTCTCGACGCCGTACGCGCGTCGCTGCAGCATCGCGTCGAGCAGATCCCAGCTGTCGTTCGGCATCAGCTCGAGCAGCGCCTCGTCGACGGCCGCGACCGCGATCTGCGTGCCGGCCGGCGCCGGCTGGCCGTTCGGCAGCGTGACCTTCACGTGCGCCTGCGCCTTGCCGCGCACCGTGTAACGCGTCGCGTCGGTCGTCACGGACACGCCGAGACGATGCACGCCCGTGCCGACCTTGATCTCGCCGAGGCCATAGCGGAACGCGGGCTTCGACAGATCGACGAACGCGGTCGGCGCTTCATAGTGACGGCCTTCGCGCCAGAACGCGCGGGCCCATTCGACCGGCGCCTTCCAGCCCCAGGTGAAGAACGAGTACCACGGCACTTCGCGAATCCGGCCGCGCAACGCGAGCACCGACACGTACACGTTCGGCCCCCACGACTCGCCGACCTTCAGGTCGACGGTCGGGTTCTTGCCGTTGAGTTCGACGACGTGCGTTTCCATCACACCGCCGCGTTCGACCGCGACGAGCGCGGTTGCGTAGCGGAACGGCATGCGAACCTGGAAGCGGGCGGTTTCGCCCGCCTCGTAGGACGTCTTCTCCGGGATCACGTCGATCCGGTCGGTGTTGTCGCCGCCGAACCAGAGTTCGTCCTCGCGCGTGACCCAGACGGACGTCGACGCGTTCGACGTGCGGCCGTCGCCGTCCTTCGCGACCGCGATCAACTGGATGTTGCCGGCCTGTTCGAGCGTCGCGTCGCAGGCCATGCGGCCCTTGTCGTCGGTCTTGCCCGAGCACAGCACGCCGAGGTCGCGCGTGTCGCTCTTGTTGTCGTATGCGTAAAAGCCGCCGACCATCCGCTTGCGCGACGACGTCGTGATGTGCGCGACGCCCTTGATCTCGACCGGCACCGATGCGCGCGGCTTGCCCTGCAGGTCGACCGCGAGCGCCTGCACAGGCACGCGCTGACCGACCGACACCCAGCGGCCGGCCTTGATGCCGGCCACTACCGCGGCCGGCCACAGGATCGTGTCGCCGCGGATCGTCTGCACTTCGCCGTTCGGGTCCGCGAACGTCGCCTCGAGCGCGATACGCTTCGGCGCGTCGACGTCGGGCAGGCCCTTGAGCGTGACGGTGCCCGCGCCATTGCGGTCGAGCGTCAGCGGCAGCTTGTCCGCGATCAGCCGGGTCGAGTCGGGATCGTTGTTCGCGGCCGATGCGCTGTCGCCGTCCTGCGCATCGTCGTCGGCGTTGCCGTCGCTGCGCCCGGGACGATACGGCGTGAAGCTGAAGTCCTCGAAGCGATCCGCGAACGGCGGCGACGCCCATTTCATCAGCGCCGACACCTGCACGGGCAGGTTCGATGCGCCGCCGCCCGACACGTAGTCGATCTGCACTGCGAGCGGCGCTTCCTTGGCCGCGACGAGCGGGCTCTTCTGCGCGTCGCGCGCGCCGATCGTCCCCTTGAGCACCGGCAGGCGGAACGCCTCGACACGGAAGCTGCCGCTGTAATAGCTGGCGGTCGGCGCATCGTCCGGGCCGCCTTCGAGCGACACGCTGTACTCGCCGAGCTTCGCCGCGGGCGGCAGCGTGAACTGCGTGTCGGCGCTGTGGTCGGCCGACCATGTGAGCGGCAGCTTGTAGGTCTGGTCGGAGCCGAGATGGCGGATCGTCACGCGCGTCGGGTATTGCGCCGGGAACGCGAGGCTCTGCAGCGTCTCGGTGCGCAGGAAGTGCTTCATCGACACGGTTTCGCCGGCACGCAGCAGCGTGCGGTCGAATACCGTATGCGCGCGCACGGTCGGCGCGCTGCCGGTGTCGGTCGGCACGTTGAAGCGCCACGATTCGATCCCGCGGTTCCAGTTCGAGCTGACGAACGCCATGTCCGGGCCCGTCTTGGGATCGTCGACGCGCGCCGACACGAAGTAGTCGTCGAAGCGTTCCGACTGGCTGCATTCATGCTTCGGCTCGAATGCCCCGTCGATCTTCAGCAGGCCTTGCGCATCGGTCTTGCCGGACGCGATTTCGTCGCCGTTGCAATCCGACACGCGGATTCGCGCGTTCGGCACGGGCTTGCCCTTGTCGAGCGTCGTGACCCATACGAGGTTGTTCTCGCGGCCCTGTTTCAGATGCACGCCGAGGTTCGTGACGAGCACGGTGGTACGCACGTACATGCTCGACGGCTTCGCGAGCAGCGAGCGGCCGAGCGCGGGCGACGCGAGTTCAAGCACGTAGAAGCCGGGTTTTTCGATCGGCACGCCGACGACCTCGAACGGACGCAGCGCCTTAGGATCGGCCTTCGGCAGCGTCAGTGCCTGCGCGCCCGGTTCGCCGGCGAGCAGCGACAGCGAGCGCACGTCGATGCGGCGGTTCTGCGGCGCGGGCATCTTCTCGCCGGCCTGGAGCGGCACGTAGACGGGGTGCTGGCCCTTGCGCCGGAGCAGGCCCGGGAGGCGCTCGTCGATCGTGCCGGCCGTCATCGACCAATTGTCGAAGCGCTCGACGGTGCGCATCCATTGACGGATCGCGGTGTCGTCGTCGACCTTCAGGTTCGAGAATTGCGCGCCGCTCGTGTTGAGGCCCGCGATATGCAGGTCGGCCTCGACGTTGCGCAGCGTGACCGGCACGAGCGCGGGCGTATCCGGTTCGGCGAATCGCTCGACGATCCCGAAGGTGCCCGACGAGAATTTCGCGAGCGGCGGCATCGGCGCGGTGCGCGTCGCGAGCGGGAACAGGTCGGCGTTCGCGAGCGGGCGGTCCGTCACGTCGCGCAGGCTGGACGGCAGCTCGATCGTCAGGTTCGCCTGCGCGGGCAGCGGCGGGTTGAACGTGACGGTGGTCACTTCGTCGCTGTGATCGTCGGCCGCGAAGGTCGGCGAAAGCGAGCCGTCAGGGCCGCGCAGCTTGATCGCCTCGGCGTTCTTGCGCGAGATCGGCGCATTGAACGACAACGTCAGCGGACGCAGCGGCGTGCAGGGCGCCTTCGCGTTTTCGCGCTCGCACGAGAAGCTCGCGGCGAACGGCGCGCGCACGGTGAAGTCGAATCGGCGCTCGGTGTCGTTCGCGATGCCGCTCGGGCTCGCGACGCCCTTGCCGTAGACGAGCTGCATCTTCGCGCTCGCGGGCAGCGCCTGCGCGCACGACAGCGTCAGCACGCGCGCGGCGTCCTTCTTCAGCCCGAAGTGGTCGAGCAGTGCGTTGCGGGTATCGTCGTCGGCGGCCGTGACGGGGATGCGGTTGCCGATGCCGACCGCTTCGCACCAGATGTTCGCGAGCGCGGAGCGCGGCTCGGCCGGGCCGTTCAGCTTCAGCACGAAGACCTGGCGTTCCTCGATCTCGCGCGTGCCGGGGCGCACCGTCACCGGGAACGGGCCGCCGGTTTGAAACGTGAAGCGGCGCGGGCCGCTGACCGCGTTGCCGGCGACCGAGCGCAGCGTGTCGTTGAGCGCGACGGAGCAGCGCACGCCGGGCGGCAGGTCGTTCTCGAAATCGTAGACCCAGGTTTTGTCGTCGAGCCAGTGCCCCTGGCCGCGCGCGGCGGTGGAGTCGTTGCAGGTCATGCGCGCGGGACTCGGCGCGGACGCCGAACCGAACGCGACCATCGGTTCGTCGAACTTGACGACGCTTTGCCGGACTTCGGTGACGGTGCCTTGCGGCGACACGCTCACCGTGCGGGCGGCGCCCGCATGCAGCGACAGCGCCGCGGCAGCGCCGAGCGCCGTGACCGCGCCGATGCGCCAGAGCAGCCGTGTGGTGTGACGGGTTGAATTCGTGTTGTTGTGTTTGTTGTGCTGCTTCATCGCTCGATGCCCTCGGAGGGAAGCTTTCTGTTTGATTGCACGCGATTCTAACCGACGCGCATGTGAGCGGATGAAGGGAGGGGTAGGCGGCGTGTCGCCGGCTTGCGACACGCCGGCATCCGGAAGCAGAATTGTCGCGTCGACGACACAAAAATGCAGCGAAATGTCGATTGTCTCGGATTGCGGAACATTTATTGGACTATAAAAGCATTGTTCAATTCGAATTGTGCGCGTACATTTCAGGGCCGCGCGAAAGTTTGAGAAATATCAAGCGTGGTTTTCCCGAATCCGGTGTTCGAGAGAAGGAAACATGCACAACGACAACACCCCCCACTCGCGTCGCGATCGCGACGCAGCCGCATCCGGCATCACGCGGCGTCAATGGCTGCAGGGCGCACTGGCGCTGACGGCGGCAGGCCTCACCGGCTCGCTGGCGTTGCGGGCCCTGGCCGATAATCCCGGCTCCGCGCCGCTCGATACATTCATGACGCTCTCCGAGGCACTGACAGGCAAGAAAGGGCTGAGCCGCGTGCTCGGCGACCGCTTCCTGCAGGCCTTGCAGAAGGGCTCGTTCAAGACCGCCGACGGCCTGTCGCAACTCGCGGGCGCGCTCGCGTCCGGTTCATTGAATCCCGATCAGCAGGCCTCCGCGCTGTCGATTCTCGAAGCGTGGTATCTCGGCATCGTCGACAACGTCGTGATTACTTACGAAGAAGCGTTAATGTTCGGCGTCGTGTCCGATACGCTCGTGATTCCCTCGTATTGCCCCAACAAACCCGGCTTCTGGGCCGAAAAACCAATCGAGAGGCAAGCCTGATGGCCGATACCGATACGCAAAAAGCCGACGTCGTGGTCGTCGGATCCGGTGTCGCAGGCGCGATCGTCGCGCATCAGCTCGCGATGGCCGGCAAGTCGGTGATCCTGCTCGAGGCAGGCCCGCGCATGCCGCGCTGGGAAATCGTCGAACGCTTCCGCAACCAGCCCGACAAGACGGACTTCATGGCGCCGTACCCGTCGAGCCCGTGGGCGCCGCATCCGGAATACGGCCCGCCGAACGACTACCTGGTCCTGAAGGGCGAGCACAAGTTCAACTCGCAGTACATCCGCGCGGTGGGCGGCACGACGTGGCACTGGGCCGCGTCGGCATGGCGCTTCATCCCGAACGACTTCAAGATGAAGACCGTGTACGGCGTCGGCCGCGACTGGCCGATTCAGTACGACGACCTCGAGCATTATTACCAGCGCGCGGAGGAAGAGCTCGGCGTGTGGGGCCCCGGCCCCGAGGAAGACCTGTACTCGCCGCGCAAGCAGCCGTATCCGATGCCGCCGCTGCCGTTGTCGTTCAACGAGCAGACGATCAAGAGCGCGCTCAACGGCCACGACCCGAAGTTCCACGTGGTGACCGAGCCGGTCGCGCGCAACAGCCGTCCGTACGACGGCCGGCCAACCTGTTGCGGAAACAACAACTGCATGCCGATCTGCCCGATCGGCGCGATGTACAACGGCATCGTGCACGTCGAGAAGGCCGAGCAGGCCGGCGCGAAGCTGATCGACAGCGCCGTGGTCTACAAGCTCGAGACGGGGCCGGACAAGCGCATCGTCGCCGCGATCTACAAGGACAAGACGGGCGCCGACCATCGCGTCGAGGGCAAGTACTTCGTGGTCGCCGCGAACGGCATCGAGACGCCGAAGATCCTGCTGATGTCGGCGAACCGCGACTTCCCGAACGGCGTCGCGAACAGTTCCGACATGGTCGGGCGCAACTTGATGGATCACCCGGGCACGGGCGTGTCGTTCTACGCGAGCGAGAAGCTGTGGCCGGGCCGCGGCCCGCAGGAAATGACGTCGCTGATCGGTTTCCGCGACGGTCCGTTCCGCGCGACCGAAGCCGCGAAGAAGATCCACCTGTCGAACATGTCGCGCATCAACCAGGAAACGCAGAAGATCTTCAAGGCCGGCAAGCTGATGAAGTCCGACGAGCTCGACGCGCAGATCCGCGATCGTTCGGCCCGCTACGTGCAGTTCGACTGCTTCCACGAAATCCTGCCGCAGCCCGAGAACCGCATCGTGCCGAGCAAGACGGCCACCGACGCGATCGGCATTCCGCGCCCGGAAATCACCTATGCGATCGACGACTACGTGAAGCGCGGCGCCGTGCACACGCGCGAAGTCTATGCGACCGCGGCGCAGGTGCTGGGCGGCACGGACGTCGTGTTCAACGACGAGTTCGCACCGAACAACCACATCACGGGCTCGACGATCATGGGCGCGGATGCGCGCGACTCGGTCGTCGACAAGGACTGCCGCACGTTCGACCATCCGAACCTGTTCATCTCGAGCAGCTCGACGATGCCGACCGTCGGTACGGTGAACGTGACGCTGACGATCGCGGCGCTGGCGCTGCGGATGTCGGACACGCTGAAGAAGGAAGTCTGACCGTGCGGAAATCTACTCTCACCTTCCTCCTCGCCGGCTGCCTCGCGCTGCCGGGCCTGGTGCGCGCGGCCGACTCGGCCGATCCCGCGCAGATCAAGCGCGGCGAATATCTGGCGGTCGCGGGCGACTGCATGGCCTGCCACACCGCGAAGGGCGGCAAGCCGTTTGCCGGCGGCCTCGGGATGCCGGTGCCGATGCTCGGCAAGATCTACACGAGCAACATCACGCCCGACCCGGACACCGGCATCGGCAACTGGACATTCGACGACTTCGAACGCGCGGTGCGTCACGGCGTCTCGAAGAACGGCAGCAACCTGTATCCGGCGATGCCGTACGTGTCGTACGCGAAGATCAACGACGACGACGTGCAGGCGCTGTATACGTACTTCATGCACGGTGTCGAACCGGTCAAGCAGACGCCGCCGAAGAACGAGATCCCCGCGCTGCTGAGCATGCGCTGGCCGCTGAAGATCTGGAACTGGCTGTTCCTGAAGGACGGCGCGTACCAGCCGAAGCCGGCGCAGAGCGCCGAGTGGAACCGCGGCGCGTATCTGGTGCAAGGCCTCGCGCACTGCAGCACGTGTCACACGCCGCGCGGCATCGCAATGCAGGAGAAGTCGCTCGACGAGACGGGCGGCAGCTTCCTGTCGGGTTCGGTGCTGGCGGGCTGGGACGGCTACAACATCACGTCCGACCCGAATGCGGGGATCGGCGGCTGGACGCAGCAGCAGCTCGTCCAGTACCTGCGCACCGGCAGCGTGCCGGGTGTCGCGCAGGCGGCCGGTCCGATGGCCGAGGCGGTCGAGCACAGCTTCTCGAAGATGACCGACGCCGACATCGGCGCGATCGCGACGTATATCCGCACGGTGCCGGCCGTCGCCAGCGGCGACGCGAAGCAGTCGCGCTCGTCGTGGGGCAAGCCGGCGGAAGACGGCCTGAAGCTGCGCGGCGTGGCGCTCGCGGCGTCGGGCATCGATCCGGCGCGGCTGTATCTCGGCAACTGCGCGACGTGCCACCAGATGCAGGGCAAGGGCACGCCGGATGGCTATTACCCGTCGCTGTTCCACAACTCGACGGTCGGTGCGCCGAATCCGGCAAACCTGGTGCAGGTGATCCTGAACGGCGTGCAGCGCAAGGCCGGCAGCGAGGACGTCGGGATGCCCGCGTTCCGCAACGAGCTGTCGGATGCGCAGATCGCTGCGCTGACGAACTACCTGACCGGCCAGTTCGGCAATCCGGCCGCGAAGGTGACCGAGCAGGACGTCGCGAAGGCGCGTTGACGCCGGGCGCGACGCGGCACGAAGCAGGGCAACACTGACGAGAGGAGGAGCACAGCACATCGGGCGGGCCCCGATGCCGGTTGTTGCAGAGCGGGGCGGGCGGCCGGCGGTCGCCCGTCCCGGTTCACAGGCAATCCGGTGCGCGCGTTTCGCGCACCGCTTTCGTTGATCACACCATGACACCGAATCAACCGTTTCTCGCGTCCCAGCGCGATGTGCTGCTGCTGCTGTCCCGAATCCTGCTCGTGATCCTGTTCGTGATGTTCGGCTGGAAGAAGATCGTCGACTTCTCCGGTACGATCGCGTTCATGGGAAGCGAGGGTGCGCCCGCACCGATCGTTTCGGCAGCCATCTCCGTCGTGATGGAGCTGTTCGCAGGCATCGCGATTCTCGTCGGTTTCCAGACGCGGCCGCTCGCGCTGCTGCTTGCGCTGTATACGATCGGCACCGGCTTCATCGGCCATCACTACTGGACGATGTCGGGCGGCGAGCAGATCGACAACATGATTCATTTCTACAAGAACATCGCGATCTCGGGCGGCCTGCTCGCGCTTTGCGCGGCGGGCCCCGGGCGTTTTTCGATCGATCGCGGGTGAACGGACCGCCGGCGCGTGCATGGGGCGCGTGCCGGACGGTCGAGACTCCGAGGGGGCATCATTTTGCGACTCAAACATTTCGCATGGCTGATCGTGGCCGCCACGCCGGCGGCCGCGTTCGCACAGACCAGCGTGACGCTGTACGGCCGTATCGACGGCGGCGTCGAATACCTGAACCACATCGCGACGCCCAACGGCAGCTCGACGCGCTGGAGCGCGGAAGGCGGCGACTGGGGTACCAGCATGTTCGGCCTGAAGGGCGTCGAGGATCTCGGCGGCGGGATGTCGACGGTCTTCAACCTGGAAACCGCGTTCCAGGTGATGAACGGCACGACGGGCGGCGGACGCATGTGGTCGCGCCGCGCGTATGTCGGGTTGAAGAGCGACACGTGGGGCCAGCTGCAGGCCGGCCGCAACCTGTTCATCGACAGCGACGGCGTGTGGGAATTCGATCCGTTCGTGCAGCAGGCGTTTTCGTCCGCATCGCTCGTGCGCGGCCGCAACTGGCAGCAGAGCAGCAACAACATCGAATATCACAGCCCGGTGATCGGCGGCTTCGACGTGCAGGCGCAATATGCGTTCGGCAACCAGTCGCGCGGCTTCAACTACGGCGCGGCCGACGACTTCGGCCGCTCGGACGGGATCATGATCTCGTATCACTCTCCGGTGCTCGACGTGCGCGGCATCTACGACGAGCTGCGCGACAACAACGGCAAGTTCAGTAACATCTTCACCGCGTCGCGCGAGTATTTCGTTGGCGCGAACGTGAAGGTGTCGAAGTTCAAGATCCAGGGCGCCTATACGCACTACCAGGCGCCGGACAGCCCGGCGGGCGTTGCCGATCGCGCCGATCACTACTGGCTCGGAGCGACCTACACGGCAACGCCGCAGTGGGCCGTGACGGGCGGCGGGTACTACGTGAAGGTTGGGGATGGCGGCGGCGATGCGTCGCACGATCCGTCGGGGCACGCGATCATGTACGTGCTCGGTACGACGTACAACCTATCGAAGCGCACGTTCCTGTACGGGACGGTCGCGTATGTGCGCAACGGCGGCAACTCGAACTTCTCGCTGCTCGCGTCACCGCGCGACGCGACGTCGGGCACGAGCCCGATGACGGGCGAGTCGCAGACGGGCGCGTATGTGGGGATGATGCATACGTTCTGAGCGGGGCGTAGCGCGCGCAAGGCACGGGTGACGGTGGCCCGTGCCTTGTTGCGTTGACGGCGACGGACGTATCTCCGGCGCTGCCGGTTCATGTGAGCGGTGTCGATCACGCAAAAGGAAAGACCCCGCCGAAACCGGCGAGGCCAGTGGATCGATGACGTCGCGGCCGCGCACGTGCCGCGCATCGCCCGTCAGTCAATCGAGCGCCTTCCCGGCCTTCTCGTCCATGCAACGTATGGCGAGCAGCGTCAACACGCCACAGCCGATCGCATACCACGCAGGCGCATTCGGGTTGCCGGTCGCCGCGATCAGCCAGGTCACGAAGAACTGCGCGAAGCCGCCGAAGATCGCGACGCCGACGCTGTAGACGAGCGCACCGCCGGTCGCCCGGACCGCGCGCGGGAACAACTCGCCGAGCATCGCACCGGTCGCGCCGATGTTGATCGCGTGCACGACCGACAGCGCGGCGATGATCGACAGCAGCGACGCGGCGCCCGGCCATCGGTTCAGCGCGATGAACGCGGGATAGATCGCGGCCATCAGCACGATGCGTGTCCACCAGACGATCCGGTTGCGGCCGTAGACATCGGACAGGTGGCCGCCGATCGGCGTCACGAGCATCAGGATCGCGCCCGCGACGCAGCCGGCCGTCATCGACAACCAGGTCGGCAGATGCAGCACCTGCACGCCGTAGATCGCCATGTAGAACACGATGATGTAATGGATCGACGTGCCGCCGATCGTCACGCCGAGGCCCGCGAACACGGCTTTGCCGTGGTGACGCAGCACGTCGGCGAGCGGCAGCGACGCGACCGGTTCGTCGTGCGCGGCGGCCGGGCTGGCAGCCGGCACCTCCTCGACGGTGCGGCGCAGCCAGTAACCGAGCGGCACGAACAGCGTGCCGATGATGAACGGCACGCGCCAGCCCCAGCTTTCGAGCTGCGCGGCATTGAGCGTCGACGTGAGCGCGACGCCGGTGAGCGCCCCGGCGAGCGCGGCGAGCCCCTGGCTCGAGAACTGGAACGACGCGTAGAAGCCGCGACGATGCTGCGGCGCCTGTTCGAGCAGCAGCGTCGTCGACGCGCCGACTTCGCCGCCCGATGCGAACCCTTGCAGCAGGCGTGCGAGCACGAGCAGCAGCGGCGCGGCGATGCCGGCCTGCGCGAAGGTGGGCGCGACCGCGATCGTCGCGGTGCCGAGCGCCATCAGCAGGAGCGTCAGGATCATCGCCTTCTTGCGGCCGGCGCGGTCGGCGTACATGCCGATCACGAGCCCGCCGAGCGGGCGCGTGACGAAGCCGACGCCGAAGCTCGCGACCGCGAGCATCAGCTGCCCGAACGACGAGTGGACCGGAAAGAACAGCTTGCCGATCAGGATTGCGAAGAAACTGTAGACCGTGAAGTCGTAGAACTCGAGCGCGTTGCCGACCGCGGCGGCCGCGATCAGGCGGCGTTTCTTCGCGGCGGCGCGGGCATCGGCCGGCGAGCCGGCGAACGGAAGGGCGGACGTTTCCATGGGGTTCCCCTGCTGAAGCGCGAAACTGCGTGATGAAGGGCCGTCAGGCCGCGAGCCAGCCTTCGGCGACGCGGACCCAGTAGCTCGCGCCGATCGCAAGGATGTCGTCGTTGAAGTCGTAGCCGGGGTTGTGCACCATGCAGCCGCCCTTGCTGCCGACCCCGTTGCCGATGAACGCATAGCAGCCGGGGCGCGCTTCGAGCATGAACGCGAAGTCCTCGCTGCCCATCAGCGGCGCGGCTTCGGTCTCGACGCGCTCGGCGCCGAGCATCTGGCGCGCGATGTCGGCCGCGAACGCGGTCGGTTCGGGATGGTTGACCAACACCGGGTAGCCGTAGTCGTAATCCACGTCCGCGGCGACGCCGAAGCTTTCCGCCTGGCCCTTCGCCAGCGCTTCGATGCGGCGGGCGAGCAGCGCGCGCACGTCGGCGTTCAGCGCGCGCACCGACAGCTTCATCACGACGGTTTCGGGAATGATGTTGAAGGTCTCGCCGGCCTGCACGCTGCCGACCGTGATCACGGCCGCGTGCTGCGCGTCGACCTCGCGCGCGACGATCGTCTGCAGCGCGACCATGATGCTGCCCGCGGCCGACATCGGATCGCGCGCGAAGTGCGGCATCGCGCCGTGACCGCCGACGCCGCGCAGCGTGATCGTCACGCGGTCGGCCGACGCCATCGCGGCGCCGGTGCGGAATGCCATGTCGCCGGCGGCGCGGCCCGGCATGTTGTGGATCGCGAAGATCGCATCGCACGGGAAGCGATCGAACAGGCCGTCGTCCATCATCGCTTTCGCGCCGCCGAAGTTTTCCTCGGCCGGCTGGAAGATCAGGTTCAGCGTGCCGGAGAACTGGCGCGTCGCGGCCAGGTGACGCGCCGCGCACAGCAGCATCGCGGTGTGGCCGTCGTGACCGCACGCATGCATCTTGTTCGCATGGCGGCTCGCGTAGGGCAGGCCGGTGGCCTCCGCGAGCGGCAGCGCGTCCATGTCGGCACGCAGGCCGACGGTGCGCGTGCCTTGTCCTTCGCGCAGCACGCCGACGACGCCCGTCTTGCCGATGCCGCGATGCACTTCGTAACCCCACCCGGTGAGCAGTTCGGCGACGAGATCGCTCGTCAGCGTTTCCTCGAACGCGAGCTCCGGGTGCGCATGGATGCGGCGGCGCACTTCGATGAGGTCCGGGGCGATCGCGGCGATGCCGGGGATGACGGGGTTCACGGCTTGCAGCATGGTGTCTCCTGTGGGTCCGGTGGACGTTTGACGCGCATATGACGTGGAAGGATATAAATTTCTTTTGCGCACCAGAAGCTGCTAAATTGCTTTGGTGCACACCACCGGTTGCCGCTCGGGAATACCCTGAGCCTGCATGCACCGCGCTGCACGGGGTTTCCACGAATCACGCATGCCGCCATGAAATACCATCAGCTGAAAGCGTTCGTCACCGTCGCGGACGAAGGGAGCATCCGCGCGGCCGCGCGGCGCCTGAACGTATCGCCGGCGGCGTTGACGAAGGCGGTCAAGGAACTGGAGATCGCGCTCGGCGTGTCGCTCGTCGTGCGCACCGCGCGCGGCGTGCAGCTCACGGCGTTCGGCCAGCAACTGCAGGTGCGCGCGCGGCTGATCGTCGCCGAGATGCAGCGTGCGCGCGACGACATCGAGCAGGCGCAGGGCGCGATGACGGGCTCGGTCGCGGCGGCGATCACGCCGGCCGCCGCGGTGACGATCCTGCCCGATGCGTTTCGCGCGTTCCGGCGGCGCTTTCCGGTCGCGCGCGTCAGTCTGATCGAAGGGTTTCCAGGCGTCGCGCTGCCGCGCCTGCACGACGGCTCGCTCGATTTCGCGGTGGCCGTCGTCGTGCCCGAACTGCTGGCGGCCGAGTTCGATCACGCGGAACTCTACGCGAGCCGATCATTGATCGTCGCGCGCAAGGGGCATCCGCTCGCGTCGGCCACGTCGCTCGCCGATCTCGTCGAGGCCGACTGGCTGATGAATCCGTCGCCGGAAAGCTCGACCCAGGTGCTGTTCAACTCGTTCATCGCATACGGGCTGCCGGTGCCGCAGCGGGTCGTCGAATGCCCAAGCTTCGGCCTCGCGCACAGCCTGATGACGAGCTGCGACCTGATCGCGTCGATGCCCGAACAGCTGCTGCAAGGGGAGTGGGCGCGCGACCAGCTCGCGGTGCTGCCGATCCGCGAGCGGCTGCCCGGCGTGTCCGTGCAGGTCGTCACGCGGCGCGACAGTCCGCTCACGCCGGCCGCGGCAATGCTGCTCGACTGCCTGCGCGATTCCGCGCGCCGCAAGGGGCTCAGATGAGCCGCTCGATGCGGGCCAAGCGATGCATCGGGTAGTGATCCTGATTATCGGTCGCCCGCCTCGAGTCCGTCCCGCTTGCGGCCCGCCCGCCGCGAGCCGGTATCATAGCGGCCGGCCTGCCGCCCCGGCCGGCTTCCGACAACACGCCATCCGGCATCCAGCAATCAGAGGCATCACATGACCAGTGCAACCCAATTCGACAACGTATCGGTCGTCAAGCGCGCGAACGTCTATTTCGACGGCAAGTGCGTGTCGCATACCGTGCTCTTCCCGGACGGCACGCGCAAGACGCTCGGCGTGATCCTGCCGTGCGCGCTCAACTTCGGCACGGACGCGCCCGAATTGATGGAAGTGCAGGCCGGCAAGTGCCGCGTGAAGCTCGACGGCAGCAGCGAGTGGCAAACCTACGGCGCCGGCGAATCGTTCTCGGTCCCGGGCAAGAGCCGCTTCGACATCGAAGTGCTGGAGACGCTCGACTACGTCTGCAGCTACCTGTAAGCGCGCAAGCAAGGTCGCGGCGCGTGCGCGCGGCCCATGCGCCTAAACAAAAAGCCCCGCCGAAGCGGGGCTTTTTGCATGCGGGCGGCGCAATGCCGTCCGGCAGCGGTGCTTACAGACAGGCATTGATGTCGCCGGCGGCGGCCGCATCGCCGCGCACGGCGACCCACGTCTTCGCGCCCGGATTCGGCGACGGACGAACCATCGCGGCCGCGCCGTTCGGCGGTTGCTGGCCCGGTGCGTAGACATCGGTCGCGAGGCCGTTGGCGAGCACGTTCTGCGAGATCACTTGTTGCTGCGACTTGTCGGCCCAGGTCTTGGCGATGCACGCCGAGACTTCCGGGGCGGCCTTCTGGCTTTGTCCCACGTTCTGCGCGGCCGGATCGGCCGCGTGAGCAGAAATTGCCACGGTCAATGCGATGAGCGGTAAGTATTTCACGTTCACGTTTATCTCCCTCGAGTCGTGATTGATTGAGTGGGATGCGCAGCAGAACTGCGTGCTTGTGAGATTGCATCGGACAAATGCGGTTCCGGCGATTCCGAAACAAGTTGTTAACGCGCTTGCCAAACGGCAATCCGGATGCTGTGCGTTCTGTCGCGCGGCGGCATGCGTCGTGCGTGGTCCGTATGGAGACACGGCGGCGACGTCATGCGTCGTGAGGTCGGCTCGCTGCCCTGAGGTGTGGCGGATTGACGGTCGCGGCGTGCTGCATGTGTCTGCATGTCGCGCCGCGACGCTTCTTTATTGGATGACGATGTGGAACGGCTGAATGATGGCCCCGTCGCATGCAGACCATGATGACAAACTTTCGTCCGATCGATTGTCAACGAAGTTTAAACGCCGGACGCGGCGGCGCGCGGTACGTATCAGCCGGCCTTGCGTATTCCTGCGTCGCGCAGGTTGACGGGTAGGACGGGACGGAAGCGTTCGCGCTTCTGTTCGTCGTCGAAGTGCTGGAGCGCGGGTTTGATCAAGTCGCTGCGCGACACGATGCCGATGATGCGCAGTGATTGCGGATCGTCGACGACAGGCAGGCGCTCCAGGCCGAGCATCGCGAGCCGCGATGCGACCACGCGGCACGTTTCGTGCGCCTGCGCGACGGCCGGCACGCGCCCGGCGAACGCGTTCGCGAGCACGGCGCCGGGACCGGCCTGCGCGCGTTGCGCGTCGAGCGTCGCGCGATCCACGACGCCGACGAGGCGCCCGTTCTGCACGACCGGGTATGCACGGTGCGTCTGCTTCACGCCGAAGTACTGCGACTCGACCGCATCGAGCGTCGTGGCGCCGTCGATCGCGACGAGCGCGTCGGCTGGCGTCATCACTTCGGCCACGTCGTGGCGTTCGAGCGGATCGACGCCGTATTCGCGGTAGATGTGATACCCGCGGCGCGCGATCTTTTCCGTCATGATCGAACGCTTCATCACGACGGTCGCGAAGCCGTGCGCGACGAGTGTCGCGGCGAGCAGCGGCAGCAGCGCGTTCGCGTCGTGCGTGAGGCCGAACGCGAACACGATCGCGGTCAGCGGCGCGCCGAGCGTGGCGCCGAGCGTCGCGGCCATGCAGACGAGCGGCCACAGTGCCGGATCGCCGCCGGGCAGCACCGGCGACAGCACTGTGCCGAGGCCGGCGCCGAGCATCAGCAGCGGGGCCAGCACGCCGCCCGACGTGCCGGAGCCGAGCGCGATCACCCACATCACGGCCTTCACGATCAGCAGCGCGAGCGCGATCTTCAGCGCGATGTGCTGGTGCAGCAGGTCGCCGATCACGTCGTAGCCGACGCCGAGCGCGCGCGGCTCGAGCCAGCCGCCGACGCCGATCACGATCGCACCGAGCGCGGGCCACCACATCCAGTGCACCGGCAGCTTCGCGAAGGTGTCCTCGACGCGGTACAGCGCGGCAGACAGGCTGCACGCGAGCATGCCCGACAACAGGCCCGCGACGATGCACGACAGCAGTGCGACGGGCGTCGGCGATGCGGTTGCCAACGGAAACAGCGGGTCGACGCCGAAGAACACGGCGCGGGCGAAACCGGCCACCGCGCACGCGAGCGCGACCGGCAGGAAACTGCGCGGACGCCATTCGAACAGCAGCAGTTCGACCGCGAGCAGCACGGCGGCGACCGGCGTGCCGAACACGGCGGTCATGCCGGCGGCCGCGCCCGCGACGAGCAGCGTCTTGCGCTCGGCCGCGGTCACGTGCACGCATTGCGCGATCAGCGAACCGAGCGCGCCGCCCGTCATGATGATCGGGCCTTCAGCACCGAACGGGCCGCCGCTGCCGATCACGACGCCGGACGACAGCGGCTTGAGGATCGCAACCTTCGGCGACATGCGGCTCTTGCCGAACAGGATCGCCTCGATCGCTTCGGGAATGCCGTGGCCGCGGATCTTCTCCGAACCGAAGCGCGCCATCGATCCGACGATCAGCCCGCCGATCACCGGCACGACGATCACCCATGCGCCGAGCGTGTTGTGGGCGGGCGAACGATCGGCGAACGAGAACTGCTGGAAGAAGAACAGGTTCGTGAACAGGTGGATCAGGCTCGACAGCACGAACGCCGCCAGCGTGCTGAGCACGCCGATCCCGGCAGCCAGCAACGCGATCCTGGGCAGGCGTTCGTTGGTCGAGAAATCGCGTTTGTGTGGTGCGTTCATCGGAGTAGGGGAAGGTCGGTAAAGCCTGGGTCAGAAATCGATCTGCGGAACCTGGAACGTGCCCTTGAGCGATTTCAGTTCCGTGCGGTGCATGGCCGCGAGACGGGCGAGCAGCGTCTCGCCGGCTTCTTCGAGATGGACCTCGACTTGCCGGCGGTCGGCTTCGCTCGTCTTGCGCTTTACGAGCCCGAGCGCCTCGCAGCGCGTCACCAGCGCGACGACGCCGTGATGCTGCGCCTGCAGGCGTTCGGCGAGTTCGCCGATGGTGGCCCATTCGCGATGCGGGTAGCCCTTGATGTGCAGCAGCAGCAGATATTGCAGCGGCGTCACGCCTTCGCTTTGCGCGGCGCGTTCGGAGAAGCGCTCGAAGCGGCGCATCTGGTAGCGGAACTCGGACAGTTGCTGGAAATCGCCTTTGGTCAGCGCGCGTCGGGTATCGGTCATTGCGGTCGGTCGGGCAGCAGTTTCGGTAGCGCCAAATATATCACAACATGATATAAATGGACGATTTTCAGCGAAATGGAGCATATTTTCTGTTCGTCTGCGTTACGCGGCCTCGAGCATCCGCGTCTGCTGGTACAGGCCCGTGACGAGATCCGTCTGCGTAATGATGCCGACGAGCCGTTGCGATGCGTCGACGACCGGGATGTGGTGGTGGCCCGAATGCGTAAACAGCGGCACCAGCGCCGTGATCGGCAGGGTCTGCGGCACGGACGCGACGTCGCGGGTCATCACGGTGGCGACGCTGGGCGGCCGGCCGCCGAACGACTGCGGCAGGCGCGCGGCCAGCCGTTGCCACAGCGGGGCCGGGCGGCGCAGCTGGCGCGTGAGGTCGGCGCGCGTGACGATGCCGATCAGGCGATCGTCGCCGTCCACGACGGGCAGCGCCTTTACGCGATGGCGGTCGAGCAGTGTCAGCGCGGCCATGACCGACGTCGACGGCGCGACTTCGATCGCGTTCTTCGTCATCAGGTCGGCGCACGTGAGCTGGCCGAACGTGCGCGCATACGCCTGCATCTCGGTTTCGCGCAGCAGCATTTCGAGGTCGTCCGGATCGACGTCGAGCCATTCGCCGCGGCGCTTCAGCACGGCGTCGAGATCGGCGCGCGTGAAGCCGCCGCGTGCCGGCGCTGCGCTGCCGCCTTGCGGCTTCGCGTCGGGACGCACGCCGCCGTGCGGATAGCGGTGGCCCGTCAGCGCGTGGTACACGAGCGCGGCCGACAGCAGGATCGCCGATTGCAGCGCGATCGGCTCGACCACGAAGCCGAAGCCGAGCGAGCGGATCGCGGGGCCGCCGAGCACGGCCGTCAGCGCGACCGCGCCCGACGGCGGGTGCACGCAGCGCAGTACGAACATGCCGCCGATCGCGAGGGCGACCGCAACCGCGGCGGCCGTGATCGGATCGGCGATCGACTGCGCGCAGGCGACGCCGACGGTCGCCGCCACCAGATTGCCGCCGATGATCGACCACGGCTGCGCGAGCGGACTCGCGGGCACCGCGAACAGCAGCACCGCCGACGCCCCCATCGGCGCGACGAGCAGCGGCACGAGGCCCGGCACGCCGGGCAGCAGCCGCATCGTGACGCCGACCGTCGCGATGCCGACGAGCGCGCCCGCGCACGAGCGCATGCGCTCGCGCCAGCCGAGCGTCATCGGATGGGGAATGAAGCTGTGCAGCCATTGGCGGAATGTGCGGCGCGACGGGGAGGAACCTGACGACATGGACGATAAGCGGTAGAAAGGGCGACGCGGATGACGCAGCGCAAGGAAGGCGCAAATTATATCGCGTTGTGATACAAATTGTCGCGCCGCATCAATACGTTGCGGGCGTGCGACGTATTCGTCTTGCAAAAACCTTTCATCCGATGAAAGCCTGGAGGCGCGGCGATCGCGCAAATTTGCCTGCGGCGGCGTACAATTCGGGCCACCGAATCCCCCGATATGCCACAACCACGCACGCGATGCCCGCTCTCCCGCCCGTTCCCCGGCATGGTGATCGCTTGCGTGTGGTTCGCGCGCCCGCCCCGATTCCCGTCTGACGCGAGCGCCGCCGACGTTCCTCCACCGATACTCCCCAAGTCAATTCAATGGACATGCTCGAAAACATGCGCCTGTTCGTGCGCGTTGTCGAAGCCGGCAGTTTCACCGCGGTCGCCAAAGAAATCGATGCGACCACCGCGCAGGTGTCGCGCGCGGTGTCGAATCTCGAAGCTCACGTACAGACGCGGCTGCTGCATCGCACGACGCGCCATCTCGGCCTCACCGAAAGCGGCGAGCGCTACTTCGAGCGTGCGAAATCGATCCTCGCCGAATTCGACTACGCGAACGCCGAGGCACGCAACGCGCTCCTGCGGCCGAGCGGCAAGATGCGCATCCATGCGATGACGGGGCTCGGGCAGAGTCATGTCGTCTCGTCGATCGTGCGCTATCAGGAAGACAACCCGGACGTGTCGATCGAGCTGACGCTCGCGCAGCGGATGCCGAATCTCGTCGAGGAAGGCTACGACGTGTCGATCGTGACCGCGTCGCAGCTGCCCGATTCCGGCTACGTCGCGCAGACTTGCGGAACGAGTTGCAGCGTGCTGGTTGCATCGCGCGAATACCTGGCGCGGCATGGCACGCCGACCACGCCCGATGATCTGCCGAACCACGTGTGCCTGCGCCTCGATACGCCCGCATCGCCGGCCAGCGAGTGGCGGCTCGAGCGCGGCGACGACGAGGAAACGGTGTACGAGCTGCAGCCGGCGCCGTTCCAGGTCAACGTGCCGGATGCGTTGTGCGTCGCAGTGCGGGCAGGGCGCGGCATCGCGTGCGTCGCGCTGTACACCGTGCTCGACGACATCCGCGAAGGGCGGCTGATTCGCGTGCTGCCCGAATACCGGCTGCAGACGGTCAGCGTGTATGCCGTCTATGCGACGCGCCGCTATCTCGACGCGAAGATCCGCACCTTCCTCGACCATCTGCGCACGACGCTCACGCCCGCGCTGGAGAACGACCTGCGCGAACTCGACCGGCTCGCGGTCGCGCCGACGCCGGGCGCGCGCCAGCGCGCGTGATGCCGCCGCCGGGCGTCATGCGTGCCGCGTGATCCGAATGCGGTCGAAGCGGCCGGCGAGCGATGGTCATGGAGGTCTCGGTCGGCGTGCGCGGCGCAGGCCGCGCATCGGCTGCAATCGAGTATGGGAATCGTATCGATATCGGTCTAACATCAAGACGCGATCGATTGATTCAAGATTTGAATGATTGAACTGAACCAGCTTCGCTGCTTCGTCGCCGTGGCCGAGGAACTGCATTTCGGCCGTGCGGCCAGGCGGCTCTTCATGACGCAGCCGCCGCTCAGCCGGCAGATCCAGTTGCTCGAACATGCGCTCGGCATCGCGCTGCTCGAACGCAGCAGCCGGCAGGTCAGACTGACCGCGGCCGGCGAGCGCTTCTTGCGCGATGCGCGGCACATCCTCGAATTTTCCGCGCGGGCCGAGCAGGCCGCGCAACGCGTCGCGCACGGCGAGGCTGGCCGCATCACGCTCGGCTTCACGGCCGTCAGCGCATACCGGATGATTCCGGAGCTGCTCGCGCATGCGGCGCACGCGCTGCCGGACGTCGATGTCGAGCTGCGCGAAATGGTGTCGACTGTGCAAATCGACGCGCTCGCGTCGCGCATGCTCGACGCGGGCTTCGTGCGCCAGCGCGCGGCGCGCCATCCGCTCGAATACCGGCTCGTGCAGCGCGAGCCGATGCTCGTCGCGGTCGCGCAGGGCGCGCCGCTGGCCGCGTACGAGCAGATCGGCCCGGACGAGCTCGACCGGCAGCCGTTCATCGCGTATTCGCCGAACGAGGGCAAGTACTTCCACGACATGATCTCGGGGATGTTCGCCAGCGCGGGGCGCTTGCCGAATTACCTGCATTACGTCGGGCAGACGCATACGATCCTCGGCCTGGTGCGTGCCGGGCTGGGTGCCGCGCTGGTGCCGGCGTCGGCGCGGGAGCTGCATGTGGACGGCGTGGTGTTCCGGCCGCTCGCGGGCGTCGACGTGGCGGCCGAGCTGTATCTCGCGTGGCGCGCGGACAACGACAATCCGGCGCTGCCGGTGTTCAACGCGATGGTCGGGCAGTTTCTGACGGACGATGCGGACGGCGTCGCCGTTTAGAAAAAGTCAGTTGTCTGACGATATCCGCCGGCCCGCCTGACGTGCGCCACGGGCCGGAAAGGCCGAAATGCGGCGACGCCGCATGGCACTTCGGCCCGAAATTCCCACCTGCCCGTCACGGGAAAACCCTCATTTCTCGCTCATCGGTCGTCGTATTACTGTATCGATACACTAAATCGATACAGTCACGTCAGAAGACGCGATTGGAAAGGAGACGGCCATGACTACCTTCACCCGGCGGCGCTTTCTGCAAACGGCATCCGCCGCCACGTTCGCGGTCGCGGGCGGCTTGCCGGAAATCGGTCGCGCGGCGCAGGCCGTGACGCTGCGCTGCTCGTCGTCGATGCCGGCCGATCAGAACGCCGCGCACTACGTGTGGTACGAGCGCCTCGCGGCGAACCTGAAGGCGAGCGTCGGCGACGCGATCCGGGTCGACTACTTTCCGAACAGCCAGCTCGGCAAGGAGAGCGACGTCGCGCAGCAGGTGAAGATCGGCGCGATCGACATGATGATCGCGGGCTCGTCGATCTGGGCCACGGTCGCGCCGGAGCTCGGCATGCTCGATCTCGGCTACCTGTTCGACAGCTATGCGCACGTCGCGAAGGTGCTCGACGGCCAGGTCGGCACCAGCCTGAACGCGCTGCTGCAAAAGCGCGCGGGCTGCTCCGTGTTGACGTGGGGTTCGCACTTCGGCGGGCGCTGCGTGTTCACGAAGCAGCCGGTGACGGCGCTGCAGGGCGTGAAGGGCACGAAGCTGCGCGTGCTGCCGACGCCTGCCTTCATGGACACCTTCAAGGTGATGGGCGCGGTGCCGACGCCGATTCCGTTCGGCGAGCTCTACATGGCTGTGCAGACGGGCGTCGTCGACGGGCTCGAGCACGATCCGGCCACCGTGCTCGCGAGCCGCTTCGACGAGATCGTCAAGTCGTGCTGGCAATCGCACCACGTGTTCGCGGCGATGACCGTCGTGATGGGGCGGCGCGCGCTCGAGCGGATTCCGGCGAACCTGCGCCCGGCGTTCGACCGCGCGGTGGCCGACGCGACCGCGCAGCAGCGCGCGATCGCGGCGCAGAAGGCCGAGCAGGCGGAGGCGGCGCTGAAGCAGCACGGGATGACGTTTCATCCGATGGCGGATGCCGAGCGCGCGGCGCTGCGGCAGGCGATGCACGATCGCCTCTACATGGCATTCGCGAAGCAGTATCCGGCCACCGCGCCGCTGTTTCCGGCGATCGCCGCCGCGCGGGGTTGATCGATGGATACCGGTTCCGTTTCGAGCGTCGTGCCGGCCGTCGCGTCAGGCCGTCCCGTGCGCGCCGCCGCCCGCGCGCTGGATGCGGCGATGCGCTGGATCGAATACATGTCGGCCGCCGTGCTGGCCGTCGACGTGCTGGTCGTATTCGTGTCGGTCGTCTTCCGTTATTTCCTGCACGATCCGGTCGACTGGGCCGAGGAGGTCGCGAGCGCGCTGATGATCGTGCTGGTGTTCTTCGGCGCGGCGACGGTGCTCGGCCGCAGCGAGCACGTCGGCATCGACCTGTTCCGCGGCTGGCTGCCGGCACGCTGGCAGGGCGCGCTCGTGCAGATCGGGCACTGGATCGTCGCGGCGGTGTCGCTGAACCTGCTGGCGTCGTCGTGGCAGTTGCTCGGCGACTCGTACGATCAGTTGACGACCGGCGGCCTGCCGGGCTGGATCAACGTGTATCCGATGATGTTCGGCGCGCTGTTCATGAGCGTGTTCGCGCTCGCGAACGCGCTGAACGCGCCGCGCCGCCGCGTGCTCGGCACGCTGGCCTGCTGCGCGGTGCTCGCGGGCGCCGTGTACGGCTGGAACGCGCTGCGGCCCGAACACGCGATCGCGCCGGGGGCGCTGCTGGTCGCCGGCTTCGTCGGCGGGCTCGTGCTGGGCGTGCCGATCGGCTTCGTGCTCGCGTTTTCGGCGTTGCTGTACTTTCTCGCCGATCCGACGCTGCCGTTGCTCGTCTACTCGCAGCAGGTGATGGCCGGTGCCGATCACTTCGTGCTGCTCGCCGTGCCGTTCTTCGTGCTGGCCGGCTTGCTGATGGAGTCGAACGGGATGTCCGCGCGGCTCGTCGAATTGTTGCTGCGGATCTTCGGGCGCGTGCGCGGCGGGCTCGGGCTGATCGTGATCTTCGCGACGGCGTGCTTTTCCGGCGTGTCGGGTTCGAAGCTGGCCGACATCGCGGCGGTAGGCGGCGTCGTGATGCCGGCCGTGCGCCGCGCGCGGCAGGATCCCGACGAAACCGCGGCGCTGCTCGCGTGCAGCGCGGTGATGGCCGAGACGATTCCGCCGTGCGTGAACATGATCATCATGGGCTTCGTCGCGAGCATCTCGATCGCGGGGCTGTTCGTCGCCGGGATCGTGCCGGCGGCCGTGCTCGCCGCGTCGCTCGCGGTCGTGACCGTGATCTGCGGACGCCGGATCGACATCGACGCGGTGTTCGTCGAACGCCGCGCGTGGCTGCCGCTCGCCGGCGGCGCGCTCGTCGCGCTGATCATGGTCGCGATGATCGGCAAGGGCGTGACGTCGGGCATCGCGACGTCGACGGAAGTGTCGGCGTTCGCGGTGGTCTATGCGCTGGTGGTCGGCTGGGCGGCGTTCCGCGAGCTGACCTGGCGCTCGGTCGGCCGCGTGTTCGTCCGTGCGGCGTCGATGGCGAGCGGTATCCTGTTCATCGTCGCGGCGGCGTCGAGCGTGTCGTTCGCGCTGTCGATCGAGCAGATTCCCGCGCTCGTCTCGGGCACAATGACGGCGTTTGCCCATCAGTACGGCTCGACGGCGTTCCTGTTGCTGGCGGCGCTGCTGATGATCGTGTTCGGCGCCGTGCTCGAAGGCGCGCCCGCGCTGATCATCTTCGGGCCGCTGCTCGCGCCGATCGCGCTGCAGCTCGGCATCAACCCGCTGCATTTCGGCACGGTCGTGGTGGTGGCGATGGGGCTCGGCTTGTTCGCGCCGCCCGTCGGGCTCGGGCTGTTCACGACCTGCGCGATCACGGGGACCGAGGTCGCGCGCGTGGCGCGGCCGATGGTGAAATACCTGCTGGTGCTGTCGGTCGCCCTCGTGGCGCTGATCTTCGCACCGGCGTTTTCGTTGTGGCTGCCGGCCCGTTTCGGCCTGTAGCCCGTTCATTGCAAGACGACATGAGTACGATTCAGGACGTGGCCCGTCATGCGGCTGTTTCGGTCAGCACGGTTTCGAACGTGCTCAACGGCCGCACCGATCAGATGAAGCCGGAGACGCTCGAACGCGTGAAGGCGTCGATGGATGCGCTGCAGTACCGGCCGAGCACGCTCGCGCGCCAGCTCAAGACGGGGCAGACGCCGCTCGTCGGGTTGCTGGTGCCGTCGATGGCGAATCCGATGTACGGCTACATCGCGCGCGAGATCGAGGCTTGCGCGCAGGAGCAGTACGGCCATCGCGTGCTGATCGGCAACACGTACCGCGACGCGGGCAAGGAGGCGTCGTTCTTCGACGACCTGTTCGCGCACGGCGTGCGGCGCGTGATCGTGATCTCGTCGCTCGCCGACGAAAGCCACCTCGAACGCGCGGCCGAACGCGGGATGACGGTCGTCAGCTACGACCGCCGCGCGACGCCCGGCGAGCAATCGAAGGTCGATCACGTGACCGCCGACAACGAGGCGGCCGCGCGGCTCGCGACCGCCTGTCTCGTCGCCGCGGGCCATACGCGGCTCGCGTTCGCGACGGTGGCCGGCGTCACCGTGAGCCGCAGCGACAAGATTCGCGGCTTTCTCGCGGCTGCGCGCGACGCGGGCGCCGATGCGCAAGTGCTCGACGGCGGTCCGGCGAACGAATATGGCGACGCGGTGATCGTCGAGGTCGGACGCGCGCTGGGCGCCGCGCTCGCGGCCGATCCGGCGCGGCCGACCGGCATCGTCGCGGTCAACGACCTGTTCGCGCTGGGCCTGATGGCCGGGCTGCGCGACGGCGGGTTGCGCGTGCCGGACGACGTATCGGTCGTCGGGATGGATGGTCACTTCCTGTCGGCGATCTCGTGGCCCGCGCTGACCACGGTGCAGCTGCCCGTCACGGACATGGCCGCGGAAATGGTGCGGCGCGTGATGCGGCACGACGGCGACCCGTCGGAGCCCGGGCAGTGCGTGTTCCCGGGCGTCACGCTCGTCGAGCGCGCGTCGGTCGCGCCGCCGCCGCCACGTACGGTCGAATCGGACGGAGCCCCCGCATGACGCGCGTCTACGTGACCCATCCGTCCGGGATGCTCGATTACTACTTCGGCGCGAAGGCGCTGCGCGCGCTGCGGGCGATCGCGGACGTCACGTGCAATCCGCTCGATCGCGAGCTCGGCACGGACGAGCTGATCGCCGCCGCCCAGGGATGCGACGCGATGATCGCGTACCGGCAGACGCCGGCACCGCGCGCGCTGTTCGCGGGGCTGCCCGCGCTCGCCGCGTTCCTGCGCTGCGCGGTCGACATTCGTACCGTCGACGTCGACGCGGCGAGCGAATTCGGCGTGCTGGTCACGCAGGCGAGCCCCGGTTTCGGGCCGGCCGTCGCGGAGTGGGTGATCGGCGCGATGATCGACCTCGCGCGCGGTATCGGCGCGTACGCCGATGCGTACCACCGCGGCACGCCGCCGCTGCCGCGGATGGGCCGCGAATTGCGCGGCGGCACGCTGGGCGTGGTCGGCTATGGACAGATCGCGCGCCATCTCGCGCCGATCGCGACGGCGTTCGGGATGCGCGTGCTCGTGTGCGATCCGTACGTGCGGGTCGACACGCCGTCGATCGAACAGGTCGACCGCGCGACCTTGCTGCGCGACGCGGATTACGTCGTGTGCCTCGCGCCGGCGACGCCCGCCACCGCGAACCTGTTCGATGCGGGCGCGTTCGCCGCGATGAAGCCGGGCGCGTGCTTCGTCAATGCGTCGCGCGGCGAGCTCGTCGACGAGCAGGCGCTGGCCGACGCGCTCGACAGCGGCCGGCTGGCCGGTTGCGCGCTCGATGTCGGCCGCGCGACGGACCAGATGCCGACGCCCGCACTCGCCGCGCATCCGCGCGTGGTCGCCACGCCGCATATCGGCGGACTGACGCGGCCGGCGGTCGAGCACCAGGCACTGGAGACGGTCGAACAACTCGCCGCGCTGCTCGACGCACGCGTGCCGAACGGCGCGGTCAACGCCGCGCACGCGACGCGGCTCGCACGCTGGCGATCGGCCGACGCATCCGCCGCGCCGGGCGCACGATGACGCACGACCGCCCCGGCGCACGGCCGTCGCCCGCCTGCGATTGCCATATTCATATTTACGACGATGCGTATCCGCTCGCACCGACGGCGACGTTCCGCCCGCCGCATGCGCCGGTGGACGCGTATCGCCGCGTGCAGCGGGCGCTCGGCCTCGCGCGCGTGGTCGTCGTGCAGCCGACCGGTTACGGGTTCGACAACCGCTGCACGCTCGATGCGCTGGCCGCGCTCGGCCCGCAGGCGCGTGGCGTCGCGACGTTGCCCGTCGACGTGCCGGACGCCGAACTCGAGCGGCTGCACGCAAGAGGCATCCGCGGTGTGCGGTTCATGACGCTGTCGGGCGGCGTCGCGCGATGGGACGAGCTCGAGCGGATGGCCACGCGGATCGCGCCGCTCGGCTGGCACATCGACCTGCAGCTCGACGGCCGGACGCTGCCCGACGTCGAGTCGATGCTGACGTCGTTGCCGGCGCATGTCGTCGTCGATCACACGGGCAAGTTCCTGACGCCGGTGACGCCGGATGCGCCGGCGTTCGTCGCATTGCGGCGCCTGCTGGACCGCGGCCACGTTTGGGTGAAGCTGTCCGCGCCTTACGAGACTTCGCGATCCGGTGCGCCCGGTTACGACGACGTCGCACGCCTTGCCGCCGTGCTCGCGCGCGAGCATTCGGCGCGCTGCGTGTGGGGTAGCAACTGGCCGCATCCGAACGCGTCGCCGGTGCCCGACGATGCGCACCTGCTCGGCTGGTTGCACGCCTGCGCGGTGGACGAGGCGGTCGGCCGCGCGATGCTCGTCGACAATCCGGCCGTGCTGTACGGGTTCGATGCGGACGCCGCGATCGGCGCCGAGACGTAACATCCCGGCGGCCGGCCGCGGGCCGCGTTTCGATCGACGTCGATTTCGACCGAGCGCGACGCGTCGCGGCGTCGGCAACATCCTTACCGTTCGGAAAGCTGACGCGCCGCGCACGCTTTCGATTGCGAAAGGGCAACGCACCGCGCCGACCGCTTGACGCTGCATGCCGCTCGGCGCAGGATACGTGCGTGCATTTGGAGCGGGGCGCGCTGGCCGCGCGCTCCCGCATCAGCGACGCGCACAAGAACAACGATGAGCCTTCACGCACTCGTACCGGAATCCCGGCGCCGCAGCCACCGGCCTGCCGGAATCACGATTTTCCCGACGCCCGTCGCGTCACGTATCCGTCATCCCGTTTCGTACCGTGCATCGGTACACTTTTCCGTTCGCGCGCCGGCCGCGACGATGAGCGGTGCCGATCGGCGCCGCCGCGGCGCGCGTCAGCCTGTCGCGCCCGAATACCGTATCGCGCATGACGCTTACACCGGCGTCTCGTGACGCCGCCGCCACGCGTTCACGCATCGTGCCGTCGACCGTCCCGCGCGCGCGGCGGCACCGGAGTCCGAAGCATTTCGATTGAGCAGACGCAGCTTACGCACGCAGTTCAGTTCGAGGTTCAAGGAGAAAAACTCATGTCGCAGCTTTCGAATGAAGCAAACGGCAGTTCGGGGAGTGGCAAGGCAAAGCTGATCAAATGGGCGATCATCATCGCCGGCGTCGCGATCGCGGCACCGGCCGCGCTGTTCATCCTGAAGGGGATGATCGCGCTGATCACGGCGGCCGTGATCGGCCTCGGGGCGATCTATTTCGCACCGGTCGTCGCGATGAAGTTCGCGAACCAGAAGGTGAAGATGATCGTCGAGGAAGCGCAGTCGAATCCGATCGAGACGCTCATCAACCAGCTCGCGGAAAAGCGCCAGGCGGCGCAGAAATTCGCGGACAGCATCACCGCGTTCCGCACCGAAGTGAAGAACTTCGAGAACAAGACCGAGCTGTTCGAGAAGCAGTATCCGGACGACGCGCCACGCTTTCGCGCGCAGCTCGACACGATGAAGCAACTGCTCGCGTTTCGCGAAAGCCGCTACAAGCAGGTGCAGACGGAACTGAAGAATTTCGCGTCCGCGATCGATCGCGCGAAGGCGATGTGGGACATGTCGCAGGCGGCGCAGCACATGAACAAGCTCGCGGGCCGGCAGACGGCCGATACGTTCGAGCAGATCAAGACCGACGTGGCCGTCGATTCGGTGATGCGCTCGGTGAACAAGGCGTTCTCCGAAATGGAGACGTCGCTGCTGGACAATCCCGAGGTCAAGCAGGCGCAACAGCAGGCGGCGATGAACGGCACGCCCGTGCCCGGCCCCGATGCGGCACGGGCCGCTGCATTGCCGTCGAAACAACAATAACTTCCCGCAGGCACGCAACCATGAAAAAACTTCTCGGTGCAGTCGTGTTTCTGGTGGTGCTCGTCGGCGTATGGATCGTCCACCAGGGCGGCCTGTCGACACTGATTCCCGCGCACGATGCGGCGCCCGGCGCGACGTCCGCGCAGGCGGGCGGCGCAGGCCAGCCCGCGCAGCCGTCGACGTCGGGCAACGTGCTGCCGGCCGGCTTCACGCCGCAGGCGAGCACGCTGAAATCGATCGCCGAAAACGGCGTCGTGCGAGTCTCGGTGCAGAACCCGAGCGAGCCGTTCTTCGGCGAGGACAAGGGCGCGCCGCACGGCTTCAACGTCGAATTCGCGCGGCTGCTGTTCTCGGATTCGTCGTTCTCGCACGGCGGCAAGCCGGTCGTCGTCGATACGCGTCACGAAGTCGACACGTACCCGGGCGTGCCGAAGCAACTGCTCGACACCGATGCGAAGGGCAACCATGTCGTCGACGTCGCGATGGACGGGCTGACCTTCCCGGACAACACGCCGGCGGGCGTAGTCTACTCGGTGCCGTACGTCGACGATTTCGGCTATTCGCTGATCGTGCGGCAAGGCTCCGCGATCCGCTCGGCCGACGATCTGGCCGGCAAGACGGTCGGCATCCTGAAGGGCGACCCGGACGTGCGTGCATTCGTCACGCGCCAGTATCCGAACGTCCGGTTCGCCGAGATCGACGATTCCGACCCGGCGTTCATCGCGAAGAGCCTCGACGGCCATGCGGTCGACGCGTTCATCTACGACTATCCGTTCGCGGTCAGCTCGATCAAGGGCACCGACCTGAAGTTCGCGGTGACCAAGCTCGACAGCTCGAACATCGCGTACAAGATCGGCGTGCGTGCCGACGACCAGGACCTGCTGATCTACCTGAACGCCGCGATCGCGAAGCTCAAGCAGTCGCCGCAGTATCTGGACCTGCTGCGCAAGTACTTCGTCAGCGACCAGGCGATGACGACCGCGGCCGCGTCGGGCGAAAAGACGTACGTGGTGAAGGCGGGCGACACGCTGAACATGATCGCGGCGAGCAAGCTCGGCAGCGGCCAGCGCTATCGCGAGATCCAGCGCCGCAACAACCTCGCGAACCCGAACCTGATCCTGGCTGGCCAGCATCTCGTGATTCCGGTCCGGTAGGCGCGGCGTGAGGCGAAGAGGGTGAAGCGGGGAAGATGAAGCACGGCGCGCGGCACGGCGAATCGTTTTCGCCGTGCCGCGCGCCGTTTTGCGTCAGTGCGTGATCGACAGGAACAGGTAAGCCGCGAACAGCGACAAATGCACGACACCGTGCAGCACCGTCGTGCGTCCCTGGCTGAGCGTCAGCGTGCTGACCAGCAGCGTCAGCGACAGCAGCACGGTTTCCATCGCGCCGATGCCGAGCGTGAGCGGCTGGCCGACCCAGATGAACACGGCCGCGACGGTCGGAATCGTGAGCCCGATGCTCGCGAGCGCCGAGCCGAGCGCGAGGTTCATGCTGGTCTGCAAACGATTCGCGCGGGCGGCGGTGACGGCCGCGAGCCCTTCGGGCAGCAGCACGAGCGCGGCGATCACGATGCCGACCGCCGCTTCCGGCGCGCCGAGTTTCATCACCGCATGCTCGACGGCCGGCGACAGCAGCTTCGCGAGCAGCACGACCGCGACGAGGCTCGCGAACAGCAGCACGAGGCTGATCAGCGCGGTACGGCTGCTCGGCGGCGCCGCGTGCACCGATTCGTTCGCGCTGTCATGCTCGGTGAGGAAGTAGTCGCGGTGGCGCACGGTCTGCACGAATACGAATGCGCCGTACAGCACGAGCGACGCTACGCCGGCGAACGCAAGCTGCGATTTCGAAAAGAACGGGCCCGGCGCGGCGTTCAGGTAGTTCGGCATCACGAGCGACAGCACCGACAGCGACGCGAGCACCGCGAGCGCCTTGCTGGCGCCGCGTCCCTGGAAATCCTGTTCGCCGTGCTTCCACGCACCGACCAGCAGGCAGAGGCCGACGATGCCGTTGCAGATGATCATGACGGCGGCGAACACGGTGTCGCGCGCGAGGCCCGATTTCTCGGGGCCCGCGCCGAGCATCACCGACACGATCAGCGCGACTTCGATGACGGTCACGGCGACCGCGAGCACGAGCGTGCCGAACGGCTCGCCGACGCGGTGCGCGACGACTTCGGCATGGTGGACGGCGGCAAACACGGCGCCGGCGAGCGCGGCGGCGAACACGGCGATGACGAGGCCTTCGGCCGGCACGACGCGCGACAGCGCGAGTACCAGCCATGCGGCAAGCGGGGCCCAGAGGGTCCAGCGCGGGAGCTGGTTGGACGAGAGCGGCATGGACGGTTTCCTATGCGAGTGGCGGCGCGCGACGCGCCGTCACGGGTTGACGAAGCCCGGCCGGATGATCCGCCGAACGAGGACGATGAAGCTGATGCACGGCAGCAGGGAACGGCGCTGCCTCGGGTTCGCCGCCGTGAGGCGACGAGGGGCGCGGGCGGGCCGAGGCCCGTCGCTGGATGAAACGGTTCGATGCGACCGAGTGCCGAAGGCGGGACGCTTGCACCTGACGCCAGACGTGCCGGCGGGACTGAACCGACCCCGAAAGGGCGCGGACGATGGACGGCAACGGCGTGACACGCGGTTTCCCCCTGAAATCCGGCGAATTGTCGAATTTTATCAGGCGTTCGGGGGCCACTATCTCATATTTGGACGCTTTCATTGACCTTTCGGTTTACAAAAAGTGCCCCAATCGTTCGATTTTTTGAGTTTTACAGTTTCCGTAACGGTCTCTTGCACGACAAATTCGGGCTCGCCCTGACATAAATCTACCGACCGGTCGGTTTATAATCGCTCGCACTTCCACTTCATGACGGATCGCAAGCGATGGCTGTTTCTTCTGCACATTCGGTGAATTCGGGCGCGCTGGCGCAATCGGCGGTCGTCGGCGTGATCGGCGCGGGCGCGATGGGCGCGGGCATCGCGCAGGTTGCCGCGGCGGCCGGCCATGCGGTGCTGCTGTACGACCTGAACGAAGCCGCGTGCGACAAGGCGCTGGCCGGCATCCGCGCGCAGTTCGCGCGGCTCGCGGAGAAGGGCCGTCTCGAGCCGGCGCAAGCGGAGGCGGCCGGCAACCGGATTCGCGCGGTGCGCGCGCTGGCCGAGTTTGCCGGCGCGGCGCTGATCGTCGAGGCGGCGGCCGAGCGGCTCGACGTGAAGCGTGAGATCTTCGCGACGCTCGAGCGTCATGTCGACGATCGCTGCGTGCTGGCGACCAACACGTCGTCGATCTCGATCACGTCGATCGCGGCCGGGCTGCGCGCGCCGCAGCGCGTGGCCGGCCTGCATTTCTTCAATCCGGCGCCGCTGATGGCGCTCGTCGAGGTGGTCAGCGGGCTCGCGACCGCGCCGGAAGTCGCGCGGGCGCTGTACGACACGGCCGTCGCGTGGGGCAAGCGGCCGGTGCTGGCGAAGTCGACGCCGGGCTTCATCGTGAACCGCGTTGCGCGGCCGTATTACGCGGAGGCGCTGCGCGTGCTGAACGAGCAGGGCGGCACGCCGGCCTCGATCGATGCCGTGATGCGCGAAGCCGGCGGCTTCCGGATGGGGCCGTTCGAGCTGATGGACCTGATCGGCCACGACGTGAACTTCGCGGTGACCGAGTCGGTGTTTCGCGCTTACTTCAATGACCCGCGCTACACGCCGTCGCTGATCCAGCAGGAACTCGTGAACGCAGGCTTCCTCGGACGCAAGTCGGGCCGTGGCTTCTATTCATATGCCGACGGCGCGACGCCGCCCGCGCCCGAACTCGAAGCGCAGCGCGATGCGCCGGCCGACGTCGCGCTGTTCGCGCAGGACGGCCCGGCCGCCGCGCTGCATGCACGCTTCGCCGAACGCATCGCGGGCTCGCGGCAGAGCGGCGCGCATGCCGACGAACTGCTGGCCGTGGCCGGCCGCGCGTCGATTGCGCTGACCGACGGCCGCACCGCGACCGTGCGCGCCGCGCAAACGGGCGTGGCCGACCTCGTGCTCGTCGATCTCGCGCGCGATTACGCGCAGGCCGGGCTCGTCGCGCTGACGCGCGCGCTCCAGTGCAGCGACGACGCCTATGCGGATGCGGTCGGCCTGTTCCAGCAAGCGGGCTTTCGCGTCGTCGGCATCGCGGACGTGCCGGGCATGGTCGCGATGCGCACCGTCGCGATGCTCGCGAACGAGGCGGCTGACACGGTGAACCAGGGCGTGTGCTCGCCCGCCGATCTCGATCTCGCGATGGAGAAGGGTGTGAACTACCCGTGCGGCCCGCTCGCGTGGGCCGATGCCATCGGCATCGGCCGCGTGCATCGCGTGCTGTCGAACCTCGCGGCGAGCTACGGCGAGGACCGCTATCGCGTGTCGCCGCGCATCGCCGCGCTGCACGCGGCCGGCCGCACGTTCCGCTAGCCGCCGGCAGCCGCACCCCGATCACGATAACGACATCACTCCATTGGAGGAGCACCCCGATGACTCACCCGACGCATCCCGCCGCCGCCCTCGAGCCGATCGAGACCGCCAGCCGCGACGAACTGCAGGCGCTGCAGCTCGAGCGCCTCAGGTGGTCGCTGCGCCACGCGTACGACAACGTCCCGCACTATCGCCGCACGTTCGACGCGGCCGGCGTGCATCCGGACGACCTGAAGACGCTCGCCGACCTCGCGAAATTCCCGTTCTCGACCAAGAACGACCTGCGCGACAACTATCCGTTCGGGCTGTTCGCGGTGCCGCGCGAGCAGGTCGTGCGCGTGCATGCGTCGAGCGGCACGACCGGCAAGCCGACGGTGGTCGGCTACACGGCGCGCGACATCGATACCTGGGCGAACGTGACCGCGCGCTCGATCCGCGCGGCCGGCGGCCGTCCGGGCGACACGCTGCACAACGCCTTCGGCTACGGGCTCTTCACGGGCGGCCTCGGGATTCACTATGGCGCGGAGCGGCTCGGCTGCATGGTCGTGCCGATGTCGGGCGGGCAGACCGAGAAGCAGGTGCAGCTGATTCGCGATTTCGAGCCGAAGATCATCCTCGTCACGCCGTCGTACATGCTGAACCTGATCGACGAGATGGTGCGGCAGGGCATGGACCCGGCCGAGTCGTCGCTGAAGATCGGCATCTTTGGCGCGGAGCCGTGGACGCAGGCGCTGCGCGAGGAGGTGGAGACGCGCGTGGGCATCGACGCGCTCGACATCTACGGGCTGTCGGAAGTGATGGGCCCGGGCGTCGCGTGTGAGTGCGTGGAGACGAAGGACGGCCCGGTGATCTGGGAAGACCATTTCTATCCGGAGATCATCGATCCCGTGACCGGCGAAGTGCTGCCGGACGGCAGCGAGGGCGAACTCGTGTTCACGTCGCTGACGAAGGAAGCGATGCCGGTGATCCGCTACCGCACGCGCGACCTCACCGCGCTGCTGCCGCCGACCGCGCGCGCGATGCGCCGGCTCGCGAAGATCACGGGCCGCTCCGACGACATGCTGATCGTGCGCGGCGTGAACGTGTTCCCGAGCCAGATCGAGGAAATCGTCGTCGCGCAGACGAAGCTGTCGGGCCAGTTCCAGATCACGATCTCGCGCGACGGCCACATGGACCGGCTCGATCTCGCGGTCGAGCTGCGCTCCGAGGCCGCCGCGTGCGTGACCGACGGCGACCGCGCGGCGATCGCGCGCGAGCTGCAGCACCGGATCAAGACGATGGTCGGCGTGTCGGCGGGCGTGACGGTGCTCGGCGCGGGCGGCATTCCCGCGAGCGCGACCGGCAAGGCCCGGCGCGTGATCGACCGCCGGCAGGCCGCCTGAGTTTCGCCGTTCCCTGTTCTACCCCGAGGAAACCTGTTCGATGGATGGATTGAAGACCCTGGCCGTCGCCGTCGATGCGCGCGGCATCGCAACCGTCGCGCTGCAGCGCGGCGACGTGCTCAACGCGTTCGACGAGACGATGATCGCCGAGCTGACCGACGCGTTCACGACGCTCGGCGGGCGCGACGACGTGCGCGCGATCGTGCTGCGCTCGGACGGCCGCGCGTTCTGCGCGGGCGCCGACCTGCAGTGGATGCAACGCGCGAGCGCGAACGACGCGGCCGCGAATTTGCGCGACGCCGAGCGGTTCGCCGCGATGATGCGGGCGATCCGCCAGTGCCCGAAGCCGACGGTCGCGCGCGTGCAGGGCCACGCGTTCGGCGGCGGCGTCGGCCTGTGCGCGGCCTGCGACATCGTGATCGCGAGCGATCACGCGCGCTTCTCGGTCAGCGAGGCCCGTTTCGGGATCCTGCCGTCGGTGATCGGCCCGTATCTGGTCGAGGCGGTCGGCCAGCGCCAGGCGCGCCGGCTCGCGCTGACCGCGACGCAGATCGCGGCCGGCGAGGCCGTCGCGATCGGGCTGATCCACCAGGCCGTGCCGCCCGACTCACTCGACGCGGCGCTCGACAAGACGCTCGCCGAACTGAGCCGCAATGGCCCGAACGCGCTGATGGAAATCAAGCGCTTTTTCGACGCGATCGGCGAGTATCCGCCGTCGGACGAACGCGCGGCGTTCACCGCACAGACGATCTCCCGCGTGCGGGCGACGCCGGAAGCGAAGGAGGGCTTCGCCGCGTTCTTCGCGAAGCGGCCGCCGGCGTGGGAGCCGGTCGCCGAATAAGGGCGTCGCGCGGCCCGTCGGGCCCGGGGGCGCGATTTGCGTCGCGGGCGCGGGCGCTTGCTCTACAATGCGTGACCCCCGGCGCGCCGCCGGCCCAGCCCCGACCGTTTCCTCGCTTCCGATGATCGTCAATCGCCTTATCTCCGAGATCCTGTTCGGCTTCACCGGCCTGATCGGCATCATCAATCCGATCGGCATCGCGTTCCTGTTTCTCGAACGCACCGAGGCGCTGACCGAGGACGAGCGGAACCTGCTGGCGAAGAAGGTGGCGTTCAACGCGTTCATCGTGTTGCTGGTCGCGTTCTTCGCCGGCACGCCGGTGCTGCATTTCTTCGGGATTTCGATGGAAGCGCTGCGGATCGGCGGCGGCTTCGCGGTCGCCGTCGCGGGCTGGCAGATGCTGAACGAGCCTGACGGCCCGGCGGGCGGCGGCGATACGCCGATCAAGCCGATCAATGCGAACGCGATCATGACCCGCGCGTTCTTCCCGCTGACCGTGCCGCTGACGGTCGGCCCCGGCTCGATCGCCACCGCGATCGCGCTGAACGCGAACCGCACGCACAAGCTGTCGGAATTCATGCTGTCGAGCATCGTGTCGATCGCGGTTTCCGCGCTCGTCGCGGTCGTGATCTGGCTGACCTACAGCCGTGCCGCGCTGCTGTCGCGTTATCTCGGCACCGAAGGCACCAAGGTCGCGAAGCGCGTGTCGGCGTTCCTGCTGCTGTGCATCGGCGTGCAGATCATGCTGACCGGCTTCTCCGAATTCCTGCAGCCGCTCGCCGACCAGATCAAGTAACTCCGTTCGTCGTTCGACGCGCAACCCGGGCCGAGCGGCGCATCCGGGCTGCGGGGGCGGCGTTCGTCCGTCCGGCCTTGGCCGGTAGCGCGCGGGTGCACCGATACGCGTTTGCGCGCCGCGGGATACCACGCGACGTCCGGCGGATGCATGCCGCGGCGTTCGTGCCCGGCGCCGCACCGCCGCGCACGGCGTTCAGCGCGCGGCGGCGAGCATCGGGTAGGTGAACAGCCCGAAGTGGATCGCGTTCAGCCCCGCATGCGCGAGCGCGGACGCGAGCAGCCCGCCGCGCCGCCAGGCAAGGCCATAGCCGATGCCGGCCACCGTGCCGAGCACGATCCAGGGCCAGCCGCCGGCCGCGTGCGCGGCGCCGAACAGCACCGCGCCGATCGTAAGCGCGGCCCATGGCCCCCAGCCGAACCGGCCGAGCACGCGCGTGAGTCCACCCTGCACGTAACCGCGGAACAGCGCTTCCTCCGCGAGCGTGACGAGCAGCACGTTGTTGACGAGCCACATCCAGCCCGACGCCGGCCATTTCGGCGCCCAGCCGACCATCCCGAAGGCGAGCGCGCCAGCCAGGCAGGCCGCCGCCGTCGCGACGGCCGCCACGGCGCCGGTGCGCAGCGCGCGTGCCGGCGGGACGTCCGGCGCGATCCACGGCAGCGCCCACAACAGCCACAGACCGACGAGCGGTTTGTCGAAATTCAGGTACATCGTGAACGGCACGGCATCCGGCGTGAAACGCGTCGGTTCGATCACGCGCGGATTGTGGAAGCCGGGGATCAGGTGCAGGCTCAGCGCGATCGCGAGCGCGGCAAACACGACGTGCGCGCCGATCCGCACCGCGACCGGACGGCCCGGCGCGACGCCCCAGGCGGCGGCCACGAGCAGCGCGAGCGGCGCGAGCACGATCGGCTCCAGCTTGCCGAACGCCAGCGCAGCGGCATAGCCGAGCGCGGCAAGGGCGATGCTCAGGCCGTGCAGCGGACGCTGCCACGCGAATGCGGCGGCCGCGAACAGCGCGAGCCAGATCGTGGCACACGGGAGAAGCGAGAGAGACATGGGGCGATGCAGGGTCGGACGAAACGCCGCGCATCATACCCTAGCGGCCGTGACATGCCGCCGGGCGGGCGGTCAGCGGCCGGCGATTTCGGTGATGCCGTCGCGGCCAGGGATGTCGACGCGGTTGCGCTCGCGCATTCGCCGCCGGTACCAGAAGGTCCACAGCAGCAGCGTGCCGAACACCGTGTAGCCCATGATCGGCGACACGACGAGCACGCGCTCGACGGGCCAGGTGACGACCATCCACAGGCGCAGCAGCATCTCGAGCGTCATGCACGCGCCCCACACGAAGGTCATCAGCCGCAGCATCTGGCGCAGCCCCGGCTGCTCGGCCCAAACCGTCTCGAAACGCGCGGCGCCGCCGGCCATCTCGCGGGCCACCGTCGCGCGCGCGAGATAGAAAATCAGCGGACGATCGCGGAACAACGACAGCAGGAACACGACGCCGATCATGCCGGACGCGAGCGATTCACGCATCAGCAGCGTGCGCGCACTGCCGCCGAGCGCCATGCCGGCGATCGACAGCGCGATGCCGAGCAGCACGATGGCGGCCACCGCATCGATGCGGCGGGAGCGGATGAATTCGACGATGGACCAGACGATGGGCGGAATCGCCGACGCATACAGCGCGCCGGTTTCGCCGAAATACGGATGCGCCGCCCGGTATGCGACCCAGGGCAGCAGCAGGTTGACGACGAGTTCGAGGATCAGGCCGGCTCGTGGTTTCACGGAAGCGGGCGCGCGGGCGGCGCGCGGGGCGGTGATGTCGCTTCGAGTATATCGAAGTCCGACCCCGCGCGCCCGCGCCCCGTGCCGTTGTGCGCGCACCGGAAACGGGCGGGGACATGTGCCGGTTGGCCGGTCCCCGGTTCGTCAGGCGGTCGCGGGCTGGACGATGATCTTCACGTTCCGGTCCTTGTGGTTGACCAGCTCCTCGAAGCCGTGCGTGACGATGTCGCCGAGGTTGATGCGTCCGGTGATCAGCGGCTGCACGTCGATGCGGCCGTCCGCGATGAAGCGGATCACGTCCGCGAATTCGCCGTTGTACGCGAGCGAGCCGATCACTTCCTTCTCGGTCGACACGATGTCGAAGAAGTTGAACGACGTCGGCTCCTCGAAGATGCCGACCATCACCGACTTGCCGGCCTTGCGGATCACGTCGATCGCGAGCTGCGCGGTGGCCGTGTGGCCGATGCACTCGAACGACACGTCGGCACCGTAGCCGCCCGTCAGCGCCTTGACTTCCGCGATCGCGTCGGACGCCTTCGGATCGATCACGACCGTCGCGCCGACTTCCAGCGCCTTCTGCTTGCGCGCGGCCGACATTTCCAGCGCGATCACGCGTCCGGCGCCCGCGGCCTTCGCACACATGATCGTGCAGAGGCCGATCGTGCCGGCGCCGACCACGACGACGGTCTGGCCGACGATGTTGCCGGCCTTCTTCACCGCATGCAGCCCGACGGCGAGCGGCTCGATCAGCGCGCCGGCTTCGGTCGGGAAGTCGTCGGGCAGCTTGTACAGCAGTTCGGCCGGCACGTTGACGAATTCGGCGAACGCGCCGTTGTTCATCAGCCCGGTGAACGCGAGGTTTTCGCAGATGTTGTACAGCCCGTGCCGGCAATACCAGCAGGTGCCGCAATGCTGGCACGCGTCGGCCGTCACGCGTTCGCCGACCGCGAAGCCCGTCACGCCGGCGCCGAGCGCCGCGATTTCGCCGCTGAATTCGTGGCCGAGGATGCACCGGCCCTTCAGGCCCGTCAGCGGGTGCGGCGCGTCGACGGGGATGAACACGGGTCCGGCGACGTACTCGTGCAGGTCGGAGCCGCAGATCCCGCACCAGTGCACGCGGATCTGGACCCAGCCGGCCGGCGGATGCGCCGGAACGGGAACCTCCTCGACGCGGATGTCGTTGCGGCCGTGCCAGACGGCGGCCTTCATGCTGGGAGCGGTGTTCGGTGCCGGTGTACTCACGTTGCTGTCTCCGTCAGGTTGTCGTCGGACGCGCGGCAAGGGGGGCGGCGCGTCCGTCGCGCGATTGCGCGAGCGACCGACATGCAGGAACGGGGCCAGCCCGAATCGGCGGTCGAGTGGCGACGGAGCGGGAGGGGCGGTGTGCGGTGCAGCATCCGGTTTTGCGGCGAGATCAGGGCGTGCAGAGCGAATCGCACGTGAAACTTGCTGCGCTTGCGACGGGCTGGAACGCGTGAGACGCCGGGACATTCGTCTCAGCCGATTGAGACGAAACGCGAGACGCTGCCACCGCCGTCGGGCAACCCATTGTGCCGATCGGCGAAACGCATCGTTGCACGCTCCACCTCTTTACTTGAAGTTAACTTCAATTTGTATCATCTGCGGCAATGTCCGATCGCGTGCGTGCGCGGCGCGACTCGTTTCAATCTTCACGGAATGTCATCCAGCATGCCAAACCTCATCGAAAGCCTGATCTGCGAGTACGTGTCGTACCACATGCTGGTAGCCGACGAGCGGGACGCGATGCCGTTGTCGCCAGAGGTCGGGATGGCCCGGCAGTCGGAGCGTACCGATCGCGCGCCGTTTCCGGAGCCTGTCGCGCCTGGCGTTTCACCGTTGCGGCCGCAACTGTTCGTATCGGTTCTGGAGGCTGGCGACGACGGCTTGCTGGTGCGCTGGAGCGAAAGCGGGCGCTGCCATTACGGCGAGCAACGCTGGCGCTTGCGCGTCGCGTTGCAGCCGGGCCGCTGCGCGATCTCGGGGCAGGCGATCGAGCCGGGCGAACCGGTGTACCGGCCGGTGCGGCGGCCGGTGCCCGTCAACGGCGACGAGATGATCCACCCCGCGTCGGTGCCGCCCGCGGCCGGCGCCGCGTGTCACGTTGCCCCAGCCTGCGGCGAGGCGACGGATCCGGTCGACGCCCTGGGCTGAGCGCGACCGGTCGCCCCCGCGCGTTACTTGAGATCCTTCCGGTACTGAATGAACCCCGCGTTGGTCGCGAGCTTGTCGTACAGCGCGCGCGCCGTCGTATTGGTTTCGTGCGTGAGCCAGTACACGCGGCTTGCGCCGGCTTCGCGGGCCCGCTCGTACACGGCTTCGATCAGCGCACCGCCCGCGCCTTGTCCGCGGGCGTCGGCCGCCGTGAACAGGTCCTGCAGATAACAGTACGGCCCTTCGGTCCAGCATGAGCGGTGATAGATCGCGTGCACGATGCCGACCAACGTGCCTGACGCGTCGAAGGCGCCGAGCACGAACATCGGTTCGGTGGGGTCCATCAGGCGCGCCCACGTCGTCGCGAACACGGCGTCGCTCAGCGCGGTCTCGTAGAAACTCTGATAACCCTGCCACAGCGGGCGCCATGCGGCTTCGTCGGCGGCGACGAGCGGTCGGACCGTGACGCGCGTCGCGTCGTTCGCGCTGCCGGCTGCGTCGCGCGCACGAGCCCGCGCGTGGCGGATCGCAACGAGCGACTCGCGCTGCGTACCGTTGGCGTCGAAGTTCTCCGGCGCGAGCCAGGCTTCGAACGCGGCGCGCACGTCCGGCCATTCGCCGTCGACGATCGAGAACCACGCCGTGTCGCGATTGCGGCCCCTGTAGATGATCGCCTGCCGGAACGTGCCCTCGTAACGGAAGCCGAGCCGCGCGGCCGCCTTGCGCGACGGCTCGTTGAGATCGTCGCACTTCCATTCGTAGCGCCGGTAGCCGAGCGTGTCGAACGCATATTTCATCAGCAGGTACTGCGCTTCCGTCGAAATCGGCGTGCGCTTGAGCAGCGGCGAGAACGTGACGGAGCCGACCTCGATCACGCCGTTGGCCGGGTCGATGCGCATCAGCGCGAGCGTGCCGACCGCTCGGTTCGTCGCGCGGTCGATCACCGTGTAGTGCAGCGGATCGGCGCTTGCCGCCGCGCCGCGCGCGTAGTCGCGGTAGCTCGACTCGTCGGTGTACGGCCCGTGCGCGAGATAGGTCCAGTCGCCGCCATCGGGCGCCTGCGCATACGCGGCGTACAGGTCGGAGGCATGGCGGTCGGCGTCGAGCGGTTCGAGGCGGCAGTAGCGGCCCTCGAGCACGATGCGCTCCGGGCGCGGGCGCGCGGACCAGTCGGGAACGGGGTGGCCGATGGGCTGCTGGAAGTCGTTGGTGAGCGTGGACAAGGTCGATCTCGCTTCGGTTGGCGGCCGGCGACATGCCGGCATGCAGACGATCGTAGTCCCGGCGAGGTACCATGAGAAGCGCCAGATGATGGCAAATTTATGGTGCCACGGACGCGCGACGATGGCGCCATGCACCGAGACTTCCACGCCGCGATATTCCGATGACGACTGCCATTCCTTCCGGCGCCGCGCCGCTGCTGCCGCTCGACGCGCCGCTCGCGCGCACGGCCGGCGCGCCTTCCTTGCAGCGGCAGTTGCTGCGTCGTCTACGCGACGCGATTCTCGGCGGCGCGATGCCGGCCGGCACGCGGTTGCCCGGCACGCGCGCGCTGGCCGAGACGCTCGGCGTGTCGCGCAACACGACCGCGGCCGTCTACGAACAGCTCGTCGCGGAAGGCTTCCTGCAATCCGATCGTCGTGGCACGCGCGTGGTCGGCCTGTCGCGGCCGGCCGCACCGCGTCGGCGGGCCGCGCCGCCGGCCGTCGCGCAGCGGCTCGGCCGGATCCGTCCGAGCCTGATCGGCACGGGCGAATCGGAGGGCTTCCGGCCGGGCGTGCCCGCGCTGTCGCATTTTCCGGTCGATGCGTGGCGGCACGCGATCGACCGCGCGTTGCGCCGCGCCGGCCGCGACCTGCTCGCGTACGGCGACCCGCTCGGCGAGCGCGCGCTGCGCGAGTCGATCGCGCGCCATCTGGCCGTGACGCGCGGCGTGCGCTGCGATCCCGAGCAGATCGTGATCACCGAGGGCGCGCAGGGGGCGATCGCGTTGTGCGCGCAACTGCTGACGAACCCGGGCGACACGGTCTGGGTCGAGGAGCCCGGCTATCGCGGCGCGCGCACCGCGATGCAGGCGGCCGATCTCGACGTCGTACCGATGCCGGTGGACGCGGAGGGGCTGCGCGCGGAAGACGCGGACTGGCGCGAGCGGCCGCCGCGGCTCGTCTACACCACGCCGTCGAACCAGTTCCCGACCGGCGCGGTGCTGTCGATCTCGCGCCGGCTCGCGCTGATCGACGCCGCACGCCGGCATCGCGCGTGGATCATCGAGGACGACTACGACAGCGAGTTTCGTCACACGGGCGAGCCGATCGGCGCGTTGCACGGGCTCGCGGCCGATTCGCCGGTCGTCTATCTCGGCTCGTTCAGCAAGACCATGTTTCCGGCGTTGCGGATCGGCTTTCTCGTGCTGCCCGACGCGCTGCTGGCCGCGGTGCGGCCGGCGTTGCCGGAGATGCTGCGCGGCGGGACGCGCCACGTGCAGCTCGCGCTCGCCGATTTCATCGAGACGGGGGAATACGGACGGCATCTCGGGCGGATGCGCCGGTTGTATCGCGACCGGCGGCGCTTGCTGCTCGCCGCGCTGGACGACGCGTTCGCCGTGCCGCATCAGGTCGAGGGCGGGCCGTGCGGGCTGCATCTGGCGCTGCGGCTGCCGGCACGCTATCGCGACCGCGCGATCATCGAGGCGGCGCGCGCGCACGGGATCGGGCCGTTTCCGCTGTCGGGATTTTCGATCCACGCGACGTCGGCGGCCAACGGGCTCGTGCTCGGGTTCGGCAATACGTCGGCCGATGCGTTCGCGCCGATGCTGCGGACGTTGTCGACGATCGCGCATCGGGTCGCGGGAGAGTGAACCGCAGCCGCGTCGCCGCGAATCGGAACTTACCGCACGCGTTCCTCGCGCATGATCCGGCGTGCAGCCGCCAGGCCGAGCACGAGCAGCACCGCGACATACGCGGCGACCGCGCCCCACGCACCGTGCTGCCAGAACGTGCCGCCGACCGAGCCCAGCACGCTCGACCCGAGGTAATAGGCCAGCAGGTAGAGCGACGCGGCGTGCCCCTTCGCAGGCCCCGCGAGCTGCCCGACCCAGCCGCTCGCGACCGCATGCGCGACGAAGAAGCCGATCGTGATCAGCACGATCCCGACGATGATCGCGACGAGCGAATACGATAACGTGAGCGCGAGGCCGGCTGCGAACACGAGAATGCCGCTGACGAGGACGGGCGCGCGCCCGAGACGATCGGCGAGTGCACCGGCGCTCGACGACGACACCATCCCGAACAGATAGGCGCCGAAAATCAGCCCGCATGCGGTCGCGCTCAGGTTGAACGGGGCGGCCGTCAGCCGGAACCCGGCGTAGTTGTACACGGTCACGAACGCGCCCATCACGAGGAAACCGATCGCGAACACGAACGGCAGGCGCGCGTGATGCAACTGCGCGCTCCACAGCCGCAGGTGGTGACGCAGCGTCAGGTCGGTTCGCTTCACGAAGCGTCGCGACTGCGGCAGCAGCATCACGAACGCGATCGCCGCGACCAGGTCGACGACGCCGATCGTCAGCATCGCGGTGCGCCAGGAGAAATACTCCTCGAGCGCGCTCATCCCGATTCGCCCGATCATGCCGCCGAACGCGGTGCCGCCGACATAGAGCCCCATCGACAGGCCCAGCCCGTCGGCGGCGATTTCCTCGGCGAGATAGGCCATCGCCACTGCCGGGACGCCGCCGAGCGCGAAACCTTCGAGCGCGCGCCAGATCAGCAGCAGGTTCCAGTTCGGCGCGACCGCCGAGAGCACGTTGAACAGCGCCGCGAGCGTCATCGACGCGAACATCAGCCCGCGTCGGCCGAAGCGTTCGGACAGCGCGCCGGCACACAGGATGGAGACCGCCAGCATCCCCGTCGACAGCGACAGGGACAGCGAGCTCGACGCCGCGCCCAGGTTGAACTCGCGCGCGAACGCGGGCAGCAACGGCTGCACGCAGTACAACAGCGAGAAGGTGGAAAAGCCGGCCAGGAAGAGCGCCAGTGCAATGCGCTTGTACGCCGCCGAGCGCGGCGACACGCCGGCGGGCAGCGCATCCGGCACGGCGCTCGGGGCGCGAGTCGCGGTGGACGAAATCGCGGGATTCGACATGCTATGTACCCGATGGGCTGGGGAATGTCCGAATTCTTGCGCACGATCATATATATGTCCAATATATGAAAGAAACCGTAGCGATACTTTTTAAGAATGGCTCGATCGCCATTTCCATCGACCCGAGATCACATGGAACTTCGTCATCTCCGATACTTCCTGGCCGTGGCGGCCACGTCGAACTTCACGAAGGCCGCGGAAGCGCTCGGCATGGGGCAGCCGCCGCTGAGCCAGCAGATCAAGGCGCTCGAAAACGAACTCGGCGTGGAGCTGTTCAGGCGGACCGCACGCGGTGCCGAGCTGACCGTCGCGGGAGAGGTGTTCGCCGAGGAGGCACGGCGCGTGCTCGACGATGCGGAGCGCGCCGCGCGCGCGGCAAAACGGGCCGCGCGTGGGGAAATCGGGCAACTGCGGGTCGGTTTCACCGGGACGGCGGCCTTCAATTCGAAAGTGGCCGACCTGATTCGCCGCTTTCGCGAAGCGTTTCCCGATACGGACCTGACGTTGCAGGAGGCGACCTCCGGCGTGTTGCTCGAGGCGCTGGAGGCCGGGCGGCTCGATGTCGCGATCGTGCGGCCGGAGCGTCGCATCGCGGATACGTTGCTGGCCGCGGATTGGGACGAGGAGGCGATGTTCGTCGCGATGCCGGTCGCGCATCGGCTTGCGCAGCGGCGTCGGATCGATCTGGCGGAACTGGCCGACGAGGCGTTCGTGCAGGTGCCGCGCGAAGCGGGCAGTGCGCTGTTCGACGACATCGTCGCGGCGTGCAATGCCGCCGGCTTCCAGCCGCGCATGGCGCAGCCCGCACCGCAAATCGCGTCGGCGGTGACGCTCGTCGCGGCCGGGCTCGGCGTGTCGATCGTGCCGAAGGCGATCACCCAGGTGCAGGTCGCCGGCGTCGTGTACCGGCAGGTCGCGGGCAACGGGCTGCGCGCGCGGCTCGCGATTGCGTCGCGACGCGACGATCCGTCGGCGGTGGTGCGCAACTTTCTGCTGCTGGCCTGGTAGCGCGGGACGTACTTCGCCGCGCGCATCGCCGCGATGGCGGGTGAATGTTCCGATTGACGAACCGTGAACTTTGCCCGGAACGAACGCTGTCGCGGCTCCGACGCCGCGCGACGACCCGGCATGCGGGTTTCGATTCGTATGTTCCGCATGCTGCGTGGACTATAAATGGAGGGGTGTACCGGTGCTTGTCGGCGCCCGCGCGGGGCGGGGCCGCGACTGCCGGGGGAGGTGCACCGTGGTTCGCCAGACGCTTGCTCGCGCCGTGCTTCGCACCGCGTTGATCGGGGGCGTATTCGCCTCGTTGCTGTCGCCGTCGGCAGCCGATGCCGGAACCGTCGCACCGCCCGCCACACCGCCTGTCATGAAGAGCCGGCTCGCCGCATCGCCTCACGCGATGCCGGTCGACTTCCCGACGATCGTCGACCGATACGGCCCGGCGGTCGTGACCATCATGACCGCCGCGCCCGACCAGCAGGCCGGTGGCCCGTCCTTCGCGATTCTCGATTCCGACGATCCGCTCGCCGCGTTCTTTCGCCGCGGCGGTCCGCCGACGTCCGCACAGGTTCCACCGGCGCCCGATACCGCGCCGCGCACGCTGTCGGGCAGCGGCTCGGGTTTCATCGTCAGCGCCGACGGGCTGATTCTCACGTCCGCGCATGTCGTCGACGATGCGACCGACGTCACGGTGCGACTCGCCGATCATCGCGACCTGAAGGCGACGGTGCTGGTCGTCGATCCGCAAAGCGACGTCGCCGTGTTGCACGTCGACGCGACGAAGCTGCCGGTCGTGCGCATCGGCGATTCGTCGCGGGTGCGCGCCGGCGAACCGGTGATGACGATGGGCGCGCCGGACGGCTCGGGCAACACGGTCACGGCCGGCATCGTCAGCGCGACGTCGCATGCGCTGCCCGACGGCAGCGCGTTTCCGTTCTTCCAGACCGACATCGCGGTGAATCCCGACAACTCGGGCGGCCCCGTGTTCAACCGCGCGGGCGACGTGATCGGCATTGCGGTGCAGGTCTATACGGGCGCCGACCGCTACGCGAGCACGACGTTTGCGATTCCGATCGCGCTCGCCGTGAAGGTGCGTGCGCAAGTGCAGGCGCAGATGCGGGCCAGTGCGCAGACGCAGCGCGCGTCGTCCGGCAACGCGTTGGGTGTCGACGTGCAGGACGTCGGCGCCGGGCTGGCTGCGGCGTTCGGCCTGCCGCGTCCGGCGGGCGCGCTCGTCAACGGCGTCGATCCCGGCTCGCCCGCCGCCGCGGCCGGCGTGAGGCCCGGCGACGTGATCGTGAAGTTTGGCGGCAAGCCGATTGGCCGGTCGGCCGAACTGAACGACCTGGCCGCCGAATTGCCGCCAGGCGCCAAGGCGCCGCTGCGGGTGATCCGCAACCGCGTGCCGATGATGCTGACGGTCACCGGGGTGGGGACCGGCGATGCGATCGACAGCGCGGGAGTGACGGGGAGCGGGGGCAATGCGGGCAGCGCGGGCACGGTCGGCGCGGGCGGTGCCGCCGGCGTGGCGATGGCGGCACCTCGGGCGGCTGACAGCGGCGATCGGCTCGGGCTGACGATGCATCCGCTGAGCGACGCCGAACGGCGTTCGACCGGGCTCGCGGTCGGGATGATGGTGGATGCGGTGCACGGGCCAGCCGCGAACGCGGGAATCCGGCCTGGAGATGTCGTACTCGAACTCAACGACACGCTGCTCGAAACGCCGGACGACGTGCAGTCGCTCGAAGCGAAAGGTGGGGTGATCGCCGTGTTGATTCAGCGCGAGAATGCGCGGAAGTTTGTGTCGGTGCGGGCGCGGTAGGGGTGTTGAGGGGGGCGTGGGCGGAGAGCGTCGGCGTGCGGCCGACAAGAGACGCTCGATCGAGCCAGCTAGTACATGAACACTACGCTATTCGATATAGTTGGACACGCACAGCAGCCATCCATCTCGAAGGACACCAATGATCGACCACGTCTATATCTCAGTCACCGACATCGACAAAGCGATGGCGTTCTATTCGGAAGCCTTGAAGCCCCTGGGCTGGAAAGTGTTCGGCAACTACGACTCCGCCTCGGGCCCGGATGGCATCCCGGATCTTTACGGCATTGGCGACGATGTTTACGGTGGCGGAAAGGGTGTTGGATCGAGCATCTGGCTACGTCAACGCAGGCAAGGTGAGACTGGCCTTTACCTCGGGATCGTCTGCGACACGAATGAACTGGTTGACGCCGCCTACGCAGCAGCAATTAAAGCCGGCGGCATCGATGAGGGGAAGCCAGCAGATCGTACCTACTTCGCCCCCGGATACTACGCCGCCAATGTTGCTGACCTGGATGGCAACCGTCTTGAGTTTGTACATAAGGCGTGGAACCCCAAGCGAAACTCGTAGCAATTCATCAAATATGAGAAAGCCGGGGCTGCCAACACCGGCGTCCGGCGATCCTTTAGCGAATGTGCTGCGCGACTGACCGAAGCGGGTCGATCTGCGCCGGTGGCGTGTTGCAGGGCGGCGGTCGGCCGCGATCGGCCGAGGCTGTGTAAAAACAGCAGCGTCGGGCATAGAGCACCGGCGTCAGGGGATTCGCGCGGCGCCACTGTGCTC
>NZ_LOTA01000076.1:0-158315 GCF_001521935.1 Burkholderia sp. RF7-non_BP4 | reverse complement strand
TGTGCGGCCATCACGGCCGGGCTCGTGTAGTTTTCCGACGCGATCAGCTCGATGTGCTCTTCCTGGCGGCGGTTTTCGTCCTGAATGGCAGTCCAGAGTTCCGGATCGACGTTGGCGACGGTGCTGGTAGTGCGATTGAACATGATGATTGATCAAAAGAAAGTGATGGATTGACCCTGGTATGCCGGACTTGCCCGGACCCGCGAAGCAGGGCGCCTGACCGGCGCCCGATGACGTCATCGCCCATGCCGCCCCGCGATGCCGGCTGAACGGTGATTCGGCATTGCCATTCCAGCAGACGCAAATCGGTTCAGATAGAAGGATTACGACAATCCGCTAGGACACATCGCGCGACGACCCGCCAAAAAAAATCGAAGGCCCGCATCGCTGCGGAACCTTCGACGGAACCTGCCGCTCCTTGGAGAACGCGTGCCTGCCCTTCGGCCTCCTGCGAATATCGGGGCCTAAACGGCGGAAAAACAGTTGTCGACGAACAGGTGCGTGCCGTTGACGAAACTCGATTCGTCCGACGCCAGGAACAGCGCGGCCGCGGCCACTTCCGACGGCTCGCACAGCCGGCCTTGCTGCACCGCGATGGCCGCCTCGGTCGCGTCCACGCCCATCGCCTGCAGATCCCTCAGCTCGCGCATCCCGTGCGGCGTGCGGATGAACCCGGGCGCCAGCGCGTTGCAGCGGATGCCGCGGTCGCGGTACTCGACGGCGATCGCCCGCGCGAACATGTGGCACGCGCCCTTGGTCGCGTCATACAGCACCTCGCCGGGCGTCGCGCAGACGGCCGAGATCGACGACGTGCAGACGATGCTGCCGCGCCCCTTTTCCAGCATCTGCGGGAGGACCGCCTTCGTCATCAGGAACATGCTCTTCACGTTCACGCCCATCAGCCAGTCCCATTCCGACTCCTCGATGTCGAGGAACGGTTTGACGATCAACGTGCCCGCGTGATTGAACAGGATGTCCGCGTTGCCATACTGCCGGCGCGCCGCGTCGACCGCCGCCTGCACGTCCGCCTGCCTCGACACGTCGGCGCCGAGGCCGATCGCCTGCAAGCCGGCATCGCGCAGCCGCGACGCAAGCGTTTCGGCCGCGTCGCCGTCGCGGTCGACGATCGCCACCTTCGCGCCCTGCGCGGCGAACAGTTCGGACGCGGCGGCGCCGCATCCGCCCGCGCCGCCGCTCACGATGGCGACCTTGCCGGCCAGGCGCCCGTCAATCTTGGCATTCATTCGTCGTTCTCCAGTCTGGTTCGTTCGGATTGCTCAGCTGAACAGCGTCCGAAGATGATCGTTGAGGAAACGGCCTTCCGGGTCCACGCTGCGGCGCAGTTCGCGGAACGCTTCGGCTTTCGGGAACCAGCGATCCACGTCGTCGCGGTTCGTGAAGTGCAGCTTGCCCCAGTGCGGACGCGACCCGTAATCGCGCAGGATGTCGTCGACGTCCTTCAGGAACGGCCAATAGTCGACGCCGTTCGGCCCGCCCGAGCACGAGATGGTTACGCTGTCCTGATTGTTGAACGGGCTGATCCACGCCGGATCGCCCTTCGTGAAGCGGTACTCGACCGGGAAGATGCAGTCGCGATGCTTCGTGAGGATCAGGTCGCGCACGCGGCGCAGCGCTTCCTTGCCGTGTTCGGCAGGCACTGCGTATTCGAGTTCGTGGAAGTTCGCGACGTAGTGAATCGCATAGACCTCGGCGCTGTACGCGATCTTCTCGTGCTCGCCTTCGAAGAACGTGCGTTCGTCGGTGAGGTCCATCACCTTGATTTCGCACACGTCGTAGTCCTTCTTCGAGTTCGACACCTTCGCGGTATCGGGCAGGCAGTACAGATGGCGGCTTTCGGACGTCGGGCACCAGAAGAAACCGAAATGCCGGTGCGTGGCCGCGAGCTCGTCGTACTTTTCCATCAGCGCCTCGAAGTCCTCGCGCCACACGCGGTCGTGCAGCCAGAACGCGTCGGTCACCTGCAGCGTCAGCTCCGACACCACGCCGAACAGGCCGAGGTTCACCTGCGTCGCATGCAGCAGGTCGAGGTCCTGCCCGTCGCTCACTTCCATGATCGAGCCGTCGGGGCGAACGATCCGCATCCCGACGACCTGCGACGACAGGTTGCTCAGCGTCGTCCCCGTGCCGTGCGTGCCGGTTGCGAGCGCACCGGCAATGGCCTGCGAATCGATGTCGCCCTGGTTGACGAGCGAGAAGCCGATGTCCTTCAGATGACGCGTCACCGCGTTGATCCGCGTGCCGGACTTCACGGTGACGCGCTTTCGTTGCGCGTCAACCGCGACGATGCCCTGGTAATCCTTCAGCGACAGCAGCAGGCCGCTCGTCGCGACGACCGGCGTGAACGAATGTCCCGATCCCGAGCATCGGACGTTCTTGCCCTGGCTCGTCGCGGCATGCACCAGCTCGGCGATCTCCGCCTCGCTGGTCGGCGACGCCATGTGCGCGGCAACGCACGACTGATTGCCCACCCAGTTGCGCCAGAATCCGCCACGTGGAAGCTCCATCGACGTCTCTCCAGAAGTGTGCTGCCGGGCCCACGCCGGCAGCCGTGTTCGGTTCGTCCGGCAACGAAGCGGAAAGCTCCCCGCGCCGGCGCGATGCGATACGTTGTGTTCCGTCCGTGCCAAAGGTATTGCGACGGCCGGCTTTTCACTATCGGATTTCGGCAAGCGAGGGTTTCTTCGGGGAATCGGGCCATCGGGTTTTTTGACCGGCTCGGGCAGCGGCTACAATGCATCGATCCGGCCCGCCCCTTCCCGACTCCGATGACGCCGTCCGCCGATCCGAGCGATTTTTCTGGCGCCCCGCCGCTCGCACGAACGGTGGCGTTCTGCGCGTTCACCGACGTGGAGGAGCAGGCGCGAATCTTCGACGGCTGGGATCTCAACTACACGCAAATCTCGGGCGGCCGGTTTCATGGCTCGTCGTCCATCGTTTCGCTCGGCGGCATCCGGCTTCTGGTCGAGGATCTCGACAAGGTGATCCTGCAGCAGGGCGCGGTGCCGTCCGACCGCATCGCGGTGGCCGTGCCGCTGGAGCTCGAAGGCCATGCGCGCATGTGCGGCGAGAAGAGCGGGCGCGACAGCCTGCACGTGTTCTCGAGCCAGCCCGTGTTCGAGTTCTATTCGCCGGACCGGCACGTGCTCGTGAACGTCGAGATCGAGCCCGACAAGCTGTCGACGGAGGCGATGCGCACGCTCGCCGCGTCGCTGCGCGCGCGCACCTTCGCGCCGCTGATCCCGATGACGCCCCAGGTCGCGGACCGCTTGCGCGACCTGCTGCGCCACACGATGGCCGCGGCCGCGAAAAGCACGCCGATCGACGACGTGACGACGCAGGAGCGGATCGAGCTGCTCGAGCGGACCGTGCTGTATGCGATTGCCGAAGCGATGACGACGCCCGCGCCGGACGCGGACGCCCTCGCGACACGGCCGACGAAGTACTGGTCGCTCGTGAACGCGGTGCAGGAGCGGCTGCAGGACGCGTCGACGTGTCCGCTGTCGATCGCCGAACTGTGCGTGCAGCTCGGCATCAGCCGGCGTACCGCGCAATACGCGTTCAACGACACGCTCAACCTGAATCCGATCGCGTATCTGCGCGCCGTCCGGCTGAATCACGTTCGTCGCGAACTGCGGCTCGGCGGGTCCGTGACGTCGGCCGCGACGAAGTGGGGCTTCTGGCATCTGAGCAGCTTTGCTCAGGACTACCGTGCGATGTTCGGCGAGTTGCCGTCGGCGACGGCGCGGCGTTACGCGCACCGGGAAGCCGAACATCGATCACGCGATGCGTGACGCGGCTTCGCGCTGCCCGCGCATGAACTGAACCTCCATGAAGAAAGCCGCGGCCGAACGTGCGCCGCGGCGGGTTCAAAGCAGACCGTCGGTGCAGGGAGACGGCCCGCATCGGCCATCACCCCGCGCACGACCTCGCTACATCGTCACTCCTGCTGTTCCTGCTCCGCCTGCACCTGCCGCTGCTGGATGAACTGCCGCACATCGCTCATCGTCACGCGACCGGTGTGTTTCGCATCGATCTCGTCGAAGTGCTTCGCGACGAAGCCCAGCCCGCTGCTCTGCGCCTGCGCTTTCGTCACCGCCGCGCCGTTGCTCAGCACCGTGTTGCCGCCGAGCCGGGCGTCGACGCGCTTCTGCGCCTGCTGTTGCAGCGTCGCGCCGGTCGACGGCAATACCGGCGCCACGCGGGTCGCAGGAAAGAACGGACCGTCGACGCCGTGCCCGCCGCGCGGCAGCTTCACCGGCGCCACCGCCTGCGGCGGCAGTGCGTGGGCGCTGCTCATCACGGCGCCGAGGACGATCAACGGAGACATACGCCGCATCAAGTTGATTAGGGACATGATCACTCGCATTCAATGGATGAATTGAGGGTTCCTTTTCGCAAGGAGTCCGTCGTTTACGGTGCGGCCGCCAGCGTCGTCGCGGCCGTCGCGCCCGGCACGCTGCCGGTCGGCGTGCCGGCCGGGTTCTCGTCCGGCCACGGCGGCGGCAGTGTGCGCAGCGTCAGCGCGGTCGGAATCCGCCTGCCCTGATAGAAGATCGTCAGGTCGCGCTTCATCTGCGGACGGGCCACGTCATCCAGATACGTCATGTGCCCGCCCTGGAAGAAGTTCACCTGCAGCTTCGGGTTCAGGCCCTTCACCGTCTGCAGCCGCGCGAGCTGCTTCTCGGTGTTGAAGAACGGCGTCGCCAGGTCGTGGAGACCGTTCTCCGCGAGCACCCGGAGCTTCGGATTGAGCTGAAGCGCGCCGAGCAGATCGGGGATCGAGTCGGGCATCGGCTGGCCGTCATGCGAGAAGTCCCACACCTGGATGATGTTGTCGTTCAGCGGCAGGTAGGTCGCGTTCGGCGCGGTGTAGCCGAGGTAGTCGGGCATCTGCGTCGCGAGCGCGTTCGTGAACGGCTGCGAGATCAGGATGTCCGACGGATCGCCGTCCGTTTGCAGCCGCGGATCCGAGTTCGGCAACGACACGCGTCCGTCGTAGCGGCCGATCGTCGTGCCGGGCAGCAGGCTCGTGCCGAACGGATTCGCGTTGAAGTAGCCGCGCAGCGCCTGCTGCGTGAGGCCCGACGGCAGCGACCACAGCTTCAGCGTCGCATCGCTCGGGAACACCGGCGTGCCGAGCGCATCCGGAATGCCGAGCTGGCTCAGCACCCACGACTGCGAGTACTGCTGCAACTGGTTGTAGATCAGCGTCGTGAACAACTCGGTCTGCAGTGCATACAGATACGGGTTGACCGGCGCCGGCGACACCTGGTTGAAGTACGCCGCGACCGCCGCATAGCCGGGCAGGTATCCGGCCACGGTATCGGTCTCGAGCAGCAGCCCTTCGGTCGACTGCGTGATCGCCACCGCTTCCACCGCATCGGCGAAGTAGTTCAGGATCGACGATTGCAGCACGATCCCCGTCAGGTGCACGCCGGCCGATTCGAGCGCCAGCGCGAGCATGTCGGTACGCGGCGTGCCGTACGATTCGCCGTACAGGTAGATCGGCGACGTGCCGCGGCTGTTGACGTTCAGGTAGCGCTGGATGAAGTCGCGCATGATGTTGACGTCCGCGTCCGAACCCCAGTACTTCTGATTGGTGTTCGGCAGCACGGCTTCCGACAGCCCGGTTCCCGGCGGATCGATGAACACGAGGTCGGTCGTGTCGATCAGGCTGTCCGCGTTGTCGACGAGCGGATAGTTCGGCCAGTTGTTGCCGAACAACGGATCGGGCGTGGCGACGCGCGTCGGCGCGAAGGAGCCGAGGCGCAGCCAGATCGACGACGAGCCGGGGCCGCCGTTATAGACGAACGTGACGGGGCGCGGCTTGCCGTTCGTGCTCGGCGCGGTGTACGCGACGTACGACATCGACGCTTCGGCGTTGCCGTTCGCGTCCTGCGCGGTCAGGTGGCCCGTGGTCGTCGTGTAGCTGACCGTCGTGCCGCCGGATTTCCACTGGTAATGCATCACCGCCGCCTTCTCCGAGACCTGCGCAGCCGCGAGGCCGTCGGTCGCGTTCATCGAATACGCGACGGGGTCGACGTAAGGCTGGTTCGCCGCCGGCGACTGGCTGGCCGCCGCCGCTTGCGCGCTGGCCTGCTGGCTGGCGGTGGCCTGCGCGAGGCTCGACGCGCCGACCGACGACGAGTCGTCGCCGCCGCAGCCCGCGAGCACGAGCGTCACGATGGTCAATGCGCCTAGCCCGGCCAGCCGGCCGCGACGCTCGCGGCGGCTGCCGGTACTGCTCCTGTCTGGTTTCATGCCTCGATCCTTGTGTTGAGTCGGATACCGCTTCACACAGGCCGCCATCGCCGGCGAAAAACGCGCAGGCATACCCGCCACTCGCGTTGCACGGTCGGCAGACGACGGTTGGGGATTGGACTTCTTCGAGAGACTGAACTTGATACAGACACAGCAAACTGCTGGCGGAGAATGATGCGGGAACGCCGCCCCCTGGCAGTTTGACGACTTATCGTATTACCTGAATTTACGACACCACAAAAATAGGCGGTGCTGCGCCGCGTTGTCAAAGATCATTCCGATATTAAAAAATCTCTTATGATGCGAACGGCGATCAGTGTCTGGCATTTGAAAGAAAACACGATTGTTCGCGTTCAGGTCGTTATACGAGGCATTTTTATTGGAATGCGGCGGCGTTTTCGCATGTCGCACCGTCCTTGCCGGGATTCGAAAGTGCGCGTTGACCCCCTTCAAATCGACAGGATTTTTCTTTCATTTTAATTATCCCTGATCAATTAGTGAGATTCATTGAATAAAAACCGGCATCGTCCATAAAATACCGATGCCGATTATTTCGCGGAAACGCAACGGAATTATTTACCCGATACCGGAATGAAACTGTGGAGTGCGCCAAACGGCATTGATGTGTCATGCGCAGTCATTCGCGCCGCTCATTCCGGATCGCATGACAGCGCGAGCGGCGCAACCGCCGCCCGCGCGCCGTACTTCAGATACTCGATTCAGCGATCAGCGCCCGCCGCCCGGCAACGCGATATCGATCAGCACCGGATCGTGGTCCGACGAACGATACGCATCCGGCGCGTAGAAGGTTTTCTGCTGCTCGGCCGACTTGTACGCGAGCGTGTACTGCAGCGCGAGGGGCTCGTCCGCGTTGATGTGCCATTCGTGCACGGCCTTCACGTGCGATGCGAGCGGCAGCGATGCAAGCGCGTGATCGAGGTAGCCGGCTTCGCCGTTGTACACGTAGCTGTACGCATTGGCGCCGATCCAGCGCGACACGAGGTTGCGATAGCCGCGCGATTCGAGCAGGCGGATCGGGTCTTCATACGTGTAGCTGTTGAAGTCGCCGATCAGCAGCGTGCCCTGCCCCGCGATGCCCGTCGGCGTGCCGGCGAGCCAGTCGGCCAGCTTCGCGGCCGCGCGCGTGCGCGTCGGATTCCAGCAGCCCTGGCCGTCGCCCTGGTCGCGGTCGTCGTTCGCCGCGTCCGGGCAGTTCTTCGACTTCAGGTGGTTGACCGCGATCGTCAGCGCCTGCTTGCCGCCGATCCGGCGGAACGACTGCGCGAGCGGCTGGCGGTTCTTGTCGTCGATCGCGAGCGTCGACGCGCGGCCGACGGGTTCGACCGCGCGGCTGTCGTAGATCATCGCGACCGCGATCGCGTCGCCGCCGAGGCGCGACGTGCCGGGATCGACGACGCGCCAGTGGCTGCCGAGCTTCGCGGCGAGCTGGCGCACCGCGCTCAGTTCGCCGTAGCCGTTGTTCTGGATTTCCATCAGGCCGATCACGTCGGCGTCGAGCGCCTTCAGCGCGCTGACGATCTTCGCTTCCTGGCGCTGGAATTCCTGATAGGTCTTCGCGCCGCGGTTGTTCGGATCGTCGAAGCCGCCGCCGAGACCGTTGCCGTTGAAGTAGTTGAGGACGTTGAACGACGCGACGCGCAGGTTCGATTTCGGATCGCGCGCCGGCGCGTTGGTGCGCGGGTTCGAACGCGTGTCGAACGTCGGCGCGGCCGCGCCGGGCAGCGGCTGCACGCGCCATGCGCCGTAGCGCACCTCGAGCACGCCTTCGACGTCGCGCACGGTGTAGCCCGAGCGCAGCGGGTTCGCGACCGACAGTTCCGGCGCCGGATACGGCACGGTCGCCGGGTTCTGCTTGTTCGAGCCGTCGTCGAGGATCAGCCGGTTGCGTGCGTTCGCATCGATCTGCGTCTGCGCCTGCGACGGCGGCACCACGCTCGTCGGCGTGCGCAGGCGGCCGTTGCTCAGCATCACGCTGCCGTAGCGGCCGAGTTCGTAGTTGTCGGTGACGGTGAGCGTCTGCGGCAGGCGCACGCGCATCCCTTCATATGCGGCGAACGCGTTCGGGTTGTCGACCGGCAGCGTGAGCGTGGCCGGCGTGACCGTCTGGCCGTTCGCGCACACCGCGATCGCGCCCGACAGCGTGAGCTGCGTCTGACCGTATTTTTCCTCGACCTTGCCGGTCACGTGCACGAGATCGCCGGCCTTCGCGCGCACTTTCGGCGCATAGACGAACAGGCCTTCGGAGACGCCCGGCTGGTTGCGGCGCTGCGCGTCGGCCTGCTGGACGAAGAAGCCGCCGAAGCCGTCCGTGCCGCCGAAATCGGCGGTAACGACCGCTTCGATCGACACGTTCTGGCCGGCGAGCGGCGACGGCGCGCCCGGCCCCTGGATGTCGGCGATCGGCGTCGTGCTGCCGCCGCAGTTCGGACTGACGGGAGCGGCGGTGGCGGCGAAGGCGGGCGCGGCAAGCGTGGGCAGCAGCAATAGCGGGGCAAACAGGCGGATTGTCGAGCGCATGACAGGGAATCCCGGTTGTGAGGGTGGCGAAAGCTTAGCGGCGCTCGGTGACAGTTTTTAGTAACCAAACGACAGATGGATGTAATCATCCGGCTGCGCTACCCCGGTCGGAAAGCGGGAAATCGTCTGATCAAAACCGCCGCTGTTCCGACGATTTCCCGTTACCGGCGTCGCCTGCCGACCGTGGCGCTAAACCGTCCCCGGCAACGCGCTCGACACGAGCACGGCGGCCACCATCAGCACGCCGGCCAGCACGACCGCCTCGATCCGCAACACCGCGCCGAACCGTCGCAACAGGCCGGCCGGCGTCGCGGCCGCCGGATCCTTCAGCGCGGCCAGCAGCTTCGGCATCTCGAAGAAGCGGTTGTGTCCGCCGAGCGCCGCCGCGATCAGCACGAGCGCGAGCTTGAACAGCAGGATCTGCCCGTACGTCGACCCGAGCAGGTTCGCGGGCGTATCGACACCGCGCCAGCCGTTGTAAGCGCCGGTCGCGAACAGCACGATCAACGTATACGTCGACGCATCGGACAGCGACTGCACGAACGATGCGCCGGTCGTGCGTTCGCTCGCGGGCATGCCGGCAAGACGCGGCATCACGCCGAACGCCGTCACGAACACGAGCCCGACCCACGCGCTGATCGCCAGCAGATGCAGCCAGTCGACCCACACCGGCACGCTGAACAGGCCCGCGTCGACCGGATGCCCGCCGTTGCTGCGCGCGAGTGCGACGCCCGCGAGCGCAGCCCAGATCGCGAACGGAAAGCGCGTATCGTTCGCATGCCGGAACAACGACAGCAGCACGACGACCGCCGCGAACACCGCGCCGGCCAGCCACGCGTGGCCGAAGCCGGTGCCGGCGAGCATCGCGCGGACGGCCGGCCCGGCGTCCAGAATCGACACGTCGCTCATCAGCGCGCAATGCGCCCAGAACGCGGTGACGCTCGCGAGCAGCGACACGCTGGACGCGATGCGCAGCGTCGCGACGAGACGCCGCGCGATGCCGCGCTGCCACGCCGACTCGCCGCGCGCAAGCCAGTGGCTGCCGAGCAGCGCGCCGACGACGACGGCGAACCCGGTGTTCTGGATCGCCACGGACACGAGCCTCAAAAGGCCGACGAAGCCCTCGTTCACCCCTTCACCCTGAACGAATAGGCGCCCTTGGTGCGATGCGCGTCGGCCGTCATCGCCACCCACTGCACCGTGTACGCGCCGGGCGCGAGCTTCGGTATCGCGACGGTCATCACGCGCGGGTTCGACGCATCGACTTTCGCCTTTTCGTGCGCGACGGCATTGCCGTTCGCGTCCGATACCTTCACCGAGCTGAACGCCGGTTCGAGGTCTTCGTTGAACGTCAGCCGCAACGTGTCGGGCGCGGTGTCGACCGCGCTGCCCGTCGCCGGTGCGGCGCTTTCCAGCTTGCCGTGCGCGAATGCCGCGGCCGGCACGGCGGCGGCGATCGCGCCGGCCGCGGCGAGGGCGGCCAGCCGCCCGAGGGGGGTGATCTTCATCGTCATGCCCGGCGTCACGGCTTCTTCAGCTCGACGACGGTCAACGCGCCGCCCACGTCCTCGGCAACGAAGTCGACCTTGTCGCCCACCTTCACCTGCGACAGCATCGCCGGGTCCTTCACCTTGAACGCCATCGTCATCGCGTCCATCCCGAGGTTGTCCAGCGGGCCATGCTTGATCGTCAGCTTGCCGGCGCCCATGTCGATCTTGCGGATCTCGCCGTGCGACATCTCGTGCTTCGCGGCGGCGCCCTGCATCGCGCCGCCGCTCATGTCCATGCCGGCCATGTCGCCGGCCGCGTACGACGCGGCGGAAAACGCCAGCATGCAACCCGTTGCAATCGAAACCAGTTCCTTCTTCATCGTGCGTTCTCCTGAGTGAATGAAACGAAAACCGGCGGCCGCGTCATCACGGCCGCCGCATGCTGCCCGCGGCTCAAGCGTCCGGCAATTCGCCGGTGTATTCGTAAGCGACGGTGCCCTTCGGATGCCGGAACCAGCCCGGATCGCGATAATCGTTGCGGCCGAGGCCCTGCCGGACCTTCAGCACCGTGAACATGCCGCCCATCTCCAGCGGCCCGAACGGGCCGGTGCCCGTCATCATCGGCAGCGTGTTGTCGGGCAGCGGCATTTCCATGCCGCCCATCGCGCCGCCCGTGCTGCCCATCGCCATGTAGTCGGGCACGAGCTTGCCGATCTTCTTCGCGAGATCCTTCTGCGGCACGCCGATCAGGTTCGGCACCTGATGACCCATCGCATTCATCGTGTGATGCGACTTGTGGCAATGGAACGCCCAGTCGCCCGGACGATCGGCGGTGAACTCGATCGCGCGCATCTGGCCGACCGCGACATCGGCCGTCACCTCCGGCCAGCGCGCCGCCGGCGGAATCCAGCCGCCGTCGGTGCCGGCCACCTCGAAGCTGTAGCCGTGCAGGTGGATCGGATGATTCGTCATCGTCAGGTTGCCGAAACGAATCCGCACGCGGTCGCCCGCCCGCACCGGCAGCGGGTCGATGCCCGGGAACACGCGCGAGTTGAACGTCCACATGTTGAAGTCGGTCATCTCGTTCACGCGCGGCGTGTAGCTGCCCGGATCGATGTCGTACGCGGCGAGCAGAAAGACGAAATCGCGATCGACCGGCATCGTCGCGCGGTCCTTCGGATGCACGATGAACATACCCATCATCCCCATCGCCATCTGCACCATCTCGTCGGCGTGCGGGTGATACATGAACGTGCCGTGCGCCTCCAGCTGGAACTCGTAGACGAAGGTCTTGCCGGGCGGAATGTGCGGCTGCGTGAGGCCGCCGACGCCGTCCATCCCGTTCGGCAGCCGCAGCCCGTGCCAATGGATCGTCGTGTGCTCGGGCAGCCGGTTCGTCACGAAGATCCGGACCTTGTCGCCTTCGACGGCCTCGATCGTCGGGCCCGGCGACTGGCCGTTGTAGCCCCACAGGTTCGCGTTCATCCCGGGCGCCATCTCGCGCACGACGGGCTCGGCCGTCAGGTGGAATTCCTTCCAGCCGTTCTTCATTCGCCACGGCAGCGTCCAGCCGTTCAGCGTCGCGACGGGCGTGTACGGGCGGCCGTTGGGCGGCACGAGCGGCGGCTGCGTGCCGGCCTTCGCCATCGTGGGCGCGTCGGGCAACGACGCCGCGCCGGCCTTGCTGACCATCGCCGCACCGAGCAGCGCGGCGCCCGAGCCGCTGAGAAATTGTCGACGGGACACCATGTCAATGACCTTCCGGATGCGTTGCGGGCGCCGGTTGCGCCACGGGTGAAGAAGCCGGCTGCGGCGCAGCGTCGGTCGTGGGTGCGGCGGGCGCGTCCGCGCGCTGCGTCGGCTGCGTCGGCTGCGTCGGCTGCGTCGGCTGCGCGGTCGGCAGACGGCCGCCGACGGCCGCCTGCAGATCGGTTTCGGCGAGCCAGTAATCCTTCAGCGCGTCGATGTAGCCGTTGACCGCGCCGACCTGTTCGCGCGCATCGCTCAGCAGCTCGAACACGCTCGCGAGCATCCCGTTGTAGCGCAGCAGCAGTTCGTCCGAGATCGTCTTGCGCAGCGGCACGACTTCGTCGCGATAGTGCTTCGCGACGTCGTAGCTCGTCGTGTATGCCGCGTACGATTCGCGCACGTCCGAGCGCGCGTCGATCGCCGTCTGCGCGAGCCGGTTCGCCGACTGCATGTAGACGGCCTCGGCCCGCGCAACCTTCGCGCCGCCCCAGTCGAACAGCGGAATCTCGACGCTGATCTCGTAGCCGTGCTCGTGCCCCTTGCCGGTCTCGTAGTTGTTCACGTAGCCGAGATCGACCGCGTTGACGAAGCGCGTCGCCTTGCTGAGCCCGAGCGACGACGCGACGCCCTGCGTCTGCAGCTTCGCGGCCTGGATGTCGAGACGGTTGTTCATCGCATAGCGTTCGAGATCGGGCAGATCGGGGCGTGCCTTCGGCAGGTCGGGCAAGCGCTCGGGCAGCGCGTACCGCGTGCGCTCGCCCCACAGCCCCATCGCGCGCGTGAGCTTCTCGCGCGCGGCCACGGCCTGCTGCTGCGCCTTCGCCTGCTGCGCGACGGCATCCGCATGAAATGCCTGCTCGCGTGCATAGTCGAGCCGGCTGAAGTTGCCGGCCTGGCGCATGCGCTGCGCGAGCTCGGCGCCGGCGCTCGCGGCGTCGCGGACCTGTCGCGCATAATTCGCGGCCTGCTCGGCGGCGACGGCTTCGACATACGCGCGGCGCGCGTCGGCCGCGACCTTCAGCATCGCGTCGGCGGTTTCGAGCCGGGTCTGCTCGAAACGGCGGCGTTCGATGTTCGTCGCGAGCGGCAGCGTCAGCAGCGCGAACACGTTGGCCGAGAACGTGCGGCCGAGGCTCAGTTCGCCGTCGCCGGCCCGCGTGCGGCTGAACGAGAAGCGCGGGTTCGGCAGCCGGCCGGCCTGCACGAGATCGGCCTCCGACAGCCCGAGTTCCGCGTACGACGCCTGCAGGCCACGGTTGTTCAGCAGCGCGAGCTGCACCGCGTCGTCCATCGACAGCGGTTTCTCGAGCAGTTCCTTCGTCCGCTTGTCGACGGCTGCGCGGTCGGCGTCGGTCCTGACGATGACGGCGTCTTTCCCGATGCGCTCCGATGCGACGGTCGACACGGTGTCGAAGCCGCCGTCCTTCGAGAACGTCGTGCAGCCGGCGAGGAATACCAGCGCGAGCACGGTCGCGCCGATTCGCGGTGAAATCGCAAGTCTCGTCATTGCGCGGCCCCTCCGTTCATCGAATGGGACGCGCCGGCTGCCGCATTTTCGGGTTTCGCGTGTCCGGCGGTGTTTCCCTTCGCGGGCCGCGCCGTCACGTCCCGGTTCAGTTGCTTCCAGCCCGGGCCTGCGTCGTCCCGATACGGCACGTAGCCGTCGAACGCGGACGTCACCGTGACGTCCGGCACCGACGCGGCCGCGTCGGCCGGATCGGGAAAGGCGGTTTGCGCGGGCGCGAGCGACGGCACGAGCGCCGCCGCGCCAAGCAGCGCCGCAGTAATCAATCGCATGGATGTTTCTCGTCGTGAGTCGTGCGGCGGACGTCGCGCGTTCGCCGGCACGGTTTGCGGATCGCGGCCGTTTGGCCGCGGGCACGGACTAGATTGAAATCCGGCGTGGCGGCCGGTCGATGCCGCCGGTCAAAAACGACACGACGACCGTCGACGGTGCGGACGAGACGATCGCGAGGCCGACGTCCGACGTAACGGACACGGCAGGCGCCTCCACCATGCCCGAGCCGAAACAGCAGGACCCGCAGGCGGAACAAGGCGTCGCATGGCGTGCGTGGTCGTCGTGCTCATGCCGCTCGCCGTGCGCGCCCGGCATCGCATACGACGCGGCCTGGGCATCGGCGCCGGCCCCCGCGTGCGGTGCGGCAGCGGCAGCGCCCGCGCATGGCGTCGACACGGTCGCGAACGACTGGATCGGCACGCACAGCGCCAGCAGCACGACGAGGATGAATTTGCGCCAGTACGACATGGATGCGGAATCACGCAGACAATGACCGGATGAACGGGAGCAGCGCCGCGACGACGCGCTCCGGATACAAGACGGCCGCAGCTTATCGCCGCCGGCGTGACGACGACATGGCCGAAACATGACCGAATTTTCATGAAGCGCGGCGACGCATCGCACGCATGCTTCATGACAATTCCGTCATCCGGCGGTCATCTTTCGCGCACGCGCTGCGCCGTAAGCTCACGCGTTACACTGACCGGCTGGAATCACGAACGGCCTGCTCCACCATGCGGATACTGATAGTCGAAGACGAACCCAAGATGGCGTCGTACCTCCGCAAGGGGCTGACGGAGGCGAGCTACACGGTCGACGTGGCCGAAAACGGCCAGGACGGGCTGTTCCTCGCGCTGCACGAGGATTTCGATCTCGTCGTGCTCGACGTGATGCTGCCGGAACTGGACGGCTTCGAGGTGCTCCGCCGGCTGCGCGCGCAGAAGCAGACGCCGGTGCTGCTGCTGACGGCCCGGGAGGCGGTCGAGGACAAGGTCACGGGGCTCGAACTGGGCGCCGACGACTATCTGCTGAAACCGTTCGCGTACGCGGAGTTCCTCGCCCGCATCCGTTCGCTGCTGCGGCGCGTGCCGCGCAATTCCCGCGAAATCCTGCAAATCGCCGATCTCGAAGTCGACCTGATCAAGCGCCGCGTGCGGCGCGCCGACGCACGCATCGACCTGACCGCGCAGGAGTTCGCGCTGCTGCAGCTGCTCGCGGAACGCGAGGGCGAGGTGCTGACGCGCACCTTCATCACGTCGCAGATCTGGGACATGAATTTCGACAGCGACACGAACGTCGTCGATGCGGCGATCAAGCGCCTGCGCGCGAAGATCGACAACGCGTACGAGAAAAAGCTGATCCACACGATCCGCGGGATGGGCTACGTGCTCGAGGATCGCGCGTGACAAGCGGCCCCGCACCCTATTCGCTGGTCCGGCGCCTGACGCTCGCGTTCGCGGTCGTGGCCGCGCTCGTGTTCGCGCTGACCGGCGCGTATCTGTATCGCTCGCTGTCCGCCGAGTTGACCCGGCGCGACGACATCGAGATCGCCGGCAAGCTCAACCAATTCCTGCAGCTCGCGCGGGCGAGCGGCTCGACCGCCGCGTTGCGCGCCGATCCGGCCGTCTTCCATGAAGTGCTGCTGTCGCATCCGGGCGTCTATCTCGGCATCTACGACGGCGCGAACCATCCGCTCGTCGAACACACCGACGAAGCCGGCCACACGCTCGCGTCGGTGATCGCGCGGCCGCAGCCGGCCGGTGCAGCGGGCGCGGCGGCCAGCCCGTTCACGTGCTCGCCGCCCGGCATCGGCACGTCGCGCTGCGTCCGTGCCCGCGCCACGCTGCCGTCGGGCGAAACCGTTCAGATCGCGCTGGCGCGCACGGCGGCGGATCGCCAGTCGCTGCTGGAAAGCTATCGCGTCGACATCTGGCTCGCGGCCGCGCTCGGCGCGCTTCTGGTCGGCGCGCTCGGCTACGCGGTCGCGTCGCGCGGCCTGCGTCCGGTCGAGAGCCTCGGCCGGCAGACGTCGCGCATCGAGGCGCACAACCTGACCGCGCGCCTCGATGCGCGCGGCGGCCCGATCGAGCTGCGCGAGCTCGCCACGTCGGTCAACCGGATGCTCGACCGGCTCGAGCGCGCGTTCGTGCGGCTGTCGCAGTTTTCGTCCGATCTCGCGCACGACATGCGCACGCCGCTCGCGAACGTGATCAGTTCATCGCAGGTCACGCTGTCGCGTGCCCGCACCACCGAGGAATACGAAGCGCTGATCGATTCGAATATCGAGGAATGCGAACGGCTTCAGCGGATGATCGAGAACATGCTGTTTCTCGCCCGCACGGACAATGCGCAACAGCACCTGAAGACGGTCGAACTCGACGCGGGCAACGAATTGCGCCGGCTCGCGTCGTATTTCCAGGCGCTGGCCGACGAGACCGGCGTGCGCCTCGACGTGCGCGGCGCAGCGCCGGTCGTCGCGGACGCGACGCTGTTCCGGCGCGCCGTCAGCAACCTCGTCTCGAACGCGCTCGAACACGCGGAAGCCGGATCGACGATCGAGCTGGCCGTATCGACCCGGCCCGGCTACGCGGTCGTCGAAGTCACGAACCGCGGCGTCGCGATTCCGCCCGAACAGATCGAGCGGATCTTCGAGCGCTTTTACCGGATCGATTCGTCGCGGCACGGCGCGGCGCGCAACACCGGGCTCGGGCTCGCGATCGTCAAGTCGATCGTCGAGCTCCATCGCGGCAAGGTCGAGGTCGCGAGCCGCGACGGACGGACGACCTTCGCGCTGCACTTCCCGGCCCGCGTTTCGTGACATGCGGACGATGCCGCCGCGCGCGCATGCCGATTGCTTCCCGACACGCCATGGCATCCGTCACGACGCGGCTTGACCGCGCGCTTGCCGAAAGCGGCCGGCTCGGCTAGACTGGCCCTCGTCTTTGGGGAGTAGCCTGCTTTCCATCCCCGGAAAGCGAACGCGTCAACACACTCGGCCTGCGGCCGTGGCGCATTCGGCCGAATCGGTCTGGCGAGACCATCGACGCATCGCGTCGTTCGTGGTCGGACGTCGGCAGATGCGTCATGGTTCGTCCACGTCCGACCACGGAGTCCCCATGTTCCTTCCAGCCTTCCCCCTGCGTTTCGTTCGCTGCGTCCGTTCCGCCCCTGCCGGCGTGCCTGCCTGCGGAGGTGCCGCATGACGTTGATGCTCGTCGAACTGGCGTTCATGCTGATCGTCATCCTGATCGCCGCCGAACTCTTCACGAATGCGCTCGAACATCTCGGCGAGCGGCTGAAGATTTCGGAAGGCGTGACCGGTTCGCTGTTCGCCGCCGTCGGCACCGCGCTGCCCGAAACGATGGTGCCGTTGCTCGCGCTCGCGGGCGGCACGTCGAACGCGGCCGTGAACGAGGAAATCGGCGTCGGCGCGATTCTCGGCGCGCCGCTGATGCTCGCGACGCTGACGACCTTCCTGATGACGCTCGCCGTGATCCGCTCACGCGGGCTGACCGGCACGATCGCGCCCGAGCGCACCGGCTTCGTGCGCGACCTGAACTACTTCATCGCCGCCTTCACGCTCGCCACCATCGCGATGTTCGTCCCGCATCACGTGTGGGCGGTCCGCGCGCTGCTCGCCGCGATGCTGGTCGGCATCTACGTGATGTACGTCTTGATGACGTTCCGCGCGTCGACGCAACTCGTCGACGCCGGGCACGGCACCGAGGCGCCGCATGCGATGTTCCTGTCGCGCGTCGGGCTGCCGACCAACCTGGCAACCATCGCGCTGCAACTCGCGCTCGGCGTCGCATTGCTGGTCGGCGGTGCGAAGGGCTTCATTCACGGCGTCGAGGGCGTGTCGCACCTGCTCGGAATCTCCGCGCTGTTGCTGTCGCTGATCATCGTGCCGATCGCGACGGAATTGCCGGAAAAGGTCAACAGCGTGCTGTGGATCCGCCGCAAGAAGGACACGCTCGCGTTCGGCAACATCACCGGCGCGATGGTGTTCCAGGGCACGCTGCTGCCGGCGATCGGCATCATGCTGACGCCGTGGGAACCGCGCCCCGAAGTGCTGACCGGCGTGGTCATCACGCTCGCGGCGGCGGTGTGGCTGCGCGTCAATGCGCGTGCGCGCGGGCTCGCGATCTGGGCGTTGCTGGCGAACGGCGCCGGGTACGTCGGCTATCTGTTCGTGACGCTGACGCGCTGAAGGCGCGGATCGGGCGGTCGCCCGACGACGCTCGACGCGGGCGGCCATGCCGCCCGCCTTCCCGCGCTTACGACACCTTCACGAGCTTGACGATCGTCAGCGTGCCGTTGACGTTCTCGACGCGGACCTTCACCTTGTCGCCCGCGTGAACCTCGGCGAGCATGGCCGCGTCCTTCGCCTTGAACGCCATCGTCATCGGCGGCATCCCGACGTTCTCGAGCGCGCCGTGCTTCAGCGTGATCTTGCCGCTCGCGAGGTCGATCTTCTTCACCTCGGCATCGGTCAGCACGGCATTCGATTCGGCTGCGGCACCCGCCGACATCTTCATGCCGGACATGTCCATGCCCGACATGTCGCCCGCGGCCAATGCGGGTACGGCGAACGCGCCGGCGGCGAAAACGGCGGCGGCGGTGGCGATCAATTGATTCATCTTCATCGAGATTCTCCGGTTGGGGTGGATGGCACGTTCATGCCGTGAGGAACTGCATCGGACTGCCGCTGACGGCTCGCGCCTCGCGCGCGACGGCGCTGAAGCAGAAGCCATGCGGCGGGAATGACGAACATCGACAGCAAAGGCGCGGTGACCATGCCGCCGACCATCGGCGCAGCGATACGCTGCATCACTTCGGAGCCGGCGCCGTGTCCGACCATGATCGGCACGAGGCCGGCCAGCACGACGGCGACCGTCATCGCTTTCGGCCGCACGCGCAGCACCGCGCCTTCGCGAATCGCGTCGAGCAGCACCGCATCGGTCAGCGGCGCGCCGGCATCCAGGCGGCGCTGCAGCGCGCCCTTCAGGTACAGCAGCATCACGACGCCGAACTCGGCGGCCACGCCCGCCAGCGCGATGAAGCCCACCGATGTCGCGACCGACACCGCATGGCCCAACGCCCAGACGAGCCAGAAGCCGCCGACCAGCGCGAACGGCACCGTCGACATCAGCAGCAGCGCATCGGCCGCCGAGCGGAACGTGACGAACAGCAGCACGAAGATCACGACGAGCGTCAGGGGCACCACGGTGCGCAGCGTCGCCGCCGCGCGTTCGAGATACTCGAACTGCCCCGACCACGCGATCGAATAGCCGGGTGGCAACGCGACCCGTTGCGCGACCGCCTGCTGCATCGCGCGAACCGCCGTGCGCAAGTCGGTGCCGCGCAGGTCGACGTACACGTAGCCGGACAGCCGCGCGTTCTCGCTGCGGATCATCGGCGGCCCGTCGGCGATCGCGATGCGCGCGACGTCGCCGAGGCGGATCTGCGCGCCGCGCGCGGTGACGACCGGCAGTTGCCGCAGGTTCTCGAGCGAATCGCGGATCTCGCGCGGATAGCGGATGTTGATCGGGAAGCGCTCGCGCCCCGCGATCACTTCGCCGACATCCTCGCCGCCCACCGCCGACGACACGACCGCCTGGACGTCGGCCACCGACAGCCCGTAGCGCGCGGCGGGGAGCCGGTCGACGTCGACGTCGATGTAGCGGCCGCCGTTCAGCCGTTCCGCGAGCGCGGACGTGACGCCCGGCACGCGCTTCACTGCCGCCTCGACCTGCGTCGCGATCGCGTCGATTCCCGTCAGGTCCGGCCCGGAAATCTTCACGCCGACCGGCGTCTTGATGCCGGTGGACAACATGTCGAGCCGGTTGCGGATCGGCGGCACCCACACGTTCGACAGGCCCGGCACCTTCACCGTCCGGTCGAGTTCGTCGACGAGCTTCTCCGGCGTCATCCCCGGCCGCCATGCGCTGCGCGGCTTGAAGCGGATCGTGGTTTCGAACATCTCGAGCGGCGCGGGATCCGTCGCCGTATCCGCGCGCCCCGACTTGCCGAACACCGTGTCGACCTCGGGCACGGTCTTGATCAACCGGTCGGTCTGCTGCAGCAGTTCACCCGCCTTGTCGGCCGAGATGCCCGGCAGCGCGGTCGGCATGTACAGCAGGTCGCCTTCGTCGAGCGGCGGCATGAACTCGCCGCCGAGCCGCGACAACGGCACGACGGTCAGCAACAGCGCGACGATCGCGACGCCGATCGCGAACCACGGGCGCCGCAGCGTCGCTTCGAGCAGCGGCCGGTACACGCGGATGAGCACGCGGTTGATCGGATTCGCGTGCTCGGGCGGAATGCGGCCGCGCACGAGATACCCCATCAGCACCGGCACCAGCGTCACCGACAACCCGGCCGCGGCGGCGATCGTGTAGGTCTTCGTGAACGCGAGCGGCGCGAACAGCTTGCCTTCCTGCCCTTCGAGCGAAAACACCGGAATGAACGACAGCGTGATGATCAGCAGCGAGAAGAACAGTGCCGGCCCGACCTCCGCGGCCGATGTCGCGACCAGCTCCCAGCGGCGCGCGGCCGTGATCGGCTCACCGGGATGCGCATGGTCGTATGCCTCGAGATGCTTGTGCGCGTTCTCGATCATCACGATCGCCGCATCGATCATCGCGCCGATCGCGATCGCGATGCCGCCCAGCGACATCAGGTTCGCGTTCACGCCCTGATGACGCATCACGATGAACGCGGCGAGCACGCCGAGCGGCAGCGACAGGATCGCGACGAATGCGCTGCGCAGGTGGAACAGGAACACCGCGCAGACGATCCCGACGATCACGAACTCCTCGATCAGCTTGTCCCTGAGGTTGTCCACCGCGCGCTCGATCAGTTGCGAGCGGTCGTAGGTCGTGACGACGTCGACGCCGGGCGGCAGCGAACGCTTCAGATCGGCAAGCTTCGCCTTCACCGCATCGATCGTCGTCAGCGCGTTCTTGCCCGACCGCATCACGACGACGTCGCCCGCCACCTCGCCCTGCCCGTTCAGCTCCGCGATCCCGCGCCGCATCGCCGGGCCGATCTGGATGCGCGCGACGTCGCCGAGTAGCACCGGCGTGCCGGCGTCGTCGGTGCGCAGCACCACGTGCCGGAAGTCGTCGAGCGTGCGCAGGTAGCCGGACGAACGCACCATGTACTCCGACTCGGCCAGCTCGACGACCGATCCGCCCGATGCCTGGTTCGCCTTGCCGAGCGCGTCCGCGACCGCCGCCTGCGTGATCCCGTACGCGCGCAGCCTGTCCGGGTCGAGCACGACCTGGTACTGGCGCACCATGCCGCCGATGCTCGCCACTTCCGATACGTCCGGCACGGCTTTCAGCTCGAATTTCAGGAACCAGTCGTTGAGCGCGCGCAGTTGCCCGAGGTCGTGACGGCCGGTGCGGTCGACGAGCGCATACTCGTACACCCAGCCGACACCGGTCGCATCCGGCCCGAGCGACACGGTCGCGCCGGCGGGCAGGCGGCTCTGCACCTGGCTCAGGTATTCGAGCACGCGCGAACGCGCCCAGTACGGGTCGGTATGGTCGTCGAACAGCACATAGACGAACGCGTCGCCGAACGACGAGTACGCGCGAACGGTTTTCGCGCCCGGCACGCCGAGCAGCGTGGTCGTCAGCGGATAGGTGACCTGGTCCTCGACGACCTGCGGCGCCTTGCCCGGATACGACGCCTTCACGATCACCTGCGTGTCCGACAGGTCGGGCAGCGCGTCGAGCGGCGTCTGCCGCAGCGAATGAACGCCCCATGCCGCGATCAGCACGGTGGTGAGCAGCACCAGGAAGCGGTTGCGGACGGACCAGCGAATCACGTGCGCGATCATCGTGCGCCTCCCTGCGGCTCGACCTTCGTCAGTCGATAACCGTCATCGGTCTGCTCGAACGCGAAACGCACGGTCTGGCCGACCTTCACGTCCGCGAACGCGTGCGCCGACGGCTTGCCGAACGCCATCGTCATCGCGCCCCAGCCGAGCGCCGGCACCGGCTGATGCGAGAACGTGATGTCGTCGTCGGTCACCCTCTCGACCTTGCCGATCGTTTCGTACACCGGAGGGGTCGCGGCGGACGCGGCGGACGCGCTGGCGCCGGCCGCGCGCGCCAGCCGCGGCAACACGCTTTTCAGGCTCGCTTCCGAATCGATCAGGAACTGCCCTGATGCCACCACCGTGTCACCTTCGTGCAATCCGTCGAGCACTTCCGTGTCGCCGCCGATGTCGTTGCCCACCGTCACCGACACCGGCTGCAGACGGCCGTCGCCGTTCTTCACGATGACGATCGAGCGCGTGCCGGTCGCGATCACCGATTCGGACGGCACCAGCAGGCGCGACATCGTCTTGCGCGCCGCGACGTGTACGCGCATCAGCATGCCGGGCGTCAGCTCGAGCGCCGCATTGTCGATCGCCACGCGCGCCTGCAGCGTGCGGCTGCCCGTGCTGATACCGGGCAGCACTTCGCGGATGCGGCCGGTGAAGTGCCGTGCCGGGTCGCCCGCGAAGGTTGCGTCGACCGACATTCCCGGCTGCACGTTCAGCGCGAGCGCTTCCGGCACCTCGACGACGAGCCAGAGCGTCGCCAGCCCGGCGATCTTCGCGAGCGTCTGCCCCGGCGCGACCATCGCGCCGTCCCGCACGTTCAGCTCGCTGACGACGCCGGTTTCCGGCGCGCTCAGCACGACGTGCGTCTGCGCGCGGCCGGTGCGATCGAGCGCGGCGATCATCGCGTCGGGTATCGACAGCGCACGCATCCGTGCGCGGGACGCATCGAGCAGCGTGCCGTCCATCCCGCCCCGCTTGAGCGCGAGATATTCCTCCTGCGGCGCGAGCCATTCCGGCACGAACAGCGATGCGATCGGCGCGCCCTTCTCGATGCGCTGCATCGGCGTCCGTGCGTAAAGCCGGTCGATGTAGCCGGTGACGCGCGACTGCACGACGTCCGCGCGCGATTCGTCGAATTGCGTCGTGCCCACCGCATCGAAGCCGTCCGCCGTCTGCTGGCGGCGCACGACTGCATAGCGGATGCCGAGGTTCTGCTGCAGGCCCGGATCGATCCGGATGCCCGGTGCGCCACCGGCTTCATCCGCATAGACGGGCTGCAGTTGCATGTCCATGAACGGCGATTTCCCCGGCTTGTCGAAATGCTGGTTCGGCACCATCGGGTCGTGCCAGTACAGCACCTTGCGTCCCGCCTGCGGATCGGGCATGGCCGCCGTCGTTCCCGCGCCACCCGCTGCATGGCGCATGCCCGCGACATACCCCGCGCCGAGCAGCGCCGCGCCGGCAACGGCCAGCGTCGCCACGCGCGCCAGTGATTGCTTCGTCATGAGGTTCTCCTTCACTGCGCGGCGACCATCGCCGACGGCACGACCTGATATTCGAGCTGCGCCCAGATTCGCGACACGTCGCGATCGAGATCGAGCACCTGCAACCGCGCGTCCAGTTGCGCGCGCCGGGCAGCGAACGTATCGGCGAGCGAACCGGCGCCGGCACGGTAGGCGGCCGTGGCGAGCTGCACGCGCTGCTCGGCGGCGGGCAACAGCGCTTCGCGCAGATTCGCGATGCGTTCGCGGCCGCTGGCCAGCGTTTCGGATTGCGTGCGGATATCGGCCTGCACCTGGCGTAGCGTGTCCTCGTACATCAGGCGCGCCTTCGTCGCGAGCGCGGCCTTTTCGGCGACGTCGCGGTTCTGCCGGTTCTTGCGGTTGAGCGGCAACGGGATCGTGACGCCGACGGACACCATGTTCGAATACGCGCCGCCGCGCTGCTGGTACGCGATCTCCCACGTCCAGTTCGGGCTGCGCTCGCTGTTCGCCACCGCGGTTTCGGCCTCGGCGACCGCGATGTCGTCCGCCGCGGCGACGAGCGCCGGTTGCGACACGCGCAGTTCGTCCGGCGGCAGCGACGACACGAAGGATTCGGGCGCGGGGGGCGTGCCCGTCACGTCCGCGACGGGCACGGCCGTCCAGCGGCCGAGCGCGATGAGCGCGGTGCGATACGCCTGCCGCGCGTCGAGCACCTGATCCTGCGTCTGCGCCAGCATCGCGCGTGCCTGGACGACCTCGCCCGCGCTCGCCTTCGCGCCGCGATACGACGCCTGCGTCGCATCGAGCTCATGCCGCATGTGATCGAGCAGCGCCTGTCGAAGCGCGAGCGCCTGCTTCGCGTAGACGGCATCGAGCCAGGCCGCCGCGGTCCGCTGGCGCACCGTCGCAAGCTGCACGAGATAGTCCGCGCGTTCGCGGCCGACCTGCTCGTCGGCCAGCGCCGAGCGCAGTCGCCGCTTGTCGGCGGATACCCATTCCTGCTCGATGCCGATGCGGCGCATCGTCATGAAGTCCTGGCCGACGGTGAAGCGCTGCCCGCCGTTGACCGGCAGGTTGTCGATGCCGGCCTTGAGCATCGGGTCCGGCAACTGGCCGGCCCGGGCGGCCGCTTCGAGCCGCGCGTGTACCGACGCCTGCGCGGCCTGCATCGACGCGGAATGTTCGGTGGCGGACTGCAGCGCGGCGTCCAGCGTGACGGGCGACTGCTGCGCCTGGACGGCACCCGCCGTCAGCAGCGCGGCCCACAATACGGGCGCGCGCCGATACGCACGCCGCATGCGCGGCGTGCAGAAATCGAATGACATGGTGTAACCCCAGATCGGAATCCGAATGGATTCCACGTCCTGAGCACAGGACGAACCTCACCGCCTCGGCGGCGAACCGGTCAAATCGGGATCAGCTGATGCGGGGAGGACGCCACAACCCGTTCGGGTCGCGGATCGGGACGGACCGCGTGTAGTGGAAGACGATCGTGCTGGCGAGTGCAGCGGGACGGCTGACGTCGGCGCGGGCGGCCGGGTGATAGAGACTGCCGAACTGGCACTGGGCGGTCACCTTGCAGGCCATGCTTTTCGCTTTGGCCTTCGTGGTGTCGGTGGGCGACGCCTTCATCGAATCGCAGTCGCTCATGTCGGTGGGCATGGCCATGGCCGCGTTCGCGTCCATCGACATCGTGTACTGCATCGGACATTCACCGGTCAGGCCGCTCGCTGCCAGCCCGCTGATGGGCAGCACCGCGCAGAGCAGCAGCAGGATGAAGGTTCGAAGCAGTTTCATGCCCGCGATTATAGCGCCGCGATCCGCGGTGTGGCGCGACGACGTATGCGGCGTCGCTTCCTCCGCGCGGTTGCCGGCGACGCACTAGCGTGCCGGGCCGTCCGCGGCCAGCACCTGCCTCTCGATTCGCCGCGACGCGGGCGCTAATATCTCGCATCGGCGCGGCGCCGAGAAGAAGGCAGTCGTTTGTGCCGTAGTCACAAAAAAGTTACCGACCAGGGTTCAGCACGATGAAAACGAGTGCGACAGGATGTTCCGTGGAAGCGGCGATGCGCCTGCTCGGCGGCCGCTGGCGGCGGCTGCTCGTGTCGTACTTGCTCGACGGGCCGAAGCGCTTCAGCGACCGGCTGCGGCCCGTCGTCGAGGTCATGCGCGAGTTCGGGCTGTGGCTGAAGGCGCGCGATGCGCATTGCGAGGTCGAAGCGGAAACCGCGCTGCCCCGATAACCCCACATCGAGAGAAACATCATGGAACTACATGCCACCGTCGGCGCGGCGACGTCCGACATCGACGACGACGAAAGCTGCGCGAACATCTATTGCCACGACGCGGAGCAGAATTATTGCTTCTCGCTGCTGCGCTTTCCGGAGGAAACGTCGATCGAGGTGATGGTGCTCGACCAGCTCACCGCGCACGTGAAAGATCTGACGGTGCGCCTCACGGGCGACACGATCGAAGTCGAACTCGACGAGCGCACCGCCGCGCGGCTCGACGGCAACACGCATTACGTGATTCATCTCGCGCCCGGCGAGCACGATCCGGTCGTGCTGCGTGCCGCGCTCAAGGAAATCTTCGACGGCAAGAGCGGGTATCGCGACGACAGCGCAAGCACGTGACCCGGCCCGCCCGGCACTCGTCCGCATCTCACGCGTTCGCGCTTCGCTCATGACACGCGCTTCGCGATTCCAGATGCTTCGCCGCCGCTGCGCACGTTCAACGTCGACGACACCGTCACGGCGCGCGTCGAACGCATCGACGCCTGAGCAGGCCCCGCGCTACGCGGCCAGCGCGATCGCCTTGATGTTGAACGCGCGCAGCAAATCCTCGCAGAACGCGTCGACGATCGGCTTGTCGCTCGCGCTGCGCTTCATCGCGAGATGCAGCGGCACGTCGAAACTGAAGGTCGTGCGGCCGATGGCCTTCACGAGCCCGCGCTGCTCGAACGGCTCCGCGTAATGCGCGGGCAGATAGCCGAGATGGCCGCCCGACAGGATCAGGATCGTCGCGGCCTCGATGCTGTCCGCGCTCGCGGTCACGCGCCGCTCCGGCAGCGGATACTGCTCCTCCGGCACCGGATAGGTGCGCCATACCCAGTCGTGCGCCTGCAGGTCGTCGGCCGACACCGGCCGTGACGCATGAAACAGCGGATGGCCGCGCCCGCAGTAGATCACCTGCTCCTCGGTAAACAACGGCGTGTAGTCGAGCCCCGGCACGCGATGCCAGAAATACCCGATCGCGAGATCGAGCTGGTTGTTGACGAGGCTTTCCTCGAGTTCCTGCGGCGACGCGACCTTCATCGAGAACGTGACGGCCTGGTCGCGCTTGCGGAACGCGCCGATGGCATCGGCCAGGCGCGCGTTCTCGACGAGCGGCGCCTGCCCGATCAGGCCGATCGACAGCGTGCCGACCAGCTTGCGGTCGATGTCGCGCACGCGCGCGACGAACTCGGACGTCGCCGCGACGAGCGTGCGTGCCGTGGCCGCGAAGCGTTCGCCCTTCGACGTCAGCCGAAACCCGCCGCGGCCGCGATCGCACAGCTTGAAACCGACGCGCGCTTCCAGCGCGGACAGCTGCGTGCTGATCGTCGACTGCCGCACGCCGAGCGAGGCCTCTGCGGCCGTGATGCCGCGTGCGTCGACGACGGCGAGAAAGACCCGGATGAGCCGGAGATCGAGATCGGTGGTATTCGAAAACATGCTTCGAGCCGCTGCGCCTGAGCGCGTTGTCGGGCCGGCGCGACACCGGCCGTCTTCGCCGATGAACCTTGCCGGACGCGCGCCGCCATCGGCAACGGCACGCGCCATACGCGTCGCTCGCGGACACCGCGCGCCGCTTACATCGGGAAGCCCATCGCCTTGATCCCGTTGATCCACGCGCGCTTCCAGCCGCCTTCGGCATCCGCGCCGTCGAACGCATGGAACGTGATCTTCGCGGCGACCCAGCGCATCGGCTCGGGCGGGATGTAGCTCGGGCTCTGGTTCGCGATGTCGAGCTTGCGTTCCGGGCTGTCTCGATCGAACAGGATGTTCAGCCCCATGAACGCGCCGAACCGGCTCGCCGCGACGCCGAAACCCGTGTAGCCGGCGACGAACACCGCCTTGTCGCCGAGATAGCGCTTCGCGAACACCGAGCCGCGCGAGCAGTAGTCGATCGGGCCGCCCCATGCGTGCGAGAAGCGCACGTCGGCGAGTTGCGGGAACGTGCGATGGAACGCCTCCGCGAGCCGGTAGTAGGTTTGCCGCTCGCCGTCCTGGTGCGGCTCGGGATCGCCGTCGAAGTGATAGCTGACCAGCCCGCCGAAGATGATGTTGTTGTTCTTCGTCAGCCGGAAATAGTTCAGCTGCGTGCGCGTGTCGTACACGCCCTGGCGATTCTTCCAGCCGATCCGCGCGAGCTGTTCGTCGGTGAGCGGCTCGGTCGCGAGCACGTGATCGCGCACCTGCATCACGCGGCGATTGATGTCGGGAATGCCGACCTTCGCCGTGCCGCTGCCGAACACGACGCGCGGCGCGCGCACGCTGCCCCTCGGCGTCTTCACGTAGACCGTGTCGCCTTCGTCGGTGACCGTCGTGAGCGGCGTGTGTTCGTACAGCTTCACGCCGAGCGACAGCGCCGCGCGCTTGAGCCCCCACGCGAGCTTCGCCGGATGCACGATGCCGCTGCGATTGCGCGACCACAACGCGCCGGCGAACAGCGGCGAATTCAGTTGCCCGAGCGTTTCGTCGCGATCGAGCAGCACGACGTCGTGGCCGTATTCGCGATGCAGGTCGTAGTCGCCCTTCAGGTGCGCGATGTGCTCGGGGTCGACCGCCACCGTCATCTCGCCGTTCCACTCGATGTCGGCGTCGATGCCGTAGCGCTTCAGCGTTTCCTCGAAGCCGTCGAGGTTGTGATGGCCGAATGCCTCGAGTTGCGCGATGTCGTTCGGGAACACGCGCACCGCGTTCGGCAGCCCGTGCATCACCGATGTCGAGATGATCCCGCCCGCGCGGCCCGATGCGCCGTGCGCGACCTTGCCGGCCTCGATCAGCACCACGCTCAGGTGCGGCATCTGCTCCTTCGCCTGCACGGCCGCCCACAGCCCCGTGAAGCCGCCGCCGACGATCAGCAGATCGGCCGTCGCGTCGCCGACGAGTTCCGGCTCGGCGGCCGGTGCGGCCGGGTTGTCGAGCCAGTACGGGAACAGCTTCGTATTCGCGAGCGCCTCGGCGGCGCTCAGCGCAACCGGCGCGCGACGCGCGTCGTGCGCGTGCGCCGGTGCGGCTTGCGTTGCTTCGTTGACTTCCATTTCCATGATTCCAGCCATCCCACGTGATCGCGGCCCGCGCGTGCCGCGCGTGCCGAGCGTGCGCGGCGTGCCGAATTCGCCGATGTCATCGGTTGTTCCGCCGATGGCGATTCGCGGCGCATGCACCGCAAGTCGCGATGTATGCCGTCGGCAAGCGCGCGACGGGCTTCGCTTGCGGTCGATCGAAAACGCAACCGCCGCCGGGCGCGCGTCGATCCGACGACGACACCTCGGCGGCGGTCGCTCGCATCACGACTTCTCGAGCAGCACGTAGAATTTCTTCGCGTCCTCGATCGTCTCCCAGCGGCCCGCGAAACCGGCCGGCAGCAGGTAACCCTGGCCCGGCGTGAATTCCTTGCGGTTGCCTTCCATGTCGGTCAGCGCGATGCGGCCCTCGACGAGCCACACCGCCTCGTCCGCCGCCGTTTCCGGGAACGCCACCGAGCCGACCTTGCCCTCCCACCAGCCGATGAGGTAGCCGCCGCTCTTGCCTTCGGCCGCGCGCCAGTCGCTTTCGTCCATCCCGAAGTCGAGCTTCGTGAATTCGCCAATGCCTGCGCCGAGTGGCAGGATGTCCTTGATCAGTTTGGTCATCTGAATCTTTCGTCTCTTGATTGAAAAAGCAGAGACGAAGTTACTCATTTACACTGCCTCGGTATGCCCCCCTTCGGGGGGGACAAGCCGCGTTTTCCGCTGCGCGCGGGGCCGCAGGACTCCGTACCGTATTTCCCCCTAATGACGTTTTCGGCTTCCACCGCTAAAATCGCCGCCGCTTTTCACCGGGGAACCGCATGCTGCTCAACGTGAACCCCTTCCACCGCGACACCGACCGCTTCAACGTGTCGTTCAAGGCGCTGGGCGAGCTGATCGAGACGGTCGGCACGCCGCACTTCGTGCCGCGTCTCACGCAATTGCTGAACGACGTGGTGCCGCTCGACGTCGCGCACGTCGAACGCTCGCGCGTCGACGGCACGATGCCCACCGGCTACCGCTGCGAATGGATCGGCAGCAGCGGCATCGGCACCGCGACCGCCGAAATCTCCGACGTGATGACGCTCTACTACGAGCGCTTTCTCGACAGCGACCCGTTGTTCGCGGGGCTGCGCGGCAAGACGGGCACGATGCTGGTCGTGCGCGATATCGCAGCGATTCCGCCCGGCGAATTCCGCCAGCGGCTGTTCGACGACGTGCATATCGGCCACGAATGCGTGCTCGCGCGCGGCACCCGCTACGCGCAGCATTCGATCGCGCTGGAACGCGGCCGCGATCGCCCGCCGTTCACGCTCGCCGAGATGAACCGCTTTCGCAGCATCAGCGACATGCTGTTCCCGCTGCTCGAGCTGCATGCGTCGACCACCGCCGCGCGACGCGTCGCGCATCCGATGCCCGAAGTGCATCCGCTCGCGCAGTTCGATGCGCGGATCGCGGCCGACGGCGTGAAGCTGTCGAAGCGCGAATACGAAACCTGCAAGCATCTGATCTCCGGCAAGACCGTGCCGGAAACCGCCGACATCCTCGGCGTGCGGGTCGCGTCGGCCGAGTCGTACGTGAAGCGCGCGTTCGCGAAGCTCGGTGTGCGCACGAAGCGCGAGCTTGCAGCGTGGGGTTCGGCCGCGCCGCACCACGGCGACGACGCGCCGCCGTCCGCGATCGCGCGCTGATCCGGTCCGACGCCGACCGCCCGCCGACGGTCACGCCGCGTCGATGCGGCCATGCCACTCGCATCGAGCCGCATCGATGTAAACGTTGCGACTTCAAAATCTTCGCGTGTGCGTTCTCCTCTACCATCGGCCGATCGTTTTTCATCAGAAAGAGGAGACGGCCCCATGCACCGCGAACTGAACCAACCGATGGGCGGCAACGAGATGCCGCGCTTTGGCGGCATCGCCACGATGATGCGCCTGCCGCAGGCCGCCACGACCGACGGCCTCGACGTGTGCTTCGTCGGCGTGCCGCTCGATCTCGGCACGTCGAACCGCTCGGGTTCGCGCTTCGGCCCGCGCCAGATCCGCACCGAATCCGTGCTGCTGCGCCCGTACAACATGGCCACGCGCGCGGCCCCGTTCGATTCTCTGCAGGTCGCCGACATCGGCGACGTCGCGACCAACCCGTACGACCTGAAGGATTCGGTGCGCCGCATCGAGCAAGCGTATGACGAGATCGTCGCGAACGGCTGCCGGCCGATCACGCTCGGCGGCGATCACACGATCGCATGGCCGATCCTGCGCGCGCTGCACAGGAAGTACGGCAAGGTCGCCGTGGTGCACGTCGACGCGCACGCGGACGTGAACGACACGATGTTCGGCGAGAAGATCGCGCACGGCACGCCGTTCCGCCGCGCGGTGGAGGACGGCCTGCTGCATTGCGACAAGGTCACGCAGATCGGCCTGCGCGGCACCGGCTACCACGCGGACGATTTCGACTGGTGCCGCCAGCAGGGCTTCACGGTCGTGCAGGCGGAGGAATGCTGGAACAAGTCGCTCGCGCCGCTGATGGCGCAGGTGCGCGAACGCATCGGCGACGCGCCGGTCTATCTGAGCTTCGACATCGACGGTCTCGATCCGTCGTTCGCACCCGGCACCGGCACGCCGGAAATCGGCGGGCTGACGGTGCAGCAGGGTCTCGAGATCATTCGCGGGATGAAGGGGCTGAACATCGTCGGCGCGGATCTCGTCGAAGTGTCGCCGCCGTACGATCCGACCGGCACCACCGCGCTCGTCGGCGCGAACCTCGCGTACGAGATGCTCTGCGTGATGCCGGGCGTCGCCTACCGCTAACCCGATCGACAGGAAAACGTTGATGTCCACCGCTCAGCTTTCCCCTTCCGCCACGGCCATCGTGCTGCCCGCCGCGCGCATCGCCGGCCAGACCGTGCACACGCATTCCGATGAAGCCGGCGCGCCGATCTTCAATGCGTCGACCGGCGAGACGATCGGCTGGCAGGAATTCGCGACGGCCGCGCACGTCGACGCCGCAGTCCGCGCCGCGTGCGACGCGTTCGCCGGCTGGCGCGACACGCCGCCCGCCGAGCGCGGCCGCCTGCTCGCGACGATCGCAGCGCGCGTCGAAGCCGACCGCGAACGCCTTGCGGCGCTGCAGATGCAGGTGAGCGGCAAGCCGCCGTTCGAAGCGGACGCCGACGTCGGCGACGTCGCCGCGACGTTCGCGTACTACGCGCAGCTGTGCGAGAACCCGGCGCTGTTCGCGGCCGAGCCGGTCGCGCTGCCGAGCGACGCCGTCGCCGCCGAACGCTTTCACGAAGCGGTCGGCGTGGCCGCGCTGATCGTGCCGTGGAATTTCCCGATGGTCACGACCGCGTGGAAGCTCGCGCCGGCGCTGGCGGCCGGCTGCACGGTCGTGATGAAGCCGTCCGAACTGACGTCGCCGACCGAGCACGCGCTGCTCGACCTGATCGCCGAAGCCGGCGTGCCGGACGGCGTCGTCAACGTCGTGAACGGCGGTGCGGAAGTCGGCGCGGCGCTGACCGCGCATCCGCTGGTCGACAAAATTTCGTTTACCGGCAGCACGGCCGCCGGCCGCAAGGTCATGCAGGCCGCGGCCGAGGACATGAAGCGCGTGACGCTCGAACTCGGCGGCAAGTCGTCGCTGATCGTGCGCGACGACGCCGATCTCGATGTCGCGGTGTCGCTGGCGGTGGCCGGTGCGTTCACGAACGCGGGCCAGATGTGCTCGGCCACCGCGCGCATCCTCGTGCACGACAGCGTGTACCGCAGCTTCATGGCCGCGTTCGAGACGGCCGTGCGCGCGCTCGTCGTCGCGCCGCCTTCCGCCGGACACGTCGCGATGGGGCCGCTGATCTCGGCCGCGCAGCGCACGCGCGTCGAGGCGATGCTCGAGCAAGGCATCGCGGCCGGCGCGCGCGTCGCGTTCAGCGGGCGCGTCGCCGAGGGGGGCGGCAACGGCTTCTTCATGGCGCCGGTCGTGGTCGCCGAACCGGCCGTCGACAACCTGCTGTGGACCGATGAAGTGTTCGGCCCAGTCGCGTGCGTCAAGTCGTTTCGCACCGACGACGAGGCGATCGCGCTCGCGAACGACACGCGCTACGGGCTCGTCGCGACCGTCGTGACGCGCGACGCGGAAATCGCGAAGCAGTTCCAGGCGCGCGTGCGCGCCGGGCTCGTGTGGATCAACGCGCCGCAACTCATCTACCCGCACGTGTGCTGGGGCGGCTTCGGGCTCAGCGGGATCGGCCGCGAACTCGGCGTGACGGGCCTGCGCAGCTACCAGGAACTGCGCCACGCGATGCGCGCGATTGATTGACCAAGGCGGCCGGCCGAAGCATGCGATGCACGCTTCCGAAGGTGACGATGTCCGCGCACGATCGCGGCGTCGTCACGGTCGATGTGCCGCCGCTTCGGCCTCGGTGTCGTGATACTCGACGAACGTCGCGATCTTCCCGTTTTCGATCGTGAGCAGATGCACCCAGTCGTCTTCGTACGTGCGACCCGTGGCATGAACATGCCAGCGTTGCGTGCCGAGCACGACGACCCGGTTGCCGCTCGCGATGAACTCGAGCGGCTCGAACCGTTCCGCGGTCTGCGTCGACGCAAGCGCCGCGAAGAACGCCGCGACCGCCTGCGGCCGATGTCGCCTGCCGACGAACGGAACGACGTCGGCCGGCCCCGGGATGAACCAGTCGATATTGTCGGAAAGCGTCTGCAGAATGCCGTCGATATCGGCCCTGCCGAACGCCGCGTATGCCTGCTGCACGAGTTGCACGTTGTCTCGTTCGCTCATCGCACCCTCCCGCCTTCGCCGGTTCGCCGCGTCGCGGCGCGGAATTCGGGCCGCGGACAATTCAGCATAGTCGAACCGCGAGCCGGCACTTATGCGTATTCTCCAGCAGTCGCGCGGCGTGAATTCCGTATGAGCAATCGGCGGCGGCGCTGACCCGACGCCACGATGACGGGCGCCTGAATCCTGCCGACCACCGGCCCGTCGCCATGACGGCCGGCAATGGCCGCGGCGGCTCGATATCTCTGCTGCATCGTCACCGCGACCAACGTGTTCGTGACGCGGCCGATCGCCGCCGAGTTTGGAATCGAGCATCTACTCGGCATCGAGCGCGATACCGACGACGGCACGCCGGGCGGAAGATTCACCGGGCTGTCGCACGTCGCCGGCACGCGCGGATGGCCTGTCATGAAGTTGTTCTGATTCGGACGATATTCTCCGCTGTTCATTTCTTTTCTGGAGGGGCAATGAAAGCAGGAACAGGAACGACGCACGTCAATCACTCAGGAATCCGACTCGAATCGAGTCGCGACCACTCCGCTCCGCCCGCCGCTAAGGAATGTCATTTTCCGCACTGGCGCGGCGCTTTCATGATCGCGCTCCTTTGCACGCTGGCCGGTTGCGGCGATGGCGATTCCGGCGCGGCCGGCAACCTCGCCGCGAACCGCGCATCGGCATCGGGCCCGGCCGCCGCGCCGGTCCTGCATTGCGCCACGGCTTGCCACTGACGGGCACCAGCCCTTGTCCGGCGTGACCGCGATCGCAACGCGCGGCGTTTGAAGCGCAGGGGGCGTCCGGCCAGTCCGTCCGGCCATTCATGAACAGAGAGCGAACATGCAAAACAAATCCACGACACGACGTCAGTTCCTGGCCGATGCGCTGAAGCTCGCGGGCGCCACGGCAGTCACCGGCATGCTGCCCGAAAGCATCCTGCGCGCGCAGTCGATTCCGGCGGCGACCGTCACCGGCACGATCCAGGACGTGAAGCACGTCGTGATCCTGATGCAGGAAAACCGGTCGTTCGACCACTACCTCGGCACGCTGCGCAGCGCGCGCGGCTTCGGCGATCCGCGCCCGGTCGTGATCTCGAGCGGGTATCCGGTCTGGCGCCAGCCGTGGCTGCTGTCGTACGTGTTCCCGTTCAACCCGTCGCCGCCGGCCGGCAGCGCGAACGGCGACACCTATTACGGCGACCTCGACCACAGCTGGAACGGCACGCACAGCGCATGGAACAACGGCCGTTACGACAACTGGGCCGGCGCGAAGACCAGCGGCACGATGTACTACTTCACGCAGAACGACATCCCGTTCTATTACGCGCTGGCGAGCGCCTTCACCGTGTGCGACGGCTACCACTGCTCGATGCTCGGGCCGACCGACCCGAACCGACTGTATTTGTGGACCGGTTGCTGCGGCAACGTGCCCGGCTACACGCCGTACACGACCAACACGATGACCGGCACCGGCTGGACCACGATGCCGGAACGGCTGAATGCGGCCGGCGTCACGTGGAAGTTCTACCAGGACAAGGGCAACGGGCTCGATGCCGCGCACGGATACGGCGAGTACAACGGCTCCAGCAAGGATCTCTGGTGGAACGGCAACTACGGCGACAACGTCATCCTCAACTTCAGGCAGTACCAGAACCTCGGCGCGACCGATCCGCTCGCGCCGGCGCTCAACGGCACGCAAATCGACCCGACGGGCGGCGGCACCGAATACGACACACGCCTGTTCAGCCAGTTGCAGGCCGACGTCGCGAACGACACGCTGCCGCAGGTATCGTGGATCGCCGCGCCCTACGCGTACTGCGAACATCCGTCGTGGGCCGCGAGCGGCGGCGAATGGTATGTGAGCAACGTCCTCAACGTGCTGACGTCGAATCCGAAAGTCTGGGCCAGCACCGTGCTGCTCGTGATGTACGACGAGAACGACGGCCTGTTCGACCACGTGCCGCCCGCCGTGCCATCCAGCGCATCCGCGGGCACCGGCCGGTCGACGGTCTCGACCGCGGCCGAATTCGTCGGCAGTAGCGGCGCGGCGTCCGACGGATCGGCCAGCGGCGACGTGCCGATCGGCCTCGGCCCGCGTGTGCCGATGTTCGTGATCTCGCCGTGGTCGAAAGGCGGCAAGGTCAACTCGCAGGTGTTCGATCACACGTCGGTGATCCGCTTTCTGGAAACGCGCTTCGGGCTGCAGGAAACCAACATCACGCCGTGGCGGCGCACCGTGTGCGGCGATCTCACGTCGGCATTCGACTTCACGAATCCCGACCAGACGGTGCCCGCGATCCCGAGCCCGGCCAGCAACATGGACCCGAACGGCTGGACGGTCATCATCCCGCCGGCGACCACCACCGCGGTGCCGACACAAACGACCGGCCGCAATGCGGCGTGCCGGCTACCGTACGAGTTTTTCGTGCAGGGCAAGGTCAACCGCTCCGGCAGGACGCTCGCGCTGACGATGACCAATACCGGCACGGCGGGCGTGCATCTGCAGGCGTGGGTCGACGGCACCAGCACGATCCCGCGGCAATACACGATCGGCGCCGGCACGAACGCGTGCACGACCCTGTCCGATTCGCTCGCGCTGAACTCGGCCGGCGGCTACGACTATTCGGTCTACGGGCCGAACGGATTCCTGCAGACGTTCCGCGGCAACGTCGGCGCGTCGGGCAATACCGGTTCGTCGGCCGAAGTCAGCCTCTGTTACGACGTGCAGAACGGCAACGTGCAGATCACGCTCGACAACACCGCCGGAGCGAGCGCGACGACGTTCCAGCTCGTCGACAACGCGTACGGAATGAACACGCCGCAGTCGGTCAGCGTGCCGGCCGGCGCGACGCAGGCCGTGACGTGGTACGGCGACGCAGGCTGGTACGACGCGAGCATCCGCGACGCGAACGACCCGAACTTCCTGCGCCGCGTGGCCGGCTGCGTGCAGGCGCAAGCGGGCGCGCTGCTGACCGATTCGGCGATCGGCAATACGAACGGGAAGTTCGTGCCCGCGCTGTCGTCGCAGGGCTCGTCGTACGGCACGCTGCGGTTCGACTACGTCGTGCCGCCTTGGCGTCACAGCCCGAAGAACTGGGTTGGCATCTACCCGCGCGGCGCGCAACCGACCAAGGGCGGCTACAAGTCGTGGGCGTATCTGCCGAAGAGCACGGGCTCGCTGCTGTTCTCGACGACGGCGAACAGCGCGCTGGCGTCGGGCCAGTACGATGCGTGGTTCCTCTTCGACGACGGCTACACGCCGCTGGCAGGCCCGGTCGCGATCAGCATCTGACGAGCGGCCGGCGACGCGCGTTCACGGCGCGCGTCGCCCGGCTCGGCTCTCGTCAGCAAATCTTCATGGAACGCGCCGAACGGTCGCGTCGGATGCGCGCTCCGGGTTTCGATTGATTGCGTGCATTCCTGCGCGCCGCATCGCGTCGAGCGAAAACGCTTCGCCGACGGCGTCCCGCTGCGTTGAATTCAACATGGTGCTCCTGTGCCGGCGAATATGGGTCGGTTAGGTCGATCGCCATTTCGATATGCACCGCTGAACATATCGCGTTCCGCGCCGATGCGTGGCGTGATTGCATTCCCGTTCCAGGTCGGTGCAGCGTCGCCGCCGATATCCCGCATAATCGGGCGTTGAATCGCGCCGCGGGGAGAAGCATTGTGCGAGCGCAGCAATTCGAAACAGGAACGGGCGCGATCCGGCTCGCCGCAAGGCGGCGCCCGCCCCGGGGGAAATACTTGGCATGGCAATCCCGCTGAAGACAGGACACCGACACACATGGACCGAGCCGAGCACATCAGCATCGAACAGGCGGTCGATCTGCCCGCCGACGAACTGAACGGATGCGACTTTTCGTTCGAGATCGCGTGGGAGCTGAATGCGCCGTACCAGGATCTGCTCGATTTGCGCGCGCTGCCCGTGCGGCGCAAGGACTACGGCTTCGACCCGGCCGGCTGGGCGCGCGAGGCGTCCAACGGCACCGCGCTGTTTCGCGCGAGCGCGGGCGGGCGCCTCGCGGGATTCGTCGCGATCACCGAAAGCTGGAACGGGATGGCCGAGATCGCGGAACTCGCGGTCGACCGCGGTTGCCGGCGCCAAGGGATCGGCCAGTTCCTGCTGGCGGCCGCGGAAGCGTGGGCGCGCAACCGCGGGTTCGGCTTCATGCGGCTGGAAACGCAGGCGAACAACGTCGCGGCCTGCTGCACGTACGCGCGTGCGGGCTTCGTCATCGGCGGCCACGACCGCTTCCTGTACGCCGACGGCGCGAACGACGGCGAAGTCGCCCTCTTCTGGTACAAGGACCTGCGTGACGGGCAGTCCGCGAAGAGCCGGACGGTCGATCCGGAATCGATGCGGCCGGCGTCCTGACCGACGACCATGCTTTCGCGTTACTTCCGCGTCGCGACGATGAACAGGCGCGGAAACGGCAGCAGCACGGTGCCGTCGTCGAGCAGCGGATAGCCGTCCGGACCGGCGAGCGCGTCGCGATAGCGTGCGACGAATGCGTCGCGTTCGCTTTCGTCCAGCGCCGCGAGGAACGGCCGCAGCGCGCTGCCCTTGAACCATTCGACGACCGCATCGATCCCGCCGCGCAACGGATGGTAGTAAGTCGTGCGCCAGACATCCACCCGCGAACACGACGGCGACAGCAACGTGTAGTAATACCGCGCGTCGAACCGCTCGGTGCGCGCCGCGTCCTTCAGCTTGTGCGCCCACGGTCCGGCCGCGGCGACCTCGCGCATCAGGCGGTGCGCAGGCTCGTCGAGGTTGTCCGGCATCTGCACGGCGAGATGGCCACCCGGCGCGAGCCGGCCGACGAGCGACGGAAACAGCGTGTCGTGCGCGGGCACCCATTGCAGCACCGCATTCGACAGAATCAGATCGTAGCCGCCCGGATCGTCCCAGGTGGAGACATCCGCGAGATCGAAACGCAGCGCGGGCAGGCGCTTGCGCGCGGCCGCGATCATGTCCGGCGACGCGTCGATCCCGCGAACCGTCGCGTCGGGGGCGCGCGCGATCAGCGCTTCGGTCGAATTGCCGGGCCCGCAGCCGATGTCGATCGCGGTATGGATCGGCGTATCCGGCACGGCGGCCAGCAGATCGCGCACGGGCCGCGTGCGTTCGTCTTCGAATCGCACGTACTGGTTGGCGTATTGATCGAGTGATGTCGTCACGGTATGCCTCCTGGTCGGCGTGGACGGCGTCGGGATATCGACAGCCATCGATGCAGCGCATTCTGCGATCTCGCCGTTCTTCAGTAAAATGAATTTAATATCGTCATTGATTCATGTTTCTGATGAAAATCGATACGCTCGGTGTCCAGGCTTTCGTCGCGATCGCCGACGGCGGCAGCTTCAGGCAGGCGGCCGACACGCTGCACGTCACGCAAACGGCGATCACGCAACGGCTGCGCAAGCTCGAATCGTTTCTCGGCGTCGCGCTGATCGAGCGCACGACACGCCGCACCACCCTCACCGAAATCGGCCGGCGTTTCCTGCCGCAGGCGCGCCGGCTGCTGAACGAGCTGTCGGACGCGCTGACCGAAATCCGCGAAACGGGCCTGAGCCAGCGCGGCGACGTGACGATCGCGTGCGTGCCGACGGTCGGCGTTCAGTATCTCCCCCGTATTCTGCGGGCGTTTTCCGGGCACCGGCCGCACGATCGCGTGAAGATCCTCGATCACGCGTCGGCGTCGGTATTGCAGGCCGTGCTGCGCCGCGAAGCGGAATTCGGGATCAGCATCGCGGGCGACCAGCACCCCGAACTCGTCAGCGTGCCGCTCATGCATGATCCGTACGTGCTCGTCTGCCGCGACGATCACCCGCTCGCGAAGCGTCGGCGGATCCGTTGGGCCGCGCTGCAGCCGCATCCGCTGATCTTCGCGGGCGAAGTGAGCGGCAATCGCGGGCTGCTCGAAGGTGCGCTGAAGACGAGCGGCGTAACGCTGCATTCGTTCTACGAAGTGCAGCGCAGTTCGACCGCGCTCGGCCTCGTCGCCGAAGGCCTTGGCGCGGCCGTGGTGCCGAAGCTCGCGATCCAGAAGAACGCGTATCCGATGATTCGCACGATCGAGCTCGTCGAGCCGTCGGTGTCGCGCACGCTCGTGCTGGTCAAGCGCCGGGCCGCGCAGTTGTCGCCCGCGGCGCAGGCGCTGTACGACATGATCGTCGAGCGCGCGACGCCGGGCCGGTGACGTCGGGCAACGTCGTTCAAAGCGCCTTGACCATGAACACGCGCGCCGTCCCTTCCGGCTCGCACGGCACTTCGCCGAATGCCTCGTACCCGTGCTCCGGTAGAAATCCGGCGCCTGGAACGTAATCGTGTACAGCACCGCGCGGGCGCATCCGCGCCGCTTCGCTTCCGCTTCGGCCTCGCGCAGCAGTCTGCTGCCGAAGCCGCCGCCGCGCAGCGATTCCGGCAGGTAAAAGAGGTCGATGAAGAAGAGACCGAGCGACGTTCGGCCGGTGAGCCCGCCCAGGATCTCGCCGGTCGCGGGATCGGTCACGTAGACATCGAGCGCTGCCGTGTCGCTGCGGCCCGTCATCGCGTGGTTGAATTCGCCGAGCTTGCGGCTGATGAAATCGCGGGCAGCCGGTTGTTCGGTGTCGGTGAGCTGAAGGGAAACGGCGGGATGCGCGGTCATGGAATGGAGACGTGCGTGAATGAGCCGCCGAACGTGCAGTGTTCGTGACGGGCGTCGGGCGACTATAGCGCGTTCGGCGGCAGCGTCTTCACGAAGAACGCCTTCAGTCGAATATGGCCCCATATACAAGCCGTCATCTGGATGCCTGCCCGAAGGCGTATGTTCGGAATGCCGCCGCAGCGCCGCGAAAATGAAGTCCGCACTGACACCCCGGACATGAACGACACTGCCTCCATGAAGCTGTTTCGCGATCTGGCGCGCGCGTTGCCGCTGCCGACGCAATGGCCACGCACGACCGCAGCGCAGCGCAGCGGCACGACGATCTACGCGACTGGCATTGCGCGCGGCAAGTCGAGCACGCGCGCCCGTTGCGCCTGATCGCGCTCGTCGACGGCGCGCTGGACGATACGATGCTCGACGCGGCCCGTGCGCGAAGCATCGCGTGGCAATCGCTGTATCCGGACACGATGCTCGAAGCGTCACGTCCCGAAATGGGACCGCTCCTGCTCGATCTGACGGAAGACGACGATGCATCGCGCGGGATGATGCTCGACCTGCTGAATGCAGGCGGCGAATCGGATCTCGTCGTGTGGCTCAAGACGAGTCACTCGGTGTCCGAACTCGCGGCTTATCTGCATCCGCTTGCCGAAGCCACGTTGCCCGATACGCGTCAGGCGTTGCTGCGCTATTACGACCCGTCGGTTCTTCAGAATCTCTTGCCGGTCCTTACGCCCGCGCAACGCGGCGAATTACTGACAGCGTTCGTCGAGTTGCGTTTTCGGTTCGATCCGTGGGAGGCCGTGGCGGGCGAGGAAAAAGGACCGCTACCCAAGCCCGCCGCGACGCCGATCGTGTTCACGGACGCGCAATACGACGCGCTCGCGCGGGAAGGCTTCGCGGAGACGCTCTATTTCCAGTTGCGCGACGAGTTCCTGCCGCCAGTGTCGGCAGTACCGGACCGCTGGGGCATTCGCTATGTGAAGGACCTGGTTGCACGGGCGCGGGAGCAGCATGGGCTCGCGAACGAGAACGATCTCGCGTATTTCGTGCTGGTCGGGATGAACGTGCATCCGGCGTTCGATGCGTATCCGGCGATCGCCGGGAAGATCGCGGCGCGCGGAGACGATCCACCGCCGTTGTCGTCCACGCTCGACGATGTCGACGCTCAAGTGTGGGCGGAACTGCTGGATGGGCATCCGCTGGCGGGTTACGCGGCGGAACGGCAACCGGCGGCGATGGCGGCGGAAGATGCGCGGCCAGATGCGGGTTGAACGGCGGGAGGCGGGGATGCTGAGTGGAATGCGTCGTGCAATTGCCGCAGGGATTACGATCGCAGGCAGCTTATGCTACGCACCGGCACACGCGGAGAGTGGCGGGCCCTATCGCGTCGTGGGCTTCAACTACACCGATCGCGGCGTCTACAATTTCGTCGTCGACGGATTCGGTGCAGGCAGCGTGCACGCCCGCCAATTCGGCGGCGGCGGCGGGACGGTCTGTTGCATGCAGATGCTGCGCAACAAGCAGACCTGGCACCTCAAGGTCACGTACGACCTGACTCCCGAAGAGAATGCGAAGAACCTGTCGCCGGAAATCTACGAGACGAACGTCACCGTCCCGAAGTTGCCGAACAAGCGCGACGGTTATATCGAGTTTCGTTTCCTGCCTGACCGCAAGATCGAAGCCCAATGGGTCGAGTACCCGACCGGTCTGCGCAACTTGAACACAACGAGCAACGCGTCGTCTGCGACGAACTGAATGACAGGAACATCGACATGCTGAATTTTCTTCGCCGCCTCGTTCGTAATCCGATCGCGATTGCCGTGCTGCTGCTCGGTGGTGCGTGGTGGGTACATGCGCAGACCGCGAGCTACGGCCCCTATCGCGTCGTGGGCTTCAACTACACCGATCGCGGCGTCTATAACTTCGTCGTCGACGGATTCGGTGCTGGCAGCGTGCACGCCCGCCAGTTCGGCGGCGGCGGCGGTACGGTCTGTTGCATGGAGGTGCCGCGCAACAAGAAGACCTGGCACCTCAAGGTCACGTACGACCTGACTCCTGAAGAGGATGCGAAGAACCTGTCGCCGGAAATCTACGAGACGGACATCGCCATCCCGAAGTTGCCGAACAAGCGCGACGGCTATATCGAGTTCCATTTCCTGCCTGACCGCAAGATCGAGGCCCAATGGGTCGAGTACCCGACGATGCCGCGCATGGGCGCCACCAACTAGCCGAGCGAGGAAAGCAGCCATGCTGCCGAAATCGACCGGCACGCTCGAGGCCAATTTCCTCGAACATCAAAAACTGTTCGTGTCCTGGGCACGTCACGTCCATGATCGTACGGCGCACGAAAGCGCCGGCAACAACCTGTTCATCAACACCGTCGACGCCGACGTCTACAACGCGATCTTCCCCAATGGCGGCGGTCTGCCAAATTACGAAGGCCGCGACTGGTACTACAAGAGCCAGGACCCGAACTCCAAGGTTCCGCAGTTCACGTTCGGCGAGCGCCGCACGGTCGACAACATCTCCGACAAGACGGTGCGTGCCCTGGCCACAGCCTGGGTGCATCCGCCGAAACTGTCCCCGGAAGTCATCGCGTTCTTCGACAACTTCGTTCACAACACGATCACGCGACTCAACAACGTGTCGCTTGGCGACGGCGTATTCATGCAGCTTCGCGAAATCGAGGAAAAAGGCTGGATGGCGCGCAAGACCGACACAGCAAAGGACTACGTGAAGAAGGTCATGGGCAACCTATCGAAGGACATCAAGGACGCGCAGGACGAGTACATCCGGCAAGTCACGTCGGGCCAGATCCCGCACGGTGCGTCGATCGGCGATCTCTCCGGCGACTGAACGGCACCCGGCGCACACGCGACCGGGTGCCGATCTCATTCAACCCGCGTCAGTTGTACCCGAGAATCGCCACCGCCGCGACATCCGGCCGATCGATCGTATTCCCGACGAGCGACGTCATCGGCTCCTGCAGCACGGCCTGATACGACGTCACATGCGCCTCCTCCGGCGCGCCGGCTTCGTCCCATACCGGCTCGTCGATTGCGTCGAGGCCACTGAAGAACCCGGGTTGCGTTTGCGTAAAAGTCATCTCCACTCCTTTTGATATGTCGTCGATGTTCTAATTTGCCTGTTTCAACGCCGCTGCCTGCACGGGTGCGCCGTCATGCGCGCCCTCCGACCGTGCAAGTTGCGCGCGCGTGCGCCGCGTGATGTGAATCACCGCGAACACGACCGGCGCGATCAGCAGGCCTTCCGCCAGTTCGGGATCGACCGGCAGGTTCATCACGTGCAGCGCCTTGAACGCCGCTGTCGCGAGCGACAGCACGTAGTACGAAATGGCTGCCACCGACAATCCTTCGACCGCGTGCTGCAGATGAAGCTGATTGCGCGCGGTGCGCTCCATGCCGGCCAGCAAGCGCGTCACGTCCTTTTCCTGCGCGAGATTCACGCGCGTGCGCAACAGGTCGACCGCGCGCGCGATCCGCGCGGCGATCTGCTCGTGACGCGCCCACACGCTGCGGCAGGTTTCCATTGCCGGCGCGAAGCGCCGCTCCATGAACTCGGCGATGGTCGGCATCCCTTCGATGCGCTCCTCGCGCAATTCGTGGATGCGCGCCAGCACGAGCTTTTCGTAGGCACGCGACGCGCTGAAGCGGCCGCCGGACCCCGACAGCGCCTCGACCCGCACCGCGAGATGCGTGAGCTTCACGAGCAGGGCCGCGTCGTCGCCGTCGGCGCCGCTCGCGTCCATCCGCTGCATCAGCGCATGCAGCGCCGCATGGATCTCGTCCAGCTCGCGGCTCATCCGTCGCGCGACCGGCAGCGCGAGCAGCGCCATCATCCGGTACGTCTCGATTTCATACAGGCGCTGCAGCAGTCGGCCGCCCTGCTCCTCGCGAAAATCCTCGTCGACGACGAGAAAGCGCATGAAGCCGTCGTCACGCACGTGCCAGTCGCAAAACACCTTGCCGCCGCCCAGCACGTTGCTGCCGACGAGCGCGGGCCCGTCGATCCAGCGGCGCATGTCACCGCACACGAGCCGCGCGGCATCGCCCGACAGCAACTCCATGCGCACCGCGACGAAGCGGATGCCCGCGAGCCGCGCGAACCACGCGGCAGGAATCCCTTCGATCGCGAGATCGTCGAAATAACCGGTGTCGCGACGCGGCGCGACGAACGTGAACGTCGAGAATTCGGTGTGTCGCTCCCACTTCAGATGCCAGCCGCACGGCGACTGCACCGCATGGTGGGTCGCGCCGTCCTGCGGCACGGCAATGCCGGTGTCGCGACACAGCGCGTGCAGCAGCGTTTCGTGGATGTCGGGCTGGCCGTCCGCGTAGATCGCGTAGTGCGTGAGCGATACAGCCTCGGCGAGCCGCAGGAACGGCCGGGCATGCAATTCCGCGGCCAGTGCGGCGCGCAACGGATGATCCATCATCGGTACACCACTCTTCCCTGTTCAACGCTGCGTGCCGGGCATGCCGGCGTGATGGCCGCACCGCATCGAACGACACGGCAGGCTCGATGCCACTATGGCAGACACACAGCGACAATAAAAACGCATAATGCTGATCGTTACATTCAGTTTTCCTGATACCGATGAAGATGCTCGATCACGACGTGCTGGCCACCGTCGTCGCCGTTGCGGAAACCGGCAACATGACCCGCGCCGCCGAAGCGGTGAACCGCTCGCAATCGGCCGTGAGCATGCAGATCAAGAGCCTCGAGGACGCGATCGGCCGGCCGCTGTTCGTGCGCAAGCCGCGCAGCATCGTGCTGACGCGCGAAGGCGAGGTGCTGCTGGGATTCGCCAGACGAATGCTGGCGCTGCGCGACGAGGCGTGGGCGGCCGTGGTGCGGCCGGAAGTGACGGGTAAGGTCGTGATCGGCGTGCCGGACGACTATGCGTCGTCGCTGCTGCCGTCGGTGCTGAAGAAGTTTTCGGCGACCTATCCGAAGGTCGAGATCCAGGTGATCGGCCTGCCGAGCAGCGCGCTCGCGCCGCTCCTGAAGGACGGCACCGTCGATCTCGTGTGCGGCACGCGCATCAAGGGGCTGTCCGGCGACTTCATCCGCCACGAGCCGATGGCGTGGGCCGCGATGACGAACGGGCCGCGCGTATGGGAAGAACGGCCGCTGCCGATCGCGGTGTTCATGCCGGGCAGCGTCGCGCGCGAGAACGCGATCCGCAGCCTCGAACGCGCGAAGCTGCCGTTTCGCACGTCCTATGAAAGCCCGAGCCTGCTCGGGCTGCTCAGCATGGTCGAGGCCGGGCTCGCGGTCGCGCCGCTCGCGCGCTGCGCGATTCCCGCGCAATTGTCGATGCTCGGCCGCTCGCACGGGCTGCCCGATCTGCCGCCGCTCGAGCTGATCCTCGCGCGCAGCACGAAATCGAAGCGCCCGCCGTGCGACTTTCTCGCGGAACAACTGATGGAAGACCTGCAGCGGCAAACCGGCCAGACCGGCGACGCCTGAACCGCGGCCGGGCGCACGCCGCCTGCGCCGTCACGAACCGCCAGGCCGTGGATGGCCGGCCGCGAGCAGCGCCGCGTTGACGATGCCCGCTACCGTGTCGACGAGCGCCTCCAGCGTGTCGCCATGCACATGCCGGCCGGCCGGCGGAATGCATTCGGTACGCCGGCCGCCCCACTGCGACCCGGCCGTCACCGACAGCGTCGCACCGAACCGGTTGCCGTGCCGCCGGCCGAAGATGCCGACGCGCTGCTCGCCCAGATACGCCTGCTCCGGAAGAAACAGCCGAATGTCGACCGCAACCTGGTCCGGATCGCCGGCGCGCGCAATCGCATCGGCCGACGGCGCGAACGTCTTCGCGATGCGCAACGTCACGTGCGAATCCCAGGCGGCCAGCGGCCCGCCGGCCGCGTCGACACGTTCGAGGTCGACCGACCACTGATGGCGGTCCGGCAGCCGGATCGCCTGACGCAGCAGCACGTCCGCCGCGCGCACGGTCACCCGCAACTGCAAGGCCAGCTGCGTGCCCGACGGCAACGTCGCCACGCGCACGCGGCCGCTTGCCGGACGCGTGGTCTGCACTTCTTCCATGAGGTGCATGGATTCCTCCCTGTCAAGGGCCGGCGCCGCGTGCGACGCGGCGCACAAACGCTCGCCGCGACCGACCGCCCACGGCACGATGGCCGGCGAATCGGCGGCGAACTCTACGGTACGAGCAATCGGCGTTCCCCGGCCGGACGATCCTGCGTCGCCACGCGCAGACGGCGGGCAACGGGACCGATCACGGCATCGACCTGCTGCGCGATCAGCATGTGCAGCGTGAAGTCGAGATCCTCCGGCGCGATGTCGAATTCCACATGGATCACGTCGCGCACGGTACGCGCGCTGACCACATACACGCCGAGCGGGGAATGCAGCAACGCCGCGAGCCGGGCGTGCGCGAGGGCGCCGGTGTCGGCCGTCAGCGTGACGGGCAACCGCAGGCGCGGGCGCGGCGGCGGAAACGGGATGACGGTCGTGCGCGCGCCGGCGCCCAGCTGGCGGCCGGCGATGTCGTATTCGGGTACGGGATGGATGAAGGTCATGGCGCGGACGGAGGGCGTCCTGGCTGTTGGACACATCCCGAGCTTAGAAGGCGCCGCATCAATACCGTGCAAAAAAACGGCTTTGCAGTGAAAAAAACGGCATGCCCGAACAGCGGCGCATACCGGCCGGGTTGCGCTGCGTGCGCCCCGTCAACGCTGACAGGACAATCGCCGACGATCCGCCGATACACTGGTGCCACCGTGACGTCCGGCGTCCTCGATGCCGGACGGCGCTTTCATGGCACGCACGCTCGGCCGCTTCCGGTTGGCCCGCCTGCATCGCACGCATTTCGCCCCGTTCCCGATCCGATGGAGTCCCGCTTGAACCCCTGGCGCCCCACGCAAGCTCGTGCTGCTCGTCGCGTATCTGGTGTTGTCGGCTGGATTGAGCGCGGCCGTCGCGCGCGGCTACGCGACGCCGCTCGAGCGCGTCATCCGCAGGGTCGATGAAAGGAAGCGCGCCACGATGCGGGCATCACGCCACCTGTCCGATGGCGGCCCGGCGCATCGTGACGATGCGCGCAGGCGGAATATTTGCCCACACGATCCGGCTGGCGTCGGCAACAAATGCCGGATCGCGCAGCGGGTGACGCTCGGGCACGCGCAAATCGTAGGTGAACTGGATCATCACGCCGTCGACCGACAGCACGCGCTCGCACTGCCCGACGATCGCCGTCACGTCCTCGCGCGGCAGCGTGCGCAGCGGCAGGCAGGACACGATCGCATCGACCGCCGCGTCGGGCGGCAGCAGCCGCTCGAGCTGCCGCGCGTCGCCCGACACGATGGCGATGCCGGGAAAGCGGCGTCGCAGGTGCTGCACGAACGCCGGCGACCGCTCGACCACGACGAGACGCCGTGGCGCGACGCCGCGTTCGAGCAACGCGGCGGTGATCGCGCCGGTGCCGCCGCCGAGCTCGACGACGAGTCCGTCGCCGTCCGGCACCGCATCGGCCATCTCGCGCGCCAGATGCCGCGAACTCGGGCACAACGCGCCCACCGCGGCCGGGCGGCCGACCCACTCGCGCACGAACAGTGCCGAGACACGCAACGCGTTCGGCCAGGTCATCGGCCGACCTTGCGCGGTTGCGCGTTCGGCTTCGACGTGCCAATGACTGCCTGCAACAGGGCTACGACGACACGGGGTTCTTTCACGTGCATCCTCCTGAGGAATCGGTTCGCCGCGCTCGCGCGGCGATCAATCGATTCTAGGAAATGCAAACTTAAGGCGACGTGAAGATTGTCCCTGATTGCGTCGCCGATGCGGGCCGTGCAACCGACGGCGGCCCGATCAGCGGTCGACGCGCTGCTGAAACTGCGCGGGATACCGCTCGCCGACGATCGTGATCTGCCGCAGCGCCGTCTCGATCGCCGACAATTCGTCGGTCGTCAGCACCACCGCGGCCGCGCCGATGTTTTCGTCAAGCCGATGCAGCTTCGTCGTGCCCGGAATCGGCACGATCCACGGCTTGCGGGCCAGCAGCCACGCGAGCGCGATCTGCGCGCGCGTCACGCCCTTGTCGGCCGCGATCCGGCCGAGCAGGTCGACGAGGCCCGCGTTGGCCCTGCGGTTTTCTTCCGAGAAGCGCGGCACGAGATTGCGGAAGTCGGTCGCATCGAACGTCGTGTTCGCGTCGATCGCCCCCGTCAGGAAACCCTTGCCGAGCGGGCTGAACGCCACGAAGCCGATGCCGAGCTCCTCGAGCGTCGGCAGGATGCGTTCCTCCGGCTCGCGCCACCACAGCGAATATTCGCTTTGCAGCGCCGCGACGGGCTGCACCGCGTGCGCGCGGCGAATCGTCTGCTCACCGGCTTCCGACAGCCCGAAGTGCGCGACCTTGCCTTCGCCGATCAGGTCCTTGACGGTGCCCGCGACATCCTCGATCGGCACGTTCGGATCGACGCGATGCTGATAAAGCAGATCGATGCGGTCGACCTTCAGCCGCTTGAGCGCTGCATCGGTCACCGCGCGAATGGTCGACGGCCGGCTGTCGACGCCCTTCATCGGCTCGCCGTTCTCGAAACCGAACTTGGTGGCGATCACGACCTGGTCGCGAAACGGCGCCACCGCCTCGCCCACCAGTTCCTCGTTGACGAACGGACCGTACGCTTCGGCCGTATCGAAGAAGGTCACGCCGCGTTCGAACGCCGTGCGAATCAGCGCGATACCGCTCGCCTTGTCGGTGGCCGGACCGTAGGCGTAGCTCAATCCCATGCAGCCGAGCCCGATTGCCGAGACTTCGAGGCCGCTCTTGCCAAGCATGCGCTTTTGCATGAATTTCTCCTGCTGAAAGGTAAAGACGATCGACGGGATGCCGAGGAAGCGAGTGTAGGTTGATGGATACGCCTCAACAATCGGCGTACCATTTCATGCGTTATTGAGGAAATTTCATCAATGCTGCGCACCGGCCTCGGCGAACTCACGACCTTCATCACGATCGCGGAACAGCGCAGCTTCAGCGGCGCGGCCCGCATCCTCGGCGTGTCGCCGTCGGCGCTGAGCCACGCGATCCGCCATCTCGAGGCGCGGCTCGGCGTGCGCCTGTTCAACCGCACGACCCGCTCGGTCGCGCTGACCGAGGCCGGCGAACAGTTGCTGCTGCGCGTGCGGCCCGCCGTCGCCGATCTCGAGGACGCGATGAACGACGCCGCGACCGCCCGCAACCGGCCGTCCGGCCAGATCCGGATCAGCGCGTCGGAATCCGCGTCCCGCCCGCTGATCCGGCACGTGCTGCCCGGCTTCGTCGCGCGCTATCCGGACATTCATGTGGAGTTCGTCGTCGATTCGCGGATGATCGACATCGTCGAACACGGCTTCGACGCGGGTATCCGCGTGCGCGAGGACGTGCCGCGCGACATGATCGCCGTGCGGTTCGGCGATGCGGTCCGCTTGGTCGCGGTGGCGTCGCCCGACTACCTGGCGCGACACCCGGCGCCGGATACGCCGCAGGACCTCACGCGCCACCGGTGCATCCGGTTCCGCTTCGAAAGCGGCGCGCTCTATCGATGGGACCTGACGCGCGACGGCAAGCGCGTGAGCGTCGACGTCGACGGGCCGATGACGCTCGGCAACCTGAGCCTGATGGTCGACGCGGCGCTCGCCGGCATCGGCATCGCGTGGGTCACGCACGCGCGCGTCGCCGACCATCTGGCCGACGGCCGGCTCGTGCGCGTGTTGCCCGAATGGGAGCAGACGTTCGACAGCCTGTGCCTCTACTATCCGGCGAACCGGCATCCGCCGGCGGCATTGCGGTTGTTCGTAGAGGCGGTGCGTGAATGGACGGATGCAGCGGGCAACACGTCGGACAACTGATGGTTCGCCCCGCCCGGCCGCCTCACCGCAGGTTGGTCCGCGCGAGCTCGACGATCTCGTCGCCGCGCCCGCTCAGGATCGCGCGCAGCATGAACAGGCTGAAGCCCTTCGCATGCGCGACCTCGATCTTCGGCGGCATCGCCAGTTCGTACTTCGACGTGACGACGTCGACCACCGCCGGCCCGTCGTGCGCGAACGCCGTGCGCAGCGCATGCTCGACGTTCTCCGAATGCTCGACACGCACGCTGAAGATCCCCGCGCCCTTCGCGATCGCCGCGAAGTCGGTCGGGCTCAGGTCGACGTTCGTGTCGAGATAGCCGGCCGCCTTCAGCTCCATCGACACGAAGCCGAGCAGGCTGTTGTTGTAGACGACGATCTTGATCGGCAGGTTGAGCTGGCGCGCGGTCAAGAGATCGCCGAGCAGCATCGACAGCCCGCCGTCGCCCGACAGCGACACGACCTGCCGGCCCGGATGCGCGCCCTGCGCGCCGAGCGCCTGCGGCATCGCGTTCGCCATCGAGCCGTGGTTGAACGAGCCGTGCAGTTGGCGCTTGCCGTTCATCGTCAGGTAGCGCGCGGCCCACAGCGTCGGCGTGCCGACGTCGGCCGTGAAGATCGCGTCGTCGGCCGCGACGTCGTCGACGATCTTCGTCAGGTATTGCGGATGAATCGCGCGGCCCGGCGGCTCGGCCACGGCGAGATCGTCGAGCCCCTTGCGCGCGGCCGCATAGTGCTTCAGCGCATTCTCGAGGAAGCGCCGCTGCGTCTTGCGCGTGAGGCGCGGCAGCAGCGCCGCGACCGTTTCCTTCACGGTGCCGACGAGCCCGAGCGCGAGCGGCGCGCGATGGCCGAGCTGCGAGCCCTTCCAGTCGATCTGCACGATCTTCGCATGCGTCGGATAAAACGGCCGGTACGGGAAGTCCGTGCCGAGCATCAGCAGCGTGTCGCACGACTCCATCGCGTGATAGCCCGAGCTGAAGCCGATCAACCCCGTCATCCCGACGTCGAACGGGTTGTCCCATTCGACGAACTGCTTGCCGCGCAGCGCATGCACGACCGGCGCGCCGAGCGTGTCGGCCAGCGCGACCACCTCGTCGTGCGCGCCCTGCGTGCCGCTGCCGCACAGCAGCGTGACCGCGTCCGACGCATCGAGCAGCGCCGCGAGCCGGTCGAGATCGGCGTCGGCCGGCAGGATCGACGGCGGCGCCGAGTCGCTCCACGCCGGCAGCTCGTCCGGGCCGTCGCCGAGCGCGATGTCGCCCGGCAGCACGATCACCGCGACGCCGCGTTCCTCGATCGCGGTGCGCATCGCGCGCGCGAGCACGCGCGGGAACTGCGATGCGTTGGTCACGAGTTCCGCGAAATGACTGCACTCGCGGAACAGTTCCTGCGGATGGGTTTCCTGGAAATAGCCGAGGCCGATCTCGGTCGATGGAATGTGCGCGGCGATCGCGAGCACCGGCTGGTGATTGCGGTGGCAATCGTAGAGGCCGTTGATCAGGTGCAGGTTGCCGGGGCCGCAGCTGCCCGCGCAGACCGCAAGCCGTCCGGTCGACGCGGCATCCGCGCCGGCCGCGAACGCCGCACTTTCCTCGTGCCGCGTATGCATCCAGCGGATCGAACCGATCTGGCTCAGGCTGAACGACAGCCCGTTCAGGCTGTCGCCCGTCACGCCCCAGATGCGCTCGATGCCCGCTGCCGCCAGCGTCTTCGCCAGGTATTCCGCCATCGTCTGTCTAGCCATCATGCCCTCGCTCGTTGATCGGTCGTCACACGATATTCGGCCACGGCAGCCGCCGTCGCCGCCGACGGGACGAGCATACGCGATCGTGCCGCGCGGCGTCGTGACGACGCGGGCGTCATGCGCGGCGACGCGGCCAGGTGCGCTCCTCTTCGGTTGACGCATGCCGTTCAACGCAGCGTGCGCGGCCGACCACATCGCGATGCGCTACACCGGCAGCGCATGCGTCGACAGAATCTCCTTCAACACCATGAACGAGCGCACCTGCCGCACACCGGGCAGGTACAGCAATTGTTCCGCGTGCAAGCGATTGAAGCTCTCGTTGTCGCGCGTGCGCACCAGCATGAAGTAGTCGAATTCGCCGGTCACCACGTGACATTCGACACATCCCGACACCTTCTGCGCGGCCTTCTCGAACTCGGCGAACGCCTCCGGCGTCGAACGATCGAGCACGAAGCCGATCACCACCAGCATCCCGGCGCCCAGCGGCTTCGGGTCGAGCAGCGCCACGATGCCGCGAATCAACCCCATCTCCTTCAACCGCTCGACGCGCCGCAGGCACGCCGGCGCGCTCAGCTTCACCTTCGCGGCGAGGCTCACGTTCGAGATCGACGCGTCCTGCTGCAACTGCCGCAGGATCGCGCGGTCGATGCGGTCGAGCACCGGCGCCGTTTCGGCCGGCACTGCGCTTCCACGATCTAATTTCATTGCGTCTCCCGTACTTTTTGCGAATCGAAATTAACTATCTTGTCGTCATTTCATCGATAACGTAGGTCGCCAGTACTTATTTCGCAAGCTCATTTCGCGGGGTCCTGCCTATCATTTTTCCATCGGGACACGGCGTGCCGGCCGCACCCGACCGACTCGAATTCCCGCCCACCGCCTTTCGGAGCTTGCCGATGAACCTGCAACGTTTCCCCCGTTATCCGCTCACGTTCGGCCCGACCCCGATCCAGCCGCTCAAGCGCCTGAGCGCGCACCTCGGCGGCAAGGTCGAGCTATATGCGAAGCGCGAGGACTGCAACAGCGGCCTCGCTTTCGGCGGCAACAAGACGCGCAAGCTCGAATACCTCGTCCCCGACGCGCTCGCGCAAGGCGCCGACACGCTCGTGTCGATCGGCGGCGTGCAGTCGAACCAGACCCGCCAGGTCGCGGCCGTCGCCGCGCATCTCGGGATGAAGTGCGTGCTCGTGCAGGAGCACTGGGTCAACTACGAGGATCCGGTGTACGACCGCGTCGGGAACATCCAGCTGTCGCGGATGATGGGCGCCGACGTGCGGCTCGTCGCCGACGGCTTCGACATCGGCATTCGCCGCAGCTGGGAAGAAGCGATGGAAAGCGTGCGGCAGGCGGGCGGCAAGCCGTATCCGATTCCTGCCGGGTGTTCCGAGCATCCGCTCGGCGGGCTCGGGTTCGTCGGCTTCGCGGAAGAAGTACGCGAGCAGGAAGCGCAACTCGGCTTCAAGTTCGATTACGTCGTGGTCTGCTCGGTCACGGGCAGCACGCAGGCGGGGATGGTGGTCGGCTTCGCGGCCGACGGACGCGCGGACCGCGTGATCGGCATCGACGCGTCGGCGACGCCCGAGCGCACGCACGAACAGATCACGCGCATCGCCCGGCACACGGCCGAGCTGGTCGGGCTGGGGCGCGATATCGACGAGCGGGACGTGGTGCTCGACACGCGCTATGCCGGGCCCGAATACGGACTGCCGAACGACGGCACGCTGGAGGCGATTCGTCTGTGTGCGCGGCTGGAAGGCGTGCTGACCGATCCCGTCTATGAAGGCAAATCGATGCACGGGATGATCGACAAGGTGCGGCGCGGGGAATTCGAGCCGGGGTCGAAGGTGCTGTACGCGCACCTTGGCGGAGTGCCGGCGTTGAGCGCGTATAGCGGGATTTTTCGGGAAGGTTGATCTCGCGTTGCGGCAGACCGGCGACGCATGCGCGACGTCGGCGCCGCGGAAATAACGCAAGGCGGGGGTCGCAGGCGGCCTTCGACGGCTGCTTCAACGAAACGATGCGCGGATCCGTCGCCGTCGTCGGAATCGCCCTTTTTTGATAGGAAACCTGATCGTCAGGGCGATCGGAACACCCGGTGTCATTGCAGATCCGCACCAAGTTGCCGGTGACGGACGCATCACGCGCATACGGCCAACAGCAACAGCACCGGCGCCAGCAAACGACGAACCGTCGTTTCTTCTCCCACGATCCATTTGCGCCGCACTGCTTCGCGCCATCTTGTCGCGAGCGCGTACCCGGCTTGCGCGCGGCGGGGCGAATACAATTCACCCACGCCGACACGCAGTCCAAGGCTCTCTCAGGCTCTCTTCGAATCGTTCAGTCACGCGCTGGTTGCCGCTTTTCGCTGGGCCGACCGTTGTCGACACCGGCTTCCAAACATGACGCAACAAACAATAGTGACGTGGTGAGCAATAATAATGGAGAAAAACGGCATGTCAAGGTGATTCGCGATTTCAAAGTTTGCGCATCGCGTCACTTTTGAATATGCTCTTCGTCGCTCAAACCAGGAGACCCCTTCGAGATGCCCAATAGCGAGCAGGCCAACGCCGACCTCATCACCGCCACCAAGGTGCGCGATCTGCTGACGCGCAACGGCATCCCGCCGCGCAGTCACAACACGACGATCGCGAACGTCCTGGGCCTCAGTTTCTCGGTCGTCACGCGCAAGATGAAAGGGCTGATCCCGTGGAACCTGTCGCAGTTGCAGGACATCGCGACGCACTTCGGCGTGCCGCCCGCGATCCTGCTCGACGACAAGGGCACGCAGCCGGCCGCCGCGGAGATGATCGACGCGACGCTCGTGATCGAGTCGCGTCGTTTCCGCTGCCGCGCGGCGATCTCGGCGAAGGCCAGCAGCCAGACCGAAACGGATTTCGTCGCGTTGCAGTGGCAGGGCGAATGGATCGTCACCGAACGCCAGCACGCGCGCGAAGGTCGGCTCTATCCGGTCGACGTCATCGAACTGCGCTCGAGCCAGCCGACCGTGTACGCGGCGCGGATCGCGGTCGTCGACGATTCGCGGGACGTCGCCGAAACCGTCTGCGAATACTTCATCGAAAAAGGCGTGAACGCGATTCCGTACCATGACGGCGCGTCGTTCCGCAAGGCGCTGGAAGTCGAGGATTTCGACGGCTACATCCTCGACTGGATGCTCGGCGACCAGACCGCCGCCGAGCTCGTGCGCGGCATCCGTTCGAGCGAGAACGGCGGCGCGCCGATCTTCCTGCTGACCGGCAAGATCTCCACCGGCGAAGCGAGCGAGGACGAAATCGCGCACATCGTGTCGCACTACAACGCGCGCTGCGAGGAAAAGCCGGTGCGCCTGCCGATCCTGTTCGCCGAAGTCGCGCGCGAACTGAAGATCGCGCTGCCGGCCGCCACGGCCGCCGCCGCGAGCTGAGTCCACGACAAGAACTCCACCACACGAACACGATCAAGGGGAAACACATGCGAATTTCGACCATCTGGGTCAAGAGCCTGGTCACGGCCTGCCTGCTCGGCATGGCCGCCGCGAGCTGGGCCGCGTCGTTCACGTTCACCGTCGACGGCAAGATCGGCCGCAGCAACCAGCCCGGCAAGACGACGTTCGTCTTCACCGAGCAGGCGCTGATGGCGCTGCCGCAGCACACGATCGTCACGTCGACGAGCTGGACGCCGAAGGCCACCTTCACCGGCCCGCGCCTGTCCGACGTGCTGAAGACCGTCGACGCGCACGGCACGCAGATCGAGTTCCGCTGCATCGACGAATACACGTTCACGATCCCCGTGTCGGATGCCGACAAGTACGGCGTGATCCTCGCGCGCACGATGAACGGCAAGGTGCTCGGCAACGACAACTACGGCCCGCTGTGGATCATGTATCCGCGCGACCAGTATCCCGACGAGCTGAAGACGCCGCTCGGCGAAGCCAAGTTCGCATGGCAGATCATCGGCCTGACCGTGAAGTAAGCGCGTGACATGATGCGCGGGCGGTGGAAGAACAGAAAGATCATCCTCATCCTGGGATCGTTGTGGATCCTGGGATTCGCCGCGTGGGCATTCCTGCTGTGGGACCTGCTCGCGACCTCGGTCAACGAGGGCGTGCTCGAAGGGCCGCGCGAAGGCGTGTTCTGGACGGCCGCGCAATACCGGAACGCCTACACGCGCTTCGACCGCCAGCTGATCCTCTACTCGACGCACGTGGACGACGACTTCGACCACGTGCAGATGCAGCTCGACAGCCTGTCGGTGTCGTTCGGATTCCTGCAGCGGCCGTCAGAAGTGTCCGAATACTGGCTGCGCATCCCGCGCGCGCGCGCCGAAATCGCGGTGCTCGGCGCATTCATGGCGCGCCTGAAACACGACGTGCCGCTGCTGCGCAACGCGCCACAGGATGCGCCGCACGTGATCGACGACGTCAACGCGTACTGGCCGAAGGTCAACGGCCTCGCGAACTACTTCCGCGCGATCGAGATGGCGCAGCGCGACTTCACGTTCCATCAGCTGAAGGAAAAGCAGCGGGCGATCCTGTCGCTCGGCATCATCCTCGGCGTGATCCTGTGCGCGCTGTTCCTGCTGCTGTTCTACACGATGCGCACGCGCGACGACCTGCTCGAACGACAGGACGCGGCGCTCGATGCGGAGCGCAAGGCATCCGATCGCGCGTTCGAGATGATCGAGGCGAAGAACGCGTTCCTCGGGATGGTCAGCCATGAACTGCGCACGCCGCTGCAGGCGATCTGCGGTTCGATCGAGATCCTGCTCGCGCGGCCGCAGTCCGACGCCAACCTGAAGACGATCCGGCGGCTGCAGAATTCCGCGTCGTCGCTCGAAGCGCTGGTCAAGGACCTGACCGATTACATCAAGCTGCGCTCGACCAAGCGCCTCGCCGAAACCGAAACGGTCGGCATGGCGTCGCTGCTCGCCGAGGTGCTCGATCCGCTGCGCGAGAAGATCGCGGCCAAGCGGATCGCCGTCGCGCAGCGCGTCGAGCCTCACGACCTCGCGATCCGCTCCGATCGCAAGCTGTTGCGTCAGGTGCTGTCGAACCTGATCGAGAATTCGGTGAAATACACCGCCGACGGATCGATCGACGTATCGATCATGCTCGTCGACGCACCGGCCGGCCGCCAACTGAAACTCGCGGTGCGGGACACGGGTGCCGGTATCGCGAAGCAGCATCTGCCGAAGATCTTCGAGCCGTTCTACCGCGCGAACGACGCGGTCGGCCTGCATGTGGACGGAATCGGCATGGGGCTCGCGGTCGTGCGCGAGATCGTGACGACGCTGCGCGGCCACGTCGACGTGCGCAGCGTCGTCGGCGAAGGCAGCGAGTTCGTCGTGACGCTGCCGGCCGAGGTGCCGGATGCCGGCGAAACGACCGGCGACGCGCCCGCGTGGCCGGCCGTCGCCGCGCATCGCAACCGCCGCGCGCTCGTGGTCGACGACAACGACAACGCGCGCGAAACGCTCGGCGCGATGCTGTCGGCGCTCGGCCTCGACGCCGATCTGTGCGGCACCGGGCAGGAAGGCATCGCCCGTTTCGGCGACACGCATTACGACCTCGTCGTGCTCGATCTCGAACTGCCGGACCTGAGTGGCTTCGAAGTCGCGCACCGCATCCGGATGGTCGCGCAACCGGACGACGACGGAAAGTTTCCGTCGATCCTCGGTGTCAGCGCGTACGAATCGGCCGCGCTGCGCGAAAACCAGCGGGTGTTCGACGAATTCCTGCCGAAACCCGTTCACCTGCGCGAACTCGGCGCGCTCGTCGAGAAGCTGCTCGGCTGAGCACGGCCGTGATGCGTGACGGGCAGGCGTTCCGGCCGCCCGTTGCGCGTTTCCCGCTTACTCGCCGATCAAATGCAGCACGATGTCGCGCCGATGCGCGGCGCGACGATGCTCGAACAGATAGATGCCCTGCCACGTGCCGAGCACCATGCGTCCGTGCTCGATCGGGATCGACAGCTGCACTTGCGTGAGCGCCGTGCGCAAATGCGCGGGCATGTCGTCGGGGCCTTCGGTGTCGTGCTCGTAGCGCGTGTCGTCCTCGGGCGCGAGCGTCGCGAAGTAGCGTTCGAGGTCGCGCTGCACGGACGGATCCGCGTTCTCCTGGATCAGCAGCGACGCGGACGTATGGCGGCAGAACACGGTCAGCAGCCCGGTGCGGATCGCCTGCTGGTCGACGAATGCGCGCACTTGCGGCGTGAACTCGACGAGGCCGCTGCCGCGCGCGTCGACGCCGATATGCGTGATAGCCTGTTGCATGACGACGGCCTCAGGCGAGCGCGGCGAAGCCGTCGGCCTCGATCTGACCGGCATCGGCGGGGCGCACGACGCGCGCGACTTCGACCCCGTCGCGCAGGAATACCAGCGTCGGCCACAGCTTCACGCCGAACGAACGGCCGAGCGGCCGACCCGGGCCATCCTCGATCTTCAGGTGCCGCACGGCCGGATGCGCGGAAAACGACGCGACGATCGCGGGCTGCGCGCCCGCGCAGATTCCGCACCAGTTCGTGCCGAATTCGATGACGGTCGCACCGGCCAGTGCGTCGACTTCCGCGCGCGTCGGCGCGTTGGCGGTGTAGCGTTGCTCGATGTCCATCGGTCCCTCGTGTGCAATTGCGGAACGTGGCCGCCGCGCGCCGGCATGGGCGGCACTTGCGGCCTTCGATTTCCCACTGTAGCGGAAAAGCACGCGCGATGCCGACGGCGGCCGCGCCGCGCCGCGCCGCGCCACGCGAATGACACGACAAGAATCGGAGCGCCGCGCGGCGGCGACGCGATCAGCATGCGAACTGATCCCGTCAACGAAGGAAAGGCCATGAACGCCCCGCATCGCGTCACCGAACCCAACATCCTCTATTTCGGCACGCCCGTCGTGCTGATCAGCACGCTGAATCCGGACGGCACGGCCAATCTTGCGCCGATGTCGTCCGCGTTCTGGCTCGGCTGGCGCGGCATGCTCGGGCTCGCCGCCAGCTCGCAGACCACGCACAACCTGATGCGTACCGGCGAATGCGTGCTGAACCTGCCGTCGGCGGCGCAGGCGCAGGCGGTCGACCGCATCGCGCGCACGACGGGCACGCATCCGGTGCCGGAGTCGAAGCAGGCACGCGGCTACGTGTACGAACCGGACAAGTTCGGCACCGCCGGGCTCACCGAGACGCCCTCGCAGACCATCGCCCCGCCGCGCGCGCTCGAATGTCCGGTGCATCTGGAAGCGGTGGTCGCCGCCACGCACGGCATCGGCGACGAAGCGCCCGACCTGCGCGGCCGCATCCGCGTGTTCGAGGTGCGCATCCAGCGCGTTCACGTACATCCCGACCTGCTGATGGACGGTCATCCGGACCGCATCGATCCGGACAAATGGTCGCCGCTGATCATGAGTTTTCAGAAGTTCTATGGCCTCGCGCCGCATCAGGTGCATGCGTCACGGCTCGCCGAGATTCCGGAGCGCGCGTATCGCAGCCCCGACATCGACCGCGCGCGCGAAGCGGGCATGTCGATCGGATAAGATACGGGCCGATCGACCCATGACCGAACCGACGGAGTGTTTCAGTGATTCAACCGACCCAAGTATTCAAGGACAACCTCGCGCAACTGCCGGCCATCGACGGTGTCGCGCGCATCGATCTCGTCGGCGCGAACGGCGACGTGGTCGCCAGCATCGAGAACCAGCCGGGCAAGCAGGGTTCGCTCGCGGTGTACAACTACCTGAAGCAGGCATTCGGCACGCTCGACGCGAAGGCCGCCGAGCACGGCCTCGCCGTGTTCGCGGAGCACACCGCCGACGCGCGTAACCGCCCGGGCGCACACCCGAACGTCGATCGTCTGCTGGCGATCGTCGACGGCGGCGACGCGCTGCGGATCGACGTGGTCGCGAAGGCCTGAATGCCCGGCGACGGGCACGCACGCAAACGGTCGATGCCCGTCCTTTCCCGGAAACCCTCCACATGCGTCGCATGACTGTCCGGCCGTTCACCCGCCGCGTCGCATCGTTCGTCGCCCTCGCGTGCGTCGCGCTCGGCGGCGCGGCGTCCGCCGAAACGCTGCACACGGCTTCCGAAATCGCCGGCGCGTCCCTGGTTGCGCTCGGCGCGCTGCCGCGCTCGCCGGAGAACGGCACGCTCGACGCATTCTGTGCGCGATATCGCGCGAAGACCGCAACCGCGGCCGGCCGCGACGTCGCGAAGCTCGGCTGGATCGTGACGTCGGAAGCGCCGCTCGGCCGCTATACGGTCGTCACGTTCGCGAGCGGTTTCAAGCCGGGGACGAGCGCGATCTGTTACGCGCGCAACGCAAACATCGGCGTCTTCGACGGCACGACGCTCGTCGCGCTCGGCTATACGGCACGCTCGGCCGGCTGGCAGCTCGGCTCGGCCGAGTCGCTGGAAAGCGGCGCGCTGCTGGTCTGGGGCGGCGACGGCCCGTCGGCGCCCGTCGGCGAGCTGCGCGAAGAGCATGGCGGCTTGCGGCTGACGGCGGTCGCCGCCGAACGCACGTATTGCCACGGCCGTGCAGTCGTGCCCAACGTATACGGCAAGCCGCTCGATACGGCGCGCAAGATCCTGATCTCGCGTGGCTGGCAGCCGCTGCGTCCGCGCGAGAAGCCGGACCCGGCGGACGGCGCGGCCACGCTGGCGAAGCACGGGATCATCGAAGCCGAAGCGTGCTCCGGCACCGGCATGGGGTATTGCGCGCTACGGTATCGGAGCGCGGCTGGCGTGCTCGGTGTGACGACGGCCGGCGGCGAGCCGGACACGCCGTCGGCGAATACCGTGATCGATTATCAGGTGGCCTGCCGGAAAGAGTGATCGGCGCGGTGGCGTTCGCTTGACTCATCGCTACCGGCCTCCCATCGCTCGAGCGGCACGCGCGTCACCACGGTCGTTCAAAACGTGGACGATGCCGCGTCAGCAATCACATGCGCCGCCGGTTTCCCCATCCTCCGAGTCACGCAAGTCCGGCGCCCCGGCATGGCGTTCACGCGTATCCACCACCACGCGCAACTCACCGGTAGCAAATTCCGGTACCGGCACGCGGCGCGCGCGCAATCGTCAGCGATTCGCGCCGAGCGCCACGCGCAGCCGCTCCATCAGCCGCGTGTAGTGCCGCACCACATCGGCCTTGTCCGTCACGTTCGCGGTCGAGAACCGCTCGGACCACGCGGCCTTCCACTCATACGTGCCGTGCACGCTGCGGTCGCCGTCCGGCGACTGGATCAGCGAACGGATCCGCGCGTCGCGCCCCGGCCCCGTGTGCATCTCGAACAGCGCGTGGATGAACGTGTGATACGCGTCGTACACGTCATCGTCGAACAGGTAACGGTAGATGTGAAACGTGCGGTCGAGGTCGCGCTTCGCGCGGATCACGTCGTCCGGCGAGATGTCCTTCCAGTAGCCGATCCACGTGTAGAAGCACAGCAGCGCATTGAGCTGCGGCGCGACCGTGTCGTACAGCGTGAGGCGCTTCTCGATCAGCCGCTGGTTGGTCCACTGCACGAGCTCCAACCGCTTCAGCCGGCGCGCGACGAGCCAGCCGAGACACGCAACCGACAACGGCGTCAGCACGCCGAGCACGAGCTTGACGATTTCCAGCGAATTCCACGGATTGTTGAATGGCTGCATGAATGGCTCGACAAGAAGGACGCACCGCGCGGCGGATCGCATCGCGCGCAGCGCGCGCGTTCGTCGATCCCTTCGCGGTTGACCGTTAGTTGCTTGCGCATCGAAGTCACATCGTGATGCAGCGGATGGGCGGCGAAGCGGCTCGTCCCCCCAGTGTATCGGCCAAATGTCACCGGCCGGTGACGATTCGCCGAATCGTCGTCACGCGCCCGTGCCGCGTTACGTCGGCAGCGCCGACGTGAGCTTGACCTTCTGCATCGGAATGTCGGTCTTCACGCTCAGCACGCCCGGGATGCGCGTCAGGTATTCCATCTGGAAGCGCCGGTAGTCGTCGATGTCGGCGGCCACCACGCGCAGCAGGAAATCGCAGTCGCCGGCCATCAGGTGGCATTCGACCACTTCCGGCATCTGCTGGACGGCCTCGGCAAAGCGGTTCACGGATTCGGCGTCCTGCCCCTTCAGCCACACGCGCGTGAAGATCGTCAGCCCCTTGCCGACCTTCGCCGGGTTCAGCACGGCCACGTATTTCTCGATCACGCCCGCTTCCTCGAGCAACCGCACGCGTCGCAGGCACGGCGACGGCGACAGCCCGACCTCATGCGCGAGTTCCACGTTCTGCATGCGGCCGTCGCGTTGCAGCGCGCTCAGGATCCGCCGGTCGATAGCGTCAAGCTTCATTGGCATCAAATTCCAAAAAATTCGCGAATCGCTCGCTCAATGCCAAATTCTCGTGAATATCGATCCGCAACGCAACCCGATTCGAGTCAAAAAAGCAGACAATCCTCCTCCCAGAAGGAGGAGTAATGAGCAGTAGCGTTTCAACGTCGTCCGGGCTTCGCGACAGGCCCGCCTATGTCGCCGAGATGGGCCGCGGATTGCGCGCGGCGCTGCCCGTCATGCTGGGTTTCGTGCCGTTCGCGCTGGTGCTCGGCGCGCAGGCCGCGCAAAAAGGGCTGAGCCTGTTCGAGGTACCGATGATGACGGGCCTGAATTTCGGCGGCGGCTCCGAATTCGCGGCGATCCATCTGTGGACGTCGCCGCCGCACATCGCGCTGATCGTCGCGATGTCGTTTCTCGTGAATTCGCGTCACATCCTGATGGGCGCGGCGTTCGCGCCGTACATCCGGCGCCTGCCGCGCCGCCGCGCGTTCGCCGCGCTGTTCTTCATGTGCGACGAAAGCTGGGCGATGTCGCTTGCCGACGCACGCTCGCGCTCGGCCACGCACATCAGCGTCCCGTATTACGCGGGCGTGTGCGCCGGGCTGTACCTGACGTGGATCTCGATGACGACGCTCGGCGCGGCGGTCGGCCCGACGATCGGCAACGTCGAGCAGTACGGCTTCGACATGGCGTTCACGGCCGTGTTTCTGGTGCTGCTGCGCGGGATGTGGAAGGGCATGCGCGCGAGCCGTCCGTGGTTCGTGAGCCTCGTCGTCGCGGCCGCCACGCACCTGGCCGTGCCCGGCGCGTGGTACGTCCCGGCCGGCGCGTGCGCGGGGCTGATCGCCGCGCTGCTGTGGGAGCCGCGCGATGCTGCCTGATTTCGCGACGGTCGCGACCATCGTGCTGATGGCGTCGACGACCTACCTGTCGCGCGTGCTCGGCTACGTGCTGCTGCGCAACCGCACGCTGAGCCCGCGGATGGCGTCGGTGATGGAGAACGTGCCCGGTTGCGTGCTGATCTCGGTGATCGCGCCGGCCTTCGTGTCGACGCGCCCGGCCGATCTGCTCGCGCTCGCCGTCACGCTGATCGCGGCGACCCGCCTGTCGATCCTGCCGACCGTCATCGTCGGCGTCGTGTCGGCCGGCCTGCTGCGGTATTTGCTCGGGTAATCGGGTAACGCGATTCCGAGCGCCGCGCGGGCGACACATCGAAGCGGAAGACGGGCGCGCCATGCGCCCGTTTTCGCATCCGCGCGCCGGCCGAGGCTCCGGCTCTGCGTGACGCGGCAAGCGGCACGCGTCGCGACGGGGTGTTAGCCTTGCGGCTATACCCGCGATGCCTTCCCCCTGATTGCCTGCCTGCGAGGATCGTCCCGATGCAAGAAACCCGCCCGCTGTTCGACCGCGTCCTGCTCACCAACGACGACGGATTCGACGCCCCCGGCCTTGAAGTGCTCGAACAGGTCGCCACGCAACTGGCGCGCGAAGTCTGGATCGTCGCCCCGGCGGAAGACCAGAGCGGCACGTCGCATTCGCTGAGCCTGCACGAACCGCTGCGCGTGCATCGCAAGGGCGAGCGCCGCTTCGCCGTGCGCGGCACGCCAGGCGATTGCGTCGCGATCGCGGTCAGCCACCTGATGAAGGACGCACGGCCCGACGTCGTGCTGTCCGGCGTGAATCGCGGCGCGAACCTCGGCACCGAAACGGTGTTCTCGGGCACCGTCGGCGCCGCGATGACGAGCATGCTGGTCGGCGTACCGGCAATCGCGCTGAGCCAGGCGTTCAGCGACCGCAACGCGGTGCCGTGGACCACGGCGCTCACGCATGCGCCGGACGTGATTCGCCGGCTGGTCGCGGCCGGCTGGGACAGCGACGCGTGCCTCAACGTGAATTTCCCGGCGCGTCCGGCCGACGACGTGCGCGGCCTGAAGGTGACGAACCAGGGCGCCGGCACGCTGCAGGGCGTCGAAATCGTGTCGGGGCGCGATCCGCGCGACATCGAATACCACTGGCTGAAACTGGCGCGCGCACCGCGCGACGACGATGCGGATTCGGAAACGGTCGCGCTCGGCGAAGGCTACATCGCGGTCACGCCGCTGAAGTTCGAACGCACGCACGACCACGCGCTCGCGCGGCTGCGGTCGAACCTCGGCTGACCTCGGGGGTGATGCCGGCCGGCGGCTTCGCCGTCGGCGCCGCCCGCATCGCCCGTACGCGGTCACGTCAGGTTCAATCCCCCGTCGAGCATCACGATCTCGCCCGTCACGTAATCGGACGCGACGAGCATCGCGACCGTCTGCGCGACGTCATCCGGCGTCGCCGCGCGGCGCATCGGCGCGCGCTCGCGCCAGAGCTGCTGCGCGTCGGTCCAGTCGGCGGTCAATGGCGTATCGACGAGCCCCGGCGCCACCGCATTGACGCGAATCGCCGGCGCGAGCGTGCGCGCCAGCAAGCGCGTCGTGTGATTGAGCGCGGCCTTCGCCGCCGCATACGGAATCGACGCGCCCTTCGGCCGCACACCCGCATGCGAGCTGACGTTGATCACGCAACCGGCGCGCCCGCTCGACGCCGCCTCGAGCAGCGCCGGCTGCGCTTCGGCGACGAGCCGGAACGGCGCGATCACGTTGATCTCGTGCATCTCGCGCCACACGTCGGGCGTCGCGGCGGCGAGATCGTCGTGCGGAATCACACGGCTCGCGCCCGCGTTGTTGATCAGCACGTCGAGGCGGCCGTGCACCGCCACCGCGTCGCGGATCAGCCGCACGCGCTGCGCATCGTCGGCGAGATCGGCCTGCACGTAGGCCGCGCCGAGTTCGCGCGCCATCGCGCGACCGGTTTCGGCGGAACTGCGCGAATGCAGGATCACCGCGTAACCGTCCGCCGCCAGCCGTCGCGCGATGGCCGCACCGATTCCCGACGTCGATCCGGTGACGAGCGCGACGGGCCGCTGCACGCGCGACGCGCGCGGCTCGGTGACGGTTTCGGTTTCAGGTTCCGTTTCGGAGACCGGGGCATTCATCGGCGGATGCGGCGCGTCCATGGCGTGGAATCCTGTCAGTGGCGTTCCCGCATCATAAGCATGACGGCGGCCGATGCGGATGCGTGCCGTCTACGGCCGTTTCGGCAGATCGACGAAATCCTCGAGCTCGCCGGCGATGTGAAGCCGCTTGCCGATTCTCGGGTATTCGCAGACGTCGTGTTCGAGGCGCTGGCCGAGGACGAACAGTTCCAGCGGCACGTCGCCGGTGTTCTGCAACGTGTGCGCATCGCCGCCGCGCGGGAAGCCGAGAAAGTCGCCCGGCCCGATTTCGCACGTGCGTTCGCCGATCGTGACCGTGCCGGTGCCGGACAGCACGTACACGCATTCCTCCTCGTACAGGTGGCGGTGATACTCGGCCGATTCGTGGCCGGGCATCAGCGTCAGCAGATGCGCGCCGATCTGCGTGAGGCCGGTCAGGTCGCCGAGCTGTCGTTTGAGGCGAACGGCGTTGGGATTGAGCGAATGCACCGCGCGGGTCGGTTCCACTTTCGCGATGTCGGCGGCTTTCAGCAGTTCCCGGGGAGGTGTCGTGGACATGGGGATCTCGTCGGCGTCAATGCAGCGGTTGAACGCGCCGCCCGGGCGGGCGCGGCGTGCATGCCGCGCTATTGTCCGACATTTTCACGCGGACGAGATCGCCGGCACGATCCGCGTCCACCGCGCCCTGGAGACGTCGCTCAGCCCACGTGCACGCCGCGCAGCTTCGTCAGCAAGGCGACGAGGCGATCGATGTGTTCGTCCTCCGTGCGCCACGACGACACGCTGATCCGGAACGCCGGCCGCCCCTGCCACACGGTTTGCCCGAACCAGACGTCGCCCGAATCCTGCGCGGCCTGAAGGATCGCGATCGTCTCGTCGTCGGTGCCGGCGCGCACGAGCACCTGGTTCAGCACAACGCGGTTCAGCACGTCGTAGCCGGCCGCGCGCAGGCCGTCGGCGACGCGCTGGGCCTGCGCGCAATGCCGCTCGACCAGCGTCGCCACGCCGGCGCGGCCGAGCGCGCGCAGCGCGGCCCACACCGGAATGCCGCGCGCCCGCCGCGAGAATTCGAGGTTGAGGTTCTTCTGCGCGTCCTGCGCGCCGCTCAGGTAGACGGCATCGCTGTTCATCGCGGTTGCGAGCGCGGCCGCGTCGCGGCAGATCACCATCGCGCCGTCGTACGGCGTGTTGAGCCACTTGTGGCCGTCGGTGGTCCAGCTGTCCGCGCCGTCGACGCCGTCGGTCAGCGCGCGCTTCGACGACGCGCGCGCCCACAGCCCGAACGCGCCATCCACGTGCACCCACGCGCCGGCGGCCTTCGCGCGCGGAACCAGCGCCGCGAACGGATCGAATTCGCCGGTGTTCACTTCGCCGGCCTGCACGCAGAGGATCGTCATGTCGTCGAGCGGCGGCAATTGCGCGGGATCGATGCGGCCGTGCGGATCGACCGGCGCGACGATCAGGCGCTTCATCCCGAAGCCGAGCACCCGCAGCGCCTTCTTCACCGTGATGTGCGCAAGCTCGGAGAGCACGACCTTCACCTCGGGTGCGCCGATCAGGCCTGCTTCGTCGACGTCCCAGCCCTTGCGCGCGAGCAGCGCACGCCGCGCGGCGACCAGCGCGACCAGCGTGCAGGCCGTCGCGCTCGTGCCGAAGCCGACCGCGCTGCCCTCCGGCAGCCCGAGCACGTCGACGACCCAGCGCGCGGCCTGCCGCTCGATCGTCGCGGCCACCGGCGAATTCGCGAACGACGACGCGCACTGGTCCCACGCAAGCATCAGCCGCTCGGCCGCCGCCGCGGCCGGCAGCGTCGCGCCGATCACGAAGCCGAAGTAGTTCGGGCCGTTCGATGCGACGGTCGCGGGCGTGCCGCGCTCGTCGAGCAGGCGCAGCACGTCGTCGGCCGGGCGACCCGTATCGGGCAGCGGTTCGTCGAAGGCCGCAAGACCGGCGAGCGCGGCCGCATCGGGATACGCGCGCCGTTCGCCGGTCGCTGCGAGATACGCGTGCGCGCGCCGGTCGGCGTCGGCCAGCAGGGCGAGTTCATCCATGTCGTTTGCCTCTGTGAAGATCAGAGTTGCAGGAGATCGCGGCCCAACCGATGCAGCGCATCGTCGATCCGCTTGTAGTACGTGAACTTGCCGACGCGCGTCGCCTGCACGAGCCCGGCATCCGCGAGGATGCGCATGTGGCGCGTGGTCGTCGCCGGCGCGATGCCGAGCTTCTCGGTGATGTACGTGCAGCACACGCCGAGTTCGTCGAAGTCGCCATGCGGTTGCGGCGGGAAATGCTTGCGCGGCTGCTTGAGCCAGCGCATCACGGCCAGACGGCTTTCGTTGGCCAGTGCGCTGATGCGGGTGACGTCGTCCATGGTTCGGCCTCGTTTGACGTTTCGAATATTAGCTAAATGACGAAACGTGGGCAACCGGGTTGCGCGCGGGATCGTTGCGTTTGCCGGCGTGCGGGAAGGTGCCGGAAGCGGCCTCTGCGCTGCTGCGTCGCATTCGACGTCATCACGTCGGAGGCCGACTCGGGAGCGCCAGTCGATGTGATCCGGTTGGTTGCGATCACTCGGCGGTCAGCGCCTGCGCCAACCTTTCGATCAGCGCCCGCACGCGCCGCGGCTGCACCGCACCGCCCGGATAGACGATCTGCAGGTCGACTTCGCCCGGCGAGAAGTCGCGGAGGATTTCGACGAGCGCGCCGGACGCCAGATCCTGCTCGACGTCGAGTCGCGATTTCAGCGCGATACCGCGCCCCGCGACGCACCACGCGCGCACAAGGGCACCGTCGTTGGCCACGCGCCGGCCGCGCACCATCACGCGTTTCAGTTCGTCGTCGATGCGGAACGGCCACTCGGCATACAGCTCCTGGCCGAAGCGCATCACGATGCAGTCGTGCGCGGCGAGTTCGTCCGGATGCCGCGGCGTGCCGTGCGCGGCGAGATACGCGGGCGCGGCGCACACCACGCGGCGCGAACGGCCGAGCGAACGGCTGCGCAACGCGCTGTCCGCGAGCGTGCCGCGCCGGATCGCGAAATCGAGCCACTGCCCGACGAGATCGACGTAGCCGTCGCCGAGATGCAGGTCGACCGTGACGCCAGGGTGCTCGGTCAGGAACGCGTCGACCACCGGCACGACGCGCGCCTGCCCGAGATCGGCCGGCGCGCTCAGCCGCACGGGCCCCGACAGCGTCTGCGCGCCCAGCCTCACGCGGCTTTCGAGTTCGTCGGCCTCGGCGAGCAGGCGCCGCGCGCCCGCGACCAGCGTGCGGCCTTCGTCGGTCAGGCTGATCGCGCGGGTCGTGCGCGTGAGCAGCGCCGCGCCGTAGTAACTCTCGAGCGCCGCCAGCCGTTCGGAAACCGTGGCCGGCGACAGCCCGACCTCGCGGCCGGCCGCGGCCAGCCCGCCCTTCTCCACGATGCGCAGGAACAGCGCCAGATTGTCGAGCAGCATTCTTCGCTTCCTCCGAAGGATATTTTCGAAGTCTGCCCAATTATCCGGATCAACCGCAAGCGCTAGAGTGAGCGCTACCTTTCCGGCGCGCTCACGCGCCGGCCTCGACGACGAGAGGGCACACGACATGGAATACCGCACGCTCGGCCGCTCCGGCCTCAAGATTCCCGTGCTGAGCTTCGGCGCAGGCACGTTCGGCGGCACCGGCCCGTTGTTCGGCGCATGGGGCAACACGGGCGTCGACGAAGCGCGCCGCCTGGTCGACATCTGCCTCGAAGCCGGCGTCAACCTGTTCGACACGGCCGACGTGTATTCGGACGGCGCATCCGAGCGCGTGCTCGGCGCCGCGATCCACGGACGGCGCGACCAGGTGCTCATCTCGACCAAGACGGGCCTGCCGACCGGTGACGGCCCGAACGACGCAGGCACGTCGCGCCCGCGGCTGATCCGCGCGGTCGACGACGCGCTGCGCCGCCTCGACACCGACTACATCGACCTGCTGCAGCTTCACGCGTTCGACGCGGCCACGCCGGTCGAGGAAGTGTTGTCGACGCTGGACGACCTGGTGCGCGCGGGCAAGCTGCGCTATATCGGCGTGTCGAATTTCGCGGGCTGGCAGATCATGAAGTCGCTCGCTGCGGCCGACCGGCACGGCTGGTCGCGCTACGTCGCGAACCAGGTCTACTACTCGCTCGTCGGCCGCGACTACGAGTGGGACCTGATGCCGCTGGGCGCCGACCAGGGCCTCGGCGCACTGGTGTGGAGCCCGCTCGGCTGGGGCCGGCTCACGGGCAAGATCCGCCGCGATGCGCCGCTGCCCGAACGCAGCCGCCTGCACGACACGGCCGGCTTCGGCCCGCCGGTCGACGACGAACGGCTGTACGACGTGGTCGATGCGCTCGACGCAATCGCCGAGGAAACCGGCAAGACCGTGCCGCAGATCGCGCTGAACTGGCTGCTGCAGCGCCCGACCGTGTCGTCGGTGATCGTCGGCGCGCGCAACGAGGAGCAGTTGCGCCAGAACCTCGGCGCGGTCGGCTGGTCGCTGACCGACGCGCAGATCGCGAAGCTCGATGCGGCGAGTGCGGTCGAAGCGCCGTATCCGTACTTCCCGTATCGCCGCCAGGACGCGTTCGCGCGACTCAATCCGCCGATGCGCGGCTGAGCGGACCAACGAGCAGGCACGCGCCGACGCAACGGCGGACCGGCGCGACGTACATCAGTCTCGCCGCCCGGCCAGCGCGCGGTCGATCATCTCGCCGATCCGCCGCGCGAGCGCGTCCATCCGCTCGGCCGGCACGCCGCCGTAGCCGAGCACAAGCCCGTTGTAGCTGTGCGCGGTGCCCGGCAGGCAGAACGACGACAGCGGCCGCAAGATCAGCCCGTGCGCCTGCGCGACGCGGCTCAATTCAGTGTCCGCCACCGGCACGTCGAGCCGCGCGGACAGATGCATGCCGCCCGCACCGCCCGACACCGTCAGCCGCGCGCTCAATCGCCGCACCAGCGCGTCGTGCAGCGCATCGCGCCGCTCGGCATACACGCGGCGCATGCGCCGCAGGTGGCGCGTGAAATGCCCGGCCTCGATGAAATCCGCGAGCGCACGCTGCTCGACCACGCGACCCTGCAACATCAGCGCGCCCGCCGCGTCGCGCAGCGGCTGCGCGAGCGCGGGCGGCACCACCATGAAGCCGAGCCGCAACGCCGGAAACATCACCTTGCTGAACGTGCCGAGGTAGATCACCGGCGCGTCGTCCGCGAGCCCCTGCACGGCCGCGTGCGGCGTGCCGTGGTGGCGAAACTCGCTGTCGTAGTCGTCCTCGACGATCCATGCGCCGGCCGCGCGCGCCTGCGCGACGAGCGCGAGCCGCCGTTCGAGGCTCATCACCGCGCCGAGCGGGTACTGGTGCGACGGCGTGATGTAGACGAGCTTCGGCGGACGATCGCGCCAGTCGTCCGGATGCGGCGCCAGCCCCTGCGCATCGACGCCGATCGGCTCGACGCGCAGGTCGGCCGCGAGAAACGCGTTGCGCGCGCCGTGGTAGCCCGGGTTCTCGATCCATGCGACGTCGCCCGCGTCCGCCAGCGCGCGGGCGCACAGGTCGAGCGCGCCCTGCGTGCCGTCGGTGACGATCACCTGCGCGGCGTCGCAACGCACGCCGCGCGACGCGCGTAGATACCCGGCGATCGCGTCGCGCAGCACCGCGTCGCCTTCCGCCGATTGATAGCCGAGCTGCGCCGGCCCCGCCGCGCGCCACGCGCGTTCGATGCAGCGCCGCCACTGCGCGAGCGGGAATTCGTCGACGGCCGGCACGCCCGGCATGAACGGCAGCGATTCGTCGAGGCCGCTCGTCGCGCGCTCCGCCTGCGCGACGCGCCGCGACAGCATCGCCGCATCGCCGGCGGGCGCCGCCGCGACGATCCGCGACCCGCGCAACCCCATCCGGGCGACCACCGTGCCCTGCCGCGTGCCGGTCACGAACCCTTCCGACGCGAGCCGCTCGTACGCGTACAGCACCGAGTTGCGCGCGATGCCGAGTTCGTCGGCCAGCGTGCGCGAGGCGGCAAGCCGCGCGCCTTCGGCGATGCGACCGCTCAGGATCGCGTCGCGCAGACACGCGTACAGCCGCTGCTGCTGCGACATCCGCGTGACCGCGTGCGGCCCCGCCTCGCGCTCGAAGGTCGACAGCAGCACCGCGTAATCCATCGTGGCTCCAGAATGTGGGAATGTCATGGGTCTACACATGGTGCCACGAACTTTCTATCGTGGATGTCCGTTCTCGTTTCCGGCCGCGCCGGCAACGCTTCAATTCATCCATCCTCGAAAGGTTCGCGACCATGAACGCTACCGACACCGGCCTGACCGTACGCCCCGTTCGGGAAGACGATTTCGACAACTGGCTGCCGCTGTGGGACGGCTACAACCGCTTCTACGGCCGCTTCGGCGACACCTCGCTGCCGAGCGAGATCACGCAGCTGACGTGGTCGCGCTTCTTCGACGGTTACGAGCCCGTGCATGCGCGCGTCGCGGAACGCGACGGCCGGCTCGTCGGGCTCGTGCATTTCCTGTATCACCGCAGCACGACGCTGATCGGGCCGACCTGCTATCTGCAGGATCTTTTCACGCTCGAGAGCGAACGCGGCAAGGGCGTGGGCCGCGCGTTGATCGAAGCCGTGTACGACGCCGCGCAGGCGCAACGCGCCGAACGCGTGTACTGGCAGACGCACGAGACGAATCGCACGGCGATGCGGCTCTACGACACCGTCGCGGAAAAAACCGGATTCGTGATCTACCGGAAGGTTTTGCCGCGCTGAGGGGGCCGCACGCGGGGGCGTGGCGGCGGGTTCATGCCAGCGGCCGCGCCTTGATCCACAGGAACAGCGGCACGCGCGACCACTGCTTCAGCGTGTCCGTGTCGGCGCGGTCGGGCGGCGGCTCGCGCAGCGACACGATCGCGAAGCCGGCCGCCTCCAGCGCATCCATGTAGGCCTGCAGCGGCAGCGACCAGCCCGCGAAATGCATCGACAACCCGTCGCGCGTTTCCACGCCTTCGAAATGCTCGCTGCCGAAATACGTGCCTTCGAGCACGAACGGCGCGTCGGGCTGCGGCCCCGCGAAACGGCCGCGATCGCGGAACGGATGCACGAGCGACACGAACAGCAGCCCGCCCGGCTTCAGCACGCGGCGCGCCTCGCGCAATGCGGCCGCCATGTCGTCGAGATCCATCAGCACGTTGTACGCCATCACGACATCGAAGCTTGCCGGATCGAATGGCAGCGATGCCGCATCGGCGAGTGCGTAGCGGTGCGCGGAATCCGCGCGACGGGCGGCGTCGAGCATCGCGGGCACCGCGTCGCTCGCGGTCACGTCGTAACCGAGCGCCTTCAGCTCGCGGCTCACGCGGCCCTCGCCGCAACCGATTTCCAGTGCGTGGCCGCTGCCGCGGCCGAGGTAAGCCGCCAACCCCTCGCGATACTTCCAGAACGCATCGTGGCCCGGCCTGCCGGCCCAGTCGATCCATTGGTCGGCGACGTGCGTCCAGTGTTCGGTAATGGCTTTCGTGTCGGTCATGTGCGCTCCCGATCGGTGTGCGTCGTGCTGGCCCAGGATGCGCATGTTAAGCCGAAGCGTCGGTGCGCGTGAGCGCGTTGCGCGAGTTGGGGCCGCCGCGACCGGTTTCCGTTTCCGGCGGCGGCGTTCTACAGTTACGAGAGACGACATGCGGCGCCAGCCACTTTCACGTCCGGTTCGCGTCCGTCGATACGCACCCGATTCCGAGGAATGTCCATGCCGAGTATCGTCGCCGGTCCCGCCCATCTTCCGCCGAGCCCCGTCGCCGCCGAAACGCGCATGGTGCACGACGTCGCCACGCTGCGGCCGTCGGACTATCGCTCGGCCGACGGCGCAGCGTGGGTCATCGCGACCCTCACGCCGGCCCCGGACAGCGGCGAAAATGTGACCGGCACGACCTACTTCGATACCGCGAAACAGCAAACCGTCGCGGTGCCCGATGCGCGCCGGCGTTATGCGAATCGCGGCACCTGGCAGGTTGTCGCAAGTTCGAGCCCGTCGGTGCCCGCCACCGGCCGCTACGACTGGCTGACGCTCGCGTGGCTGCCGATCAACCAGCGGCCGCTGCCGCAAACGCCCGAGCATCTGTATTCGCCGTTCATTCACGGCGGCACGATCGTTTATCGCTGGAATCCGGCCGCACAAGGCGGCGAGCAGTTCGGCAACGTGCGGATGATCTTTCCGGAGTGGCGCCAGCAGGTGGCGGACGTGCTGCGCGCCGCGTCCGGCGACGACGCGCAAGCGGCGGCCACCGCGTCCGCATCGGCGCTCGATCGCGTGAAGCAGGACGGCAACCCGATGGCCGCCGTGCTCGACTTCGGCGCCGCGCTGCATGAGGAACCGGCCGACCGGATCGTCGCGCGCCTGCCGGCATTGCTGCGCGCGAACGACCTGCATGAAGTGTCGGCGATCGTGTTCCAGTGCTTCGCCGCGTCGCGCGAAGCGGACCGGCCGCGCTTCGTCGAAGCGATCAGCGCGTCGATCTTCTCGATCGACGACAGCGCGCGCCTGCTCGCGATCGCCTACGGCGTGTTCGCGGCCGGCAGGGCGAAGCCGCGTCCGTTCAGCGACGCCGCGCAGGCCGCGCGTATCGACGACGTGTTCGCGGCATTGAAGCAGCGGACGTCGGCACTCGGCGTGCCGGTTGGTCAGGGTTCGCCGTGGTACGAGTTCTTCACCGCGTACCGGCTCGGCGGCGCGTCGCCCGGTTCCGGCGGAAACAGGCAGTAGTTACCGGTGGTGCGCGATCGTCAGTCGACCTGATGCTTCGAGACGCTTCGACGAAAACGACGTCATCCTGAATGCTCGTACCCGGCATGCAATCCGCGCGCGCGGGGCGACGCATGTCGCGAGCTCGCAACGGGAACCCGCATGCGTCACGCAGGGTCGAAACGCCACATGACCGGCAACGGTATCGCCTTCACCGGTCGATCCACGATCCCCGCACTTTTTTCTTCCCATGTTGAGCATCGGTCCCTTCTCGATCCGCGTCGTCGCGGTAGCCGCCGCCGCGCTGCTGGCGTGGCTCGTCGCCCGCTTCATCCAGCGCCGCCCGCCCGACGGCCAGCACAAGACCGCGTCGAGCCTGATCCTCGACGTGCTGCTGCTTGGGCTGGTCGCCGCGCGCATCGGCTATGTCGCGCAATGGTGGCGCGAATATGCAACGGCGCCACGGTCCATCATCGCGCTCGGCGACGGCGGCTTCGACTGGCGGATCGGCGTCGCCGTCGCGCTGGTGTTCGCCGTGTGGCGGCTGCGTCGCCTGCCCGCGCTGCGCCGCCCGGTGGCAGCCGGCATCGTCGCGGGTCTCGCCGCATGGGGTATCGCGCAAGGCACGCTCGCGACGCTGCAGCGCACCGCGCCGCCGTTCGCCGCGATGCGGCTCGAAGCGCTCGATTCGACGCCCGTGCTGCCGCAACGCTTTGCCGGCAAGCCGGTCGTCGTGAACCTGTGGGCAACATGGTGCGCGCCTTGCCGGCGCGAAATGCCGATCCTCGAACAGGCGCAGCGGGAGCATCCCGGCATCACGGTGCTGATGCTCAACCAGGGAGAAAACGCGCAGGCGGTGCGCGCGTTCCTCGAACAGCAGGGGCTGCGCTTCGACAACGTGCTGCTCGATCCGCCGTTGCGTGCGATGCATGCGTACGGGTCGCGCGGGCTGCCCACGACGCTGTTCTTCGATGCGAAGGGCGAACTCGTCGAATCGCACATGGGCGAGATCACCGCCGCGCGGTTGAAGGACGCCGTCGTGCAGCGCTTCGGTCAGTGATCCCGTCGGCCGCCTGCGCGCGGCCATGCTCGATCGTCGATGGCAGCGCGCGTTCCCGCTGCCGCGGCTGGTGCGCCCCACAACATGCCGGCACATCGATAACCGCCCGCCACGCTTACGGTCTCGACAACACCATCACGCGCCCCGACACGCGCTGAAGCTTCAACCACCCCGTGTCGGCCGTGAACCGAAGCTGCTGCAACGGAAAATCGAATCCCGCCCGCTGCGCGGCGCTGACCACCGCGTCGGCGATCCAGCGGATCAGTTCCTTTCCTTCGTCGGTCGTCTGGTGACCGTTCTGGACGCCGTAGAAATAGCGATTCCCTGCGTTGACTTCGTTTTGCAGCTGCATCCAGTGCCCCGGGAGGCCCGGCAGGGTTCTGAACAGATCGGCCACGCGCTGCGTCGTCAGGCCGCGCGCCCACAACGCGCCATTCACCGCCGGCCGCGCCAGGTTGTGACGGTCTGCCTCCTGAGCCTGCCCCTTTATCTCGCCTTTCAGACTATCGGGTTTCGTCATCGCACTGTCCTCGTGAGGGCCCGGCAAGGGTCGATTGAATAAAAGCCGCCGAATATCGAGCGCACGCCGTGCACGATAACTCTAATCTCGAAATTAATCGCCTGTCAGGTGTATCAGGCGAGCGCATCGCAACATTGAAGGAATAAATCAGGCGTTCCGACGGGCGCCGAAGCCCGATCCTCCCGTTGTTCCCGCCCGCGCACCCGTTCATTATTCAAAAAAGCGTGACGCGCAACGAAATCATTTCGCGGAAACTCATACCCATATTCGATTGAATACTCATCATTAAATCGGACTGTTTCGATCTCCGATTTTCTGGACAACTTCCATTCCCGGTCGAATATTTTTTTATTTATTTTTCGCCATGCTTGGCCGCGTCGCGTTTTAAACGACAAACGTTTGCGCGACGCACAAAACGCCTTATCCACCGACCTTCAGGAGGCAAGCATGGCCGACTCTCAAACGTCCTCGAATCGCGCCGGCGAGTTTTCGATTCCGCCGAACACCGACTTCCGCGCGATTTTCTTCGCGAACGCCGCCGAGCAGCAGCACATCAAGCTGTTCATCGGCGACAGCAAGGAGCCCGCCGCCTATCACAAGCTGACCACGCGCGACGGCCCGCGCGAAGCCACGCTGAATTCCGGCAACGGCAAACTCCGCTTCGAAGTGACGGTGAACGGCAAGACGTCGGCCACCGATGCCCGCCTCGCGCCGATCACCGGCAAGAAATCGGACGGCTCGCCGTTCACGGTCAACTTCGGAATCGTCGTGTCGGAAGACGGTCACGACAGCGACTACAACGACGGCATCGTCGTGCTGCAATGGCCGATCGGCTGACGGCCGAACGCTGACGAAGATTCGCGGCGCGGCATGTCCGGCGCGCCGCGCCACGCACGACACGGCGACATCCGCTCGCCGGCCGCATCACGCAAAGACAATCCATCAAGACGAGGACGACATGACCCAACCCTTTACCCACGACGACCTGTATGCGCTTCTGCAGCTCGCCGGCAACGACGCAACCGCCGTGCAGGCGAACGGCGACCAGGCGGTGCTCGACCGGATGCGTCAGTTCATGACCGCACAGCTCGTGGAAAAACTGCCGCAATACGACGTGTTCGTCGACATCGCCACCATCCCGTACAGCTTCGACGTCGGCAGCTGGCAGAACAAGGTGAAGGCCGATGCGGCGGGCCAGGTGATCGCGTGCACGGTGACGTGGGCCGGCGCGCCCGGTGTCCTGCCCGGCGCGGCGGCGAAGTTCGGTGTCGGCGCGGTGGTCAATTACTTCTCGAAGGCGACGCCGCAACCCGCGCAGCCGGAACCGACGACGGCCGGCGGCGGCGAGCGCGACGGCATCTTCAACCTGCCGCCGAACATCGCGTTCGGCGTGACGGCGCTGGTCAATTCGTCCGCACAGCAGACGATCGAAGTCTATGTCGACGACAACCCGAAACCGGCCGCGACGTTCCAGGGCGCCGGCACGCAGGACGCGAACCTGAACACGCAGATCGTGAACTCGGGCAAGGGGAAGGTGCGCGTGGTCGTGACGGCGAACGGCAAGCCGTCGAAGATCGGCTCGCGCCAGGTCGACATCTTCAAGAAAACCTACTTCGGGCTGGTCGGCTCGGAAGACGGCACGGACGGCGACTACAACGACGGCATCGCGATCCTGAACTGGCCGCTGGGCTAAGCCGCTCGATCCTGTCGATGTTCGCCACGCCGTCCGGCGTGGCGATCCGCATCGACGCCGCCCGCCGGCGCGAAGCGGCACGGCCGCATGCGCCACGTGCGGCCGGCGTCGCGAACCGCGCGTCCGCGCGCGGCGAGCGGTCGAGGTCGAAGTCGACGTCCCGGCACGGGCATCCGACGAGCCCGTTTCCGCGGAAAACCACACCGCCGCAACGCGCTGGCCGCGAAATCGGAAATCGCGTGCCGTCACCCATGCGTTCGCGCGAAAACCCGCATGGCGTGTACAGTCGAGGGCTGCCGACGCGCGAGCGCATGCCTGTCCGACATTGACGGTCGCCGGCATCCGTCGCGCGCCTTCCGCCCTCAACCCGGAATCCCGTCATGTTTCTCGATCATCTTCATCCGGAACGCTGGACGTTCCTGTGGAACGCGCTGTCCACACTCTCGCTCAGGCTCTGCGCCGCCCTCGCGCTGCTCGTCGCGGGCTGGTGGCTGTCGAAACGCATCGGCAACTGGCTGAACCGGCTGCTCGCGAACAAGGAGCGCGTCGACGACACGCTGCGGCCGATCCTCTGCGACGTCGCCGTGTGGGGCATCCGCATCGTCGCGATCGTCGGCGCGCTGTCGCAGCTCGGCATCGAAACCGCGAGCGTCGTCGCGGTGCTCGGCGCGGCCGGCCTCGCGATCGGGCTCGCACTGCAGGGCACGATGCAGAACATCGCGGCCGGCATCATGCTGTTGCTGCTACGGCCATTCAAGGTGGGCGACTTCATCGACGGCGGATCGAACGTCGCCGGGACGGTGGAAGAAGTCGGGCTCTTCATGACGCGGCTGACGAAGCCGGACGGCATCTGCGAATACGTGCCGAACAGCGCGCTGTGGGGCAGCGCGATCCGCAACTACACGCGCAATCCGACGCGGCGTCTCGATCTGGAAGTGGAAGTGTCCGTGCACGACGACATCGATCGTGCACTCGACGCACTGCGCGCGCTGGCGGAAGCCGATCCCGACGTCCTCCAGGATCCCGCACCGGACGTGATGGTGATGCGTTTCGACGACAGCACGGCGATCGCGAACGTGCGCGTGTGGACGCACCCCGACACGTTCTGGGCGATGCGCTGGCGCCTCGCGCGCCAGGTGCGCAAGACGCTTGCCGATGCGGATTGCGCACTGCCGATCCGCACGCGCGAGCTGCACATCGTGCATGACGCCGAACAGCAGCGCCGGGCCGACACGCGCCGCGTGCAGGCGTCGTGACGCGCAGCGCGACGTGCGAGGTCAAGTTCTCGTCACGCGTGCCGGTGCCGGATACGTGATCGAATCGTTCAAGCGCCCGTCCGCGGGCATCCACCGTCGAACCTCATCCCATGGAGCGCTACCGTATGAAGCATTGCATTTCTTCCGCGTCGCTTGCCGCCATGATCGCCTGCGCGCTTGCATTGGGCGCGTGCGCGACTCAGCCGGCTTCGCCGCTTCCGCCCGATGTCGCCGGGCAGGACACGCGGGCCTCGCAGGCCGCGCAAACCGCCCAGGCCGCGCCGCCGATCGTCGGCGGCGATCGCGATGCGCATGGCTGCATCGGCTCGGCCGGCTACGCATGGTGCGAACGCACGCAGCAATGCGAGCGTCCGTGGGAACTCGCGAAGGCGCAAGGCTTCGCGAATTCGGCGCAGGCGTACGAACAGTTTTGCCGGAGCGCTTCGTCGAAGTGATGCCGTGACCGGAACCGGATCGCGGTGCAACGCCGCGGTCCGGATGAAGTATCGATATCGCGCGCGTCGCGACCGTTCCGACCCCGCCGTTCTTCCCGTTCCGCGCACCGTCGTTCCGGAAACCCGGACACGCAAAAAACCCCACGAAAACAAGGATATTCCGCGCGTGCGACACGGCAATCGAGTTCGGTTATATTACGCGCCCCTTGCCATCCCGCCCCCGCGAAATGCATTGCGCGCGGCCTCTTTCGACGCGGCCTGAAGCGCCGTCCGGCGAGGCCTGCGGCACGGGCCCGCGCGCGCCCGGCACGACCGCGAAGCATGCGATTGCATGACTTCTTGAAGTCGATCCGAAGGTGTCCTTCGCAACGGCTTCGCGTGCGCAAATGCAACGGCGAACGCGGCCGTTCCGGAATTCCGGATTCGCGATCCGGATCTCCGGATGCGCGGGCCGGACGCGAATCCGCATCGGCCGGGCGGCATGGCAAACCGATGCATCCAAGTTGAAAAAGGGATCTGCTGTGATCAAAACGTTACGGGTAATACTGTCGGCGCTCGCGCTGTGCGTCGCGGCGTCGTCCGCGCATGCCGCCGATACGAAGAAGGTCGACGTCCTGCTGGTGGGCGGCGGCATCATGAGCTCGACGCTCGGCGTGTGGCTGCACGAGCTTCAGCCCGACTGGTCGATGACGATGGTCGAACGCCTCGACGGCGTCGCGCTGGAAAGCTCGAACGGCTGGAACAACGCGGGCACCGGCCACTCGGCGCTCGCGGAACTGAACTACACGCCGGAGAAGGCGGACGGCAGGATCGACATCTCGAAGGCGATCGAGATCAACGAGTCGTTCCAGATCTCGCGCCAGTTCTGGGCCTGGCAAGTCAGGCAGGGCGTGCTGAAGAATCCGCACTCGTTCATCAACTCGACGCCGCACATGAGCTTCGTGTGGGGCGACGACAACGTCCGCTTCCTGAAGAAGCGCTACGACGCGCTGCAGGCGAGCCCGCTGTTCCGCGGGATGCAGTATTCGGAAGACCACGACCAGATCAAGCAGTGGGTGCCGCTGATGATGGAAGGCCGCGACCGCAACCAGAAGGTCGCGGCGACGTGGACGCCGATCGGCACCGACGTGAACTTCGGCGAGATCACGCGCCAGTTCGTCGGCTACCTGAAGACGCAGCCGAACTTCACGCTGTCGCTGTCCAGCGAAGTGCGCGAGATCTCGCGCAACGCGGACGGCACGTGGCACGTGTCGTGGGTGAAGCTGCATTCGGATGAACCGCCGCAGGCCGTCGACGCGAAATTCGTGTTCATCGGCGCGGGCGGCGGTGCGCTGCACCTGCTGCAGGCGTCGGGCATCCCCGAGGCGAAGGACTACGGCGCGTTCCCGGTCGGCGGCTCGTTCCTCGTGACCGACAACCCCGAGGTCGTGAAGCGCCACCTCGCGAAGGCGTACGGCAAGGCGTCGGTCGGCTCGCCGCCGATGTCGGTGCCGCACCTCGACACGCGCATCATCGACGGCAAGAAGATCATCCTGTTCGGGCCGTTCGCGACGTTCTCGACCAAGTTCCTGAAGAACGGCTCGTACTTCGACCTCGCGAAGAGCACCAACCTGCACAACGTCGCGCCGATGATGCGCGTGGGCGTCGACGAATTCCCGCTCGTCCAGTACCTCGCCGGCCAGCTGATGCTGTCCGACGACGACCGCTTCAACGCGCTGAAGGAATATTTCCCGGACGCGAAGAAGGAAGACTGGCGCCTGTGGCAGGCCGGCCAGCGCGTGCAGATCATCAAGCGCGACCCGAAAAAGGGCGGCGTGCTGAAACTCGGCACCGAGATCGTCAGCTCGCAGGACGGCAGCATCGCGGGCCTGCTCGGCGCATCGCCGGGCGCGTCGACGGCCGCGCCGATCATGCTGAACCTGATGCAGAAGGTGTTCAAGGACAAGGTCGCGACGCCCGAATGGCAGCAGAAGCTCCGCCAGATCGTGCCGAGCTACGGCACGAAGCTGAACGACAGCCCGGCGAAGGTCGTCGAGGAATGGACCTACACGAGCGACGTGCTGCAGCTCTCGCCGCCGCCGAAGATCGACCTGACGGCGCCGTCGCAGGCGACGGGCACCGCCCCGGCGCGCCCCGCGAAGGCATCGGCCGACATGGCGCTGTAACGCGTCCGGCCCCGTTTCGCCGCATCGCACGGCCGCCCTTCGGGGCGGCCGTTTTTCATGGCGGATGCGGGCGGCACCGCTCGCACCCGTCGGCGACGCCCTCCCCGGCCGCGCCTCGACGCTCGTCCGCTGCCGTGTCGCCCACTGCCGGCCCCCCGCATCCGCTAGAATTGCGGGCACGCGCGACGCCGTCGCCACCCGATCCACCATCCGCATCGACGCGGTCCACGCGACCGCCGGTGCGGCCCGCGCCCGAGCCGCGCGAGCGCCGCACGCCGTTGCCGCGCCCGCCGGGCGCGCCATCAACCGAATTCAGCTGGAGAAAGACCGTGTTTACCTGCCGAAACCAGAGCTGCGGCACGCAGTGGGAGACGTCCGACGTCGTCATCAAGGACGAAGGCCAGGGGCTGCTGTTCCGCTGCCCGCTGTGCGGCGCGCGCAACTATCTCGAACGCTTCGAGGACGATGAAGGTAACGTCCTCTACGAACAGATGGAAGGCCGCCCTTACCTCGGAGACCTCTCCTGACATGACCCAATCGACCGCCACGCCGTTCAGCGCACTGCCGCTGACGCCCGCCACGCTCGCGAACCTCACGCAGCTCGGCTATGTCGACATGACGCCGATCCAGGCCGCGAGCCTGCCGATCGCGCTGGCCGGCCAGGACCTGATCGCGCAGGCGAAGACGGGCAGCGGCAAGACCGCCGCGTTCTCGCTCGCGCTGCTGGCGCGCCTCGACGCGCGCCGCTTCGACGTGCAGGCGATGATCCTGTGCCCGACGCGCGAGCTCGCCGACCAGGTCGCGCAGGAAGTGCGCCGCCTCGCGCGCGCCGAGGAAAACGTGAAGGTGCTGACGCTGTGCGGCGGCACGCCGATGCGGCCGCAGGCGCAGAGCCTCGAGCACGGCGCGCATATCGTCGTGGGCACGCCGGGCCGCATCATGGATCACCTCGACCGCGGCAACCTGAAGCTCGACGCGCTGAACACGCTCGTGCTCGACGAAGCCGACCGGATGCTCGACATGGGCTTCTTCGACGACATCGCGAAGGTCGCGCGGATGTGCCCGACGACGCGCCAGACGCTGCTGTTCTCGGCGACCTATCCCGACGGCATCGCGAAGCTGAGCCAGCAGTTCCTGCGTAATCCGAAGGAAGTGAAGCTCGAAGAGCGCCACGACGACAGCAAGATCCGCCAGCGCTTCTACGAAGTGACGGAAACCGAGCGGCTGCACGCGGTCGGCCAGTTGCTGAACCACTACCGGCCGGTGAGCACGATCGCGTTCTGCAACACCAAGCAGCAATGCCGCGACCTGCTCGACGTGCTGCACGCGCAGGGCTTCCACGCGCTCGCGCTGCACGGCGAGCTCGAACAGCGCGAACGCGACCAGGTGCTGATCCAGTTCGCGAATCGCAGCTGTTCGGTGCTGGTCGCGACCGACGTCGCCGCGCGCGGGCTCGACATCGCGCAGCTGGAGGCGGTGATCAACGTCGACGTGACGCCCGACCCCGAAGTGCACGTGCACCGCATCGGCCGCACCGGCCGCGCGGACCAGGAAGGCTGGGCGCTGAGCCTCGCCAGCATGGACGAGATGGGCCGCGTCGGCGCGATCGAGCAGGCGCAGAAGCGCGACGTCGAATGGCATCCGCTCGCGGAACTGAAGCCGGCCGGCAACGACACGCTGCTGCCGCCGATGGAAACGCTGCAGATTCTCGGCGGCCGCAAGGACAAGATCCGTCCGGGCGACGTGCTCGGCGCGCTGACCGGCGACGCGGGGTTCGACGGCAAGCAGATCGGCAAGATCAACGTGACCGAGTTCTCGACCTACGTCGCGATCGAGCGCGGCGTCGCGCGCGACGCGCTGCGCAAGCTCAATGCGGGGAAGATCAAGGGCAAGCGGGTCAAGGTCCGGTTGATGGACGAGGAATGACCTGAAGTAGCGCGGCTGCCACGGCAGCCGCGCCGCCGCATCACGCCAGCTCGGGATACCCGTGCGCGGCCGCGTCCCGCGCGAGATCGGCAATCGTGTCGTAGGCAGCCGGCGGCAGGCGCTCGAACCCCTTCAGGCGCAGTGCGGTCACCCGATCAGCATCGACCGCGACCGCGTGATCGAGCGCATCCTGCAACCCCTCCACGAGGCTCCCGTTCAGCGCCCTCGATGCAATCAATGGCAAGCCCGGCGCCGACGCCGTCATGCCGATGATCCGGATGTCGTTCAATAACTCGGGCAGTGCGTCACGCACGTATGCGAACGTCACGCAGTCGATCGCCGCGCAATCGGCAGCACCTGCCGCCAGCGCGCGCAGCACGTTCAGGTGCGAGCCGAACGACACGACCGAACCGAAGAAGCGCCCGTCGTGCGCGTGCGGCGCGACCGCGTGCCGGAACGCGTTCATCCCGCTGTGTGAGTCCGCGCCGTTGAATGCGGCCCGCAATCCGCGACAGGCAGCCAGCGTCGTCGCGCCACCCGCATGCACGCGCGCCGATACCACCAGCACACTGCGGTACCGCGCGCCGTCGCAGCCGGGCACATCGAATGCCGGAGTCGCGATCAGGTGAACGGCATCGCGCAATCCGAGCATCCGGTACGGATAACCGCATGTCTGCGACAACAGCACGTCGCTGCGGTGCCACAGCGCGTGCAGATCTCCGAACGGTTCGTCGAGCAGCGCGACGCCGGCCGGCCCGCCGTGACGCGCGAACGCATCGAGTGCGTCACGCAGCAACGCGCGCCACAGTGCGGCGTGGCGCGGCGTCACGTTATACATCGGCAGTCCGGCGATCCATGGGCTCATGTGCGCATTCTACGCATCGGCGGTGCGTTGGAGAAAGCCCGTTCGCCCGGGTTTCGCACAGGTCCGGCACGCGCCCGGGCGCGGTCAATGCTTATCGGTCGCGCAGCGATAAGCAAATGCGAATTGCTTGGTTGGCCTGACTACGCGAGCCGGGTAGCGTTCCAGTGTCGCGACGCCGTCGCAAGCCGCTCGCCGTAGCGGTCGACTGCGAGTCGCGACGCAAGTCGGCCACCTGCATCGCGGCTCGCAACGGCGCGATCGTCCGCTACCCGTTACCCGTGCAGCACCCGTATCACCCGCTACATCCCGCCCCAGCACCATGGCCGAATACTTCGACGTCGACCACGCGCGCGCGATCGCCGCACTCGACGCCCGCTTCACTGCCCGCACCGAGTGGCCGACGTGGCTGCTGGTCGTCGCGATCTACGGCGGCTGGCTCGCCGTGCTGCTGCTCGTACGTGCCGAGCGCCTGTCGCTCGCGGCCGCGACACCGCCGCTGATCCTGCTCGGCGCGTGGCACATGTCGCTGCAGCATGAGCTGCTGCACGGCCACCCGACGCGCTCCGCGTTCGTGAACCGGCTGCTCGGCTATCCGCCGTTGACGATCTGGTATCCGTACACGCTTTATCGCGACACGCACCTCGACCATCACCGCGATGAGGACCTGACCGTGCCGGGCGTCGACCCGGAAACGAACTACGTATCGCGCGCGCAGTGGGCGCGGTTGCCGCGCTGGCGTCGCGCGCTGACCGTTGCGCGCACCACCTTCGTCGGACGTCTCGTGTTCGGGCCGCCGGCGAGCGTCGCCGCGATGTTCGCCGACGCATTCGCGGCGTTCCGGCGCGGCGACTTCCGCTATCTGCGGATGTGGGTGACGCACGCCGTCTGCGTGGGCGCGCTACTCGCATGGCTGCAGCGAGCGATCGGCGTGCCGTGGTGGTACTACCTGCTGGCCGTCACGTGGCCCGCGCTGTCGCTCGCGATGATCCGTTCGCTGTTCGAGCACCGCGCCGCGCGTCATCCGAAGGCGCGCATCGTCATCAACGAGGCCGGCTTCGCGATGCGGCTGCTGTACCTGAACAACAACTATCACCTCGTGCATCACGACCTGCCGAGGCTGCCGTGGTACGACCTGCCGCGCGCGTACCGGATGCGGCGCGACGCGTATCTGGAGAAATGCGGCGGCTTCGTGATCCGCGGCGGCTATCGCGAACTGCTGGCGCGCCACGCGTGGACGCCGACCGACGGGCCCGTGCATCCGTTCGACCACGGCACGGCGTCGCTGTCGACGGGCAGCGGTGCGAAGGTCGCCGCGGTCGACGGGTATCTTCAGATCAGTACGTAACGCTTGAGCGGGTCGCGCCGCGCCGGGAAGGCGCCCGATGCGGCGACGCCCGCGCAAGGCCGCACGGCTACCGCGACGCGCATTGCTTACGAAAAGCCGACAACACCGATCCTCATCGGCAAATTGCCATTTTCAGCGGCAATGCCCAGAATGACGGATCGTCCGGGGCCTCCAACAATCATTCGCCCCGGCTCAGCCTCCCGGCCGCGCGCCGCACTCCCCTACGACGATGCAACCGAACACCTCGCCCGGCGCGATCCGCTCGATCGGCAACGACTGGTCCGTCTCCGCGGTCACCGCGGGCTTTCTCGCGGTGCTGATTTCCTACGCGGGCCCGCTCGCGATCTTCTTCCAGGCGTCGCAGGCCGCGCATGTATCCGATGAGATGGTGGCGTCGTGGGTCTGGGCGATCTCGATCGGCGCGGGCGTGTCGGGCCTCTTCGCGAGCTGGAAACTGAAGGTGCCGATCGTGACCGCATGGTCGGCGCCCGGCACCGCGCTGCTCGTCGGCCTCTTTCCGCAGTTGACGCTGAACCAGGCCGTCGGCGCGTACATCACGGCCGCGTTGATCATCCTCGTGATCGGCATCACCGGCTATTTCGACCGGCTCGTGCGCCACATTCCGCGCGGCATCGCGTGCGGGATGATGGCCGGCATCCTGCTGCCGTTCGGCATGCATGCGTTCTCCGCCGCGACTGCGCAGCCGGTGCTCGGGTTCGGGATGATCGCGGCGTACGTGATCTTCAAGCGCCTGTTGCCGCGCTACAGCATCGTGCTCGTGCTGCTGACCGGCGCCGCGCTCGCGATGCTGCTCGGGATGGCGCATCTCGGCAACGTGTCGCCGAGCATCGCGCGGCCGATCTTCATCGCCCCCGAATGGACGCTCGGCACCACGCTCAGCCTCGCGCTGCCGCTCGTCGTCGTGAGTCTCACCGGCCAGTTCCTGCCCGGCATGACGATCCTGCGCGTCTCGGGCTATCACACGCCGGCGCGGCCGATCATCACCGCAACCAGCGTGATGTCGCTTGTCGTCGCGTGCTTCGGCGGGATCACGATCGTCGTCGCGGCGATCACCGCGGCGCTGTGCACCGGCAAGGATTCGCACGAGGATCCGGACCGGCGTTATATCGCGGGCATCGCGAACGGCGTGATCTACCTGATCGGCGGGCTCTTCGCGGGGACGATCGTCACGCTGTTCTTTGCACTGCCGAAGGCTTTCGTCGCGATTCTCGCCGGGCTCGCGCTGATCGGTGCGATCGGCGCGAACGTACACGGGATCTTCGAGGACGAGGCGCATCGCGAAGCGTCGGTGATCACGTTCCTCGCGACTGCGTCGGGGATGACTTGGCTCGGGCTCGGGTCCGCGTTCTGGGGGATCGTGATCGGGTCGCTTTCTTATGCGGTGTTGAGCAGGGTGCGGCGGCAGGCGTGATGCGCCACACGCGTCGCCGCCGCTGTCATCGCGCGTGCTGCCGCATCAGTTGCGCAAGCGCATCGGTCAGCGTCGTCTTCCCGTAAAACCGCTCCGACACACCAGCCTCGACGTCGATCTGCCCCGCGTTGTGCACGTCGTACAGATCGACGATCAGCTGCGCATGTCGCTCCCTAAGGCCCGCGCGCAGCAGCGTCGCGGTCCATGCGTCGCGCGGCAGTTCGCGCGCGACGATCTCGCGGTCCGCGGCCGCGCCGAGCGTCTCCGCGATGTCTCGCACGCTCACGCGCCGCGGGCCCTCGATGCTGACGATGCGCGGCCCGTTGCCGGTTTCCGCGGCATCGAGCAGCAGCCGCGCCGCCGCGACGCCCACGTCGAGCGCCCATACCGTCGGAAATACCTTGTCGACCGGATGGTGAAAACTCGGCAGCACGCCGGTTGCAAGCGCGACCGGCAACACGCGAGTCCAGTTCTGCAGATGTTCTGCCGAGCGCAACAGCGTCAGCCGGGTCGGGACCGTCTTCAACTTCTCTTCCAGCAGATGAAACAACCGCGTGATGCCCGTGTTGCCGTCAAGTTCCGCGCCATAGTCCGACAGCGCAAGCAGTGCCGGCGGCGGATTCGCGGCGAGTGCGCCGGTCACGACGTCGAGCGTGCGCGCCATCGTCGCGGCCGGGTCGCCGTCGGCGACGGGCACCGGACACAGCATCTGCACGGCTTGCGCGCCGTCGATCGCCGTGGCGATCGCACCTGCATCCGTCAGGTCGGCGATCGCCACTTCGCAGCCGAGTTGCGCGAAACGTTCGCGATGGCGTGCGTCGCGCAGCACGGCGCGCACGGGATGGCCTGCGTGGCGCAGGGTCGTCACGGTCGACGAGCCGATGTTGCCTGATGCTCCGAAAATCACGAACACGATCCGCTCCTGGAGGATGAAGGTGCAGTGATTGTCGGCGTGCGCGAACGGGAAGGCGCGCAGGCGCGGATGATGTGAACAGGAAAGGATGACGGGATGCGGGGCCGCACACGGATCGCACGGCCCACCGGTTCGTCAGCGGCTATCGATCCGACGTCGACGCATCGTCCTCGCCGTCATAAGCCAGCCGGAGCCCGCCCCGCGCGCCGGACCGCGCGACCTCCGTCGGCGTCGCGCCCAGCACGCGATTCATCCAGTTCGCCATATGGCTCTGATGGGCGAACCCGGCTTCGAGCGCGATCTGGCTGATGCTGAGCCGGCCTTCGAGCAGCAACGCCTTCGCGCGCTCGATCCGGCGCCGCACCACGTACTGATGCACCGGCATCCCGAGCGTCTCGCGAAACAGCACCTTGAAATGCGGCACGCTGATCGACACGAGCGCCGCAAGCTCGGCAAGCGTCATGCGGCGTTCGAGGTTGGCCTCGACATAGTCGATCACGCGCGCCGCCGCCTTCGGCGCGAGCGTCCGCCGGCGCTCGTGGAACACGGGCTGGCCATCGACCAGTCGCGCGACGAGCGCCGTGCACAGGCTCTCCGCATAGAGCGGGTCGGACGCGTCTTCCGCCTCGAGTTCGGCGGCCATCGCCCATGCAATGTGTTGCAGGCGCGGATCGCGCACCTGCAGCCGCCGGCGGATCTGCGCCTGCGACGGCTTCAGCTCGAGTTGCTCGAACGTGCGTCGCACGAACGTGTCGCTGAGCATGACGTGCAGGATCCGGCAGTCGGCGCTGTCCGTCCATTGGCCCGGCAGGCCGGCGGGAATCACGTCGATGTCGCCGTGCGCCTGGATGCGCGACACGCGCTGGCCGTCGCACACGCAATCCGCGCGCACGGGCGAGCCGATATGCACGCCGATGCGGTGATGATCGGCCGCCGGAATCCGGTACGTACCCGCGCGAATCTCCAGCAGCGACGCGCCGAAGCCGCGCCAGCCGAGCCCGCGGCTGGAGCGCAGGCTGACCGGCACGCCGTTGTCGGTCGGCGCGGCGAGAATCGGATCGCTCATGGTTCTTCTCCACCAGATCGTGGGTCGAACGCGCATTGTGACGCTTTTTCCGGCCGTTCGCCGGGCGCGCGCCGCCATTCCCGCAACGAGCAGAAAAAGATCATCCGTTCCTGCTCCGCCGCATCCTTGCGTGCGCGCCGACGGGCGCCGCGGCGCTTACGATGGGCTTCATCCGACACCTACGGAGACCGTCATGCCCCATTCCTGCCCATTGCGCGCGGCGTTCATTCCCTCTTCGCCGTCCCGGACAACCCGCCGTCCTGACGGCCCCGCTCCCCGCAACGACCGGATCGCCTTCGCCGCGCGATGCCTGCGCATGCTCGGCTGGTACCGCCTCGAACGGCTGCTCGCGTCGATTCCCGACAGCAACGACGACTTCGGGCTCGTTTGACCGACGGCACGCACGGCTCGCACACGCCGCCCGCGTCCCGGCGTGCGTCTACTTGCGCCGCCGCTCGTGCGGCGCGACCGTCGCGCCGTCGATCACCGGCGCGCCCTGCTTGATCAGGAAGTCGCGAAACAGCCCCGTCACCTGCGAGATCCGCCGGTCGGCGAGCGTGACCACATACCATTCGCGCTCGATCGGGTTGCCCGGAAACGGCAGTTGCCCGAGCAGCCCCGTGCGCAATTCGAGTGCACACGCGTGCAACGACAGGAACGCGACGCCGAGCCCCGCTTCGGCCATCTGCTTGATCGCCTCGTTGCTCGACAGTTCGGAGCCCACATGGAAACGGTAGCCGGCCGTCTTGAACAGGCTCTCGACGGTCGAGCGCGTGCCCGCGCCGCGTTCGCGCACGAGCAGATGCGCGGATTCGAGATCCTTCAGCGCGACGCGCTTGCGCTGCATCAGCGGATGGCCCGGCGCCGCGACGAACACCATCGGATGCTTCGCGAACTCGACCGCGTGCGTGCGCAGCTCCTTCGGTGCGCTGCCCATCACCGCGAGATCGATTTCATGCGTTGCGAGCATGCGGATGATGTCGTCGCGATTACCGACCTTGAAGTAGGTCTTCACGTGCGGTCGCGTCGCGGTGAATTTCACCAGCAGCGGCGGAATCAGGTATTCGGCCGTCGTGATCGCGCCGATCCGCAGCGTGCCGCCGAGGTCGCCCGTCAGCGCGGCCACTTCGTCGCCGGCCTCGCTCCATAGATGCAGGATCTCGCGCGCATAGCGCGCCACGATTTCACCGGCGGCGGTCAGCTGCACGCCGCGCCCCACCCGCTGCAGCAACGCGGCGCCCACCGCCTCCTCGAGCAGGCGAACCTGCAGCGACACGGCCGGCTGCGTCAGGTTCAGCTCCTCGGCCGCGCGCGACACGCTGCCGAGCCGCGCGATCATGTCCAGCGCCTTGAGCTGCCGGAACGTCGCGGTCTTTCCTATAAGTGAATACATATGGGTCGCTTATAAACATTAAATTGTTCGCGTAGGTTCAAAACTATATCGTCGGTTCTTGAGCAATGTCATCCGAATCGTCATCAGCGGGAGCCACAACATGGACCACATCACGCCTACCCTTGCAACGGATCGCGCACCGCGCGTGCCGCGCATCGTGATCGTCGGCGGCGGCGCCGGCGGCCTGCAGCTCGCCACGCGTCTCGGCGACACGATCGGCCGCCGCGGGCAAGCCGACGTCGTGCTCGTCGACCGCTACCCGACGCACTTCTGGAAGCCGCTGCTGCACGAAGCCGCATCCGGCCATCGCGATCCGGCCTCGCACACGATCGAATACGCGGCGCAGGCGAAGCGCCACGGCTTCCGCTTCGTGCGGGGCGCGTTGCAGCAGGTCGACCGCGCGGCACGCACGGCGACGATCGCGCCGGTGCAGGACGCGGACGGCACGGAGGTCCTGCCGCAACGCGAGCTCGGCTACGACGATCTGGTGCTGGCCGTCGGCAGCGTGACGAACTTCTTCAACGTGCCGGGCGCCGCGCGGCACGCGCTACCGCTCGAAAATCTCGACCAGGCCGAGGATTTCCGCCGCAAGTTCCTGGCCGCCTGCACGAAGGCGAACCACCTGGCCGAGCAGCAGCCGGCGCACCGCGCGGCACCGATCTGCATCAACGTGATCGGCGCGGGCGCGACGGGTGTCGAACTGGCCGCGGCGCTGCGCCACGCGATCCAGCAGCTGACGACGTATCGCTTCAAGGCACTGGTGTCCGCGCGCGACGTGCATATCCGGCTGATCGAAGGCGGCCCGCGCATCCTGCCGGCGCTCGACGCAAGGCTGTCGGCCAGGATGCACGCGCAATTGCGCACGCTGAACGTCGACGTGCTGACGGATACACGCGTCGCGGAAGTGGGCGCGGACGCGGTCATGACCGCGACCGGCGAGCGGCTTGCGAGCGACATCACGATCTGGGCGGCCGGCGTCGCGGGCCCCGCGATCCTGCGGGAACTGGGCGACATCGCGCTCAACCGGTCGAACCAGGTGATCGTGACCGACACGCTGCAGACGCCCGACGATCCGCACGTGTATGCATTCGGCGACTGCGCTGCATGCCCGTCGGCCGATGCGAGCGGTTTCCTGCCGCCGCGCGCGCAGGTCGCGCACCAGCAGGCCGTGTATCTCGGCGATGCGCTCGCACGGCGCCTCGCCGGCAAGCCGGTGTCGGGCTTCACGTTCCGCGATGCGGGCACCGTCGTGTCGCTCGGCCAAGCGGGCGCCGTGTATCAGGCCGACCTCGGCGTGCGTTCGCGCTCGCTGATCGTCGACGGGCTCGCCGCGATCGGGCTGTACAAGTTCCTGTACCGCAAGCATCTGTTCAGCGTGTACGGACTGAAGCGCGCGCTGTTCCAGTCGCTGAGCCACTGGCTGCAAAGCCGCAACCAGCCGTCGATCAAGCTGCACTGATCGCCGACCGCCACGCGGCATCGCAACACGGCGTATCGGGCGCATCTCGCCCGATACGCCGTTTTTTCATCTGCACACATCGGGTGCATTCATTTCGTGCGCGCCTTTGGTGCATCACGTCTAAGCGCGTCGATTCGATGCAGATCATCCGGAAAACACGCCCTCACATGCATCCCGCGCCAGCGCTGGCTCATCGCCCCATTCATTAGTCGAATCGTATGAGTCGGATATAAATATTAATTGGTCGCATATTCCGGATCGACGCTAATGTGTGCGGCATTCCCGTCCGCGAACGGATCGTCACGTCTCAGGAGAGGAATCACCGTGGTCATCGAAGCCATCGTCACCCGTCTCGACGCCGCATTCGCTCAGATCGAAGCGACACCGGATTCCCACGAATCGCGCAACCAGCGCGATGCGATCATCCAGTGGCTCGACAGCGCGTCGGAGCAAGGATATCGACTCGGTCTCGTCACGACGCTGCCTGCCGCCCGGCTCAGCGACATGTTCGAAGGCCAGTTCGGCCGCGCGAACCTCGACCGCTTCTCGGTCGTCGTGACCGACGCTCATCAGAAGGACTCCGTAGCAAATCAGCATCCATTCGACGTCGCGCTGCAGGCGCTGGGCGTGCCGCCCGAGCGCGCGGTGGCCGTCGCGAGCAGCGAACCGGAACGCCGCGAAGCCGAGACGTTCGGCCTGTCGCGTTGCGTGCGCATCACCGACACGATGCGCTCGATCGCATCGGCAGGCCTGCACTGACCTGAGCACCTGCATACGCGCATCGGAACGGCTCGCGGGTCATCGTGAAGATGCTGCACAACGCACGCGAGTCGGATTTTCAGGCAGCGTGCGACTGAGCGAAGCCACGTCTACGATTGCAGGAAATTGAAGTGCTGCTACGGCTATCCGTGACGCGTCGTCAGTCCACCGGGTAATCGAGATCGTGCCAGCGCTTCGCCGATTTCCCGCCCGAGCCGAGGTGACCGCCGGGGAAGCGCATCACCGCAATCGCGTGAAGCGCCTTCTCGTCGAGCGCGGCGTCGCCGCAACTGCGCCTGACCTTGAGATCGCGGACACGCCCGTGCTCGTCGAGCCAGACACGCACGATCACGCGCCTTCTCGACGTGCCGTTCTGCACGCCGCGTGACAGCAGGCGGTCCATCAGCGACATGAGATTCTCCGTGAAGGTCGAATGCGTTGGTTATCGCGGCGTCAATGCTGGACGGCCGCGGTTTTGTGCGCCGTTCGCACGGCCTTCGGCTTCGCGACGACGGGCGCCTTCGGATCGATGCCGACCGCATGCTCGACCTTGCGGGTCTTCGCAGGCGCCGCGTGCGCCTTCGACACGGGTTTCGCGTCGGCGTGCGCCGCGGCCGGCGCATTCGACCGCGAAGAGCCGGTTTGCCGCCCCGGCTTCACGGCCGTCACACCGCTCGCCGCCACGGGCGAATGCTTGATCTGATGTGCGTATTCCTTGACGTCGTGGTCGCTCATCCACGATTCCGTATAGGCCGCCGACGCGGGCTGCGACAGGTTGAGATACGCGACCGATGCGACGAGAAAGGCACGAATTTGCGTGCGACGATTGAATGCGGTAATGACGAATGCTCCTTGCGAACTGGCTCGACGCCCGGTATCGGCGCCGTCGTGGCGGCACGATAAATGAGCGCATTCGGCATCGCAAGCGTCTGATGGGTGATCCAAACGATTCTTGACGTTTGAACGATCGATCCGGTGCGCGAGACCGCTCACGCAGCGCGTTCGAACGCGTCGGACATGCCCATGTCGTCGCGCCTGCGGGGCCTCGGCGGCTTGCCGAACTTGGGCCCGCCGGCGGTGTCGAACGTGCATCGCCGGAGAATCACATGAAACGCGCCGCCACTTTCGCCATCCTGATCCTGCTTGCCGCCGTCGGCTTGCCGGCGGTCGCCGGCACCGCGACGGACAACGCCGCCGCGCCGGTTGCGCAGCAAGCGAGAAACTGCGTGCCGTCCTCGACGTCCGCCGGCACCGCGCCCGGCTCCCGCGCGGCACCAAAGGCGCCGCCGATCCGCATCTGCGTCGGCGATTCCGATACGCAGCTGAACCTGCCGTGGTTCCTGACCGACGTCCTTACCGCCGTGGACACGCATCAATCGCCTCGCGACCTGCTCCACAAGATGCGCAACGACTTCTGAAGCACGGCCGCCGGAAATGACGCGCGGCGCAAATATTTCTCGCCAAGCATCAATCTCGATATTTATCTACATTTTAGGTAGCAATATTTCGTAATAAGGTGGGACACGCCTTATACTTGCCGCGCACCATCCTCGTGCCAAGAGACGGTGACTTCTGTCCCGGCTGCATACCGATGCGGCCGGGTTTTTTTTGGGCGTGCGATACCGATATACATGCGTTGTCGATGTATGTTACGAGAAAGCGCCTCGAATCCTGTGCTCGCCGCGCTGTCGCTTCGTGCGTTTCGCGAGCGTAGAATCGATTTGCGTCCCGATATGGGCGCGAGCCGCCGTGCCCCGGCCAGGCACGGCGAATGCCTCGCGCCAAGCCATCGACCGGTTCGACCTGCATTCACATGCGCACAACAACAAGTACGACCCGAGGACCCGCCGCGCTCGCACCGCGCCCGAAGCCCGCGTTCCAGCGCAGCGGCGCGTGGCCGCATGTCGTCTTTCCCGGCGCCCTGATCGTCTGCATTCTCGTGTTCATGCTGGCGCTCGTCGTTGCAGGGCGCCTCGCGCGCGACTCGATTGCACGGCACGAACGCGACGTCGCGAACGACATCGTGATATCGGTCGACCGCATCCTCGACGGGATTCGCTCGCGGCACCCGAATGAGTTGAACGCGCTGGTCGGGCGGCCCTGCACGACGATCTTCAGGACGCTCGCCGAAGTGGGCACTCACCTGCGCTATCTTCGGGCCGTCGGGCTGGCGAACGGCGGTCGCGTCACGTGCTCGTCGGCGCTGGGCGCGATCGACGTCCCGCTCGACGCGTACATTCACGCGCCCGCGCCGGGGATGACGGCCATCACGCTGCTCCGGCAGACGCCGTTTCAGCAGAACGTTCCGGTGCTGGCGGCGTTTCGCGCGACCGCGCCCGACTCCGGCGTCCTTTATGTGGTCGAGGGCGACTATGTGGCGGACATGCTCGCGCACGGGACCCGCTTCGGGGCGGAAACGGCCACGCTGTCGATCGAGGGCGCGGGCAGCATCGATCAGCATGGCGCGTTCGTGCCGTCATTCGGCGCGGCGCCGGCCACCGGCAGCAAGATCGCGTCGAACGCCTGGCCGTTCACGGTCTCCGTCACCTCGGCGGAACCCTACGTTTCGCAGGTGCAGCGGCGCTACCGCCTCATCTGCCTGACGATCGCGCTGCTGGTCAACGGCCTCGTCGCGGCCGCGTACCTGCTCGCAATAGCGCCGCGCCGGCTGTTGCTGAAGGCCGTTCGCAATGCGCTGAAGCGCAACGAATTTCATGTCGTCTACCAGCCGATCGTCGACGTCGAAACGCGACGGACCGTCGGCGTCGAGGCGCTGCTGCGCTGGCACCATCCGAAATGGGGGGCCATCAGTCCGGCCGTGTTCGTGCCGCAGGTCGAGTCGAGTGCGGTCCTGCCGAAGGTGACCGAGTTCGTGCTTCGGACGGCCGTATCGGAGCTGACCGCACTCGCGCCGTCGATGCCGCTGCGCATCGCGATCAACGTCGCGCCGAAGGATCTCGAACGCGCCCGCTTCGTGTCCGTCGTCGAAGACACGATCGGCCGGCTTCCACCGGGTTGCACGCTGGTGCTCGAAGTGACCGAGCGCATCCTGCTCGAGAAGAATCCGCGCACCACCGAGATGTTCGCCACGCTGCGCGCGAAAGGCGCGAAGTTCGCGATCGACGACTTCGGCACGCATCACAGCAACCTCGACATGCTGTCGCGCTTTCCGTTCGACTACGTGAAGATCGATCGACAGTTCATCTCGCAGCTCACGACGGGCAACGCGAAACTGATCGAAGGAATCGCGGCGGTCGCCCACCACTACGGCCTTAAGATCATTGCCGAGGGCGTGGAAACGGAAGAGCAGCATCGCGCGCTGCATTCGGTCGGGATTCAGTACGCGCAGGGCTATCTCTATCAGCGGCCACGGCGAGCGGAACACCTGAAGCGGAATTTCGCGCCGATGCCGGCTTGAATGCCGCCGCGGCGCGGCACGCTCGGCAGACGAATACGTGACGCACACGCGTCGTCCGGTCTGCACGCGACGCCGACGGCTGCACGCGGTCGATGCGCTGCGTGGCGGATCGCGCGGCGGCTTCCTGCCACCTGATGCCATCGACGCGCCCTTCGGCGGGAACCGCGCGAGAGGCGCTAAAATCCGCCGCCTGGGCATCCACGACGAGCAAGCGTTTTGACGGCGTTCGAGCAGGGTTTCATCCTCACCCGCCACTGGCGGGACACCGCATCCGGCATCGAGATCGAGTTCTGGCTGGCAACCGAACACGGACCGCGCCGCGTGCGGCTGCGCCCGCAGGAAGCCGTCGCGTTCGTGCCGGCCGAGCAGCAGGCGCTCGCCGAACGCACGCTCGCCGGCGAACGCGATGCCGAACTGCGCCCGCTCGCGCTGCGCGACTTCCGGCAGCGCGCGGTGGCCGGCCTCTACTGCCGTCGCTACCGCCACCTGTCCGGCCTCCAGAAACGCCTCGCCGCGGCCGGCGTCGACGTCTACGAAGCCGACGTGCAGCCGCCCGATCGCTACGCGATGGAGCGCTTCATCACCGCACCCGTGCTGTTTCGCGGCACGGCCGGCCGCGACGGCACGCTGACCGACGCCGAACTGAAACCCGCGACCGACTATCGGCCGGCACTGCGCTGCGTGTCGCTCGACATCGAGACGAGCGTCCACGGCGAGTTGTATTCGATCGCGCTCGAAGGCTGCGGACAGCGACAGGTCTACATGCTCGGCCCGCCGAACGGCGACGCGCCGGCCATCGACTTCCGCCTCGACTACTGCGACAGCCGGGCCGAGATCCTCACACGCCTCAACGACTGGTTCGATGAACACGATCCCGATGCGGTGATCGGCTGGAACCTCGTGCAGTTCGACCTGCGCATCCTCCATGCGCATTCGGAGCAATACGGCGTGCCGCTGAAGCTCGGCCGCGGCGGCAGCGTGCTCGAGTGGCGCGCGCACGGCCAGCAGCCCGACCATTTCTTCGCGGGCGCGGCCGGCCGCCTGATCCTCGACGGCATCGACATGCTGAAATCGGCGACGTGGACGTTCCCGTCGTTCAGCCTCGAATACGTGTCGCAGTCGCTGCTCGGCGAAGGCAAGTCGATCGACAACCCGTATCAGCGGATGGACGAGATCCAGCGCCGCTTCGATCACGACAAACCCGCGCTCGCGCGCTACAACCTGAAGGACTGCGAACTCGTCACGCGCATCTTCGACAAGGCCGACCTGCTGTCCTTCGCGCTCGAACGCGCGACCGTCACGGGCCTCGCGGCCGATCGCACCGGCGGCTCGGTCGCCGCGTTCACGCACCTGTACCTGCCGCGCATGCACCGGCTCGGCTACGTCGCGCCGAACCTCGGCGACGTGACGGGCCAGAACAGCCCCGGCGGCTTCGTGATGGATTCGCGGCCCGGGCTGTACGACTCGGTGCTCGTATTCGATTACAAGAGCCTTTATCCGTCGATCATCCGCACGTTCCTGATCGACCCGGTCGGGTTGATCGAGGGGCTCGCGCATCCGGGCGACGACACGTCGGTGCCGGGCTTTCTCGGCGCGCGCTTCTCGCGCACCGCGCATTGCCTGCCCGACATCGTGCGGCGCGTGTCGGAAGGCCGCGACGAAGCGAAACGCCAGCGCAACGCGCCGCTGTCGCAGGCGCTGAAGATCATCATGAATTCGTTCTACGGCGTGCTCGGTTCGACCGGCTGCCGGTTCTTCGATCCGCGCCTCGCGTCGTCGATCACGATGCGCGGCCACGAGATCATGCATCGCACGCGCGAGCTGATCGAGGCGCAGGGCTACGAAGTCATCTACGGCGATACCGATTCGACCTTCGTCTGGCTCGGGCGCGAGCACGACGACGACGCGGCCGCCGCCAAGGGCCGCGCGCTCGTCGACCACGTGAACCGCTGGTGGCAGGCGCACCTGCGCGATCGCTTCGGGCTGGAAAGCGCGCTCGAACTGCAGTACGAGCGGCATTACCGGCGCTTCCTGATGCCGACCGTGCGTGGCGCGGAAGAAGGCAGCAAGAAGCGCTATGCGGGCCTCGCGCTCGCGGCGAACGGCGGCGAGGACCTCGTGTTCAAGGGGCTCGAAACGGTGCGCACCGACTGGACGCCGCTCGCGCAGGCATTCCAGCGCGAACTGTACCGGCGCGTGTTCAAGCGCGAGCCGTACCAGGATTTCATTCGCGACTACGTGCGCCGCACGCTGGCCGGCGAATACGACGCGCAACTCATCTACCGCAAGCGCGTGCGCCGGCCGTTGAGCGAATACCAGCGCAACGTGCCGCCGCACGTGCGCGCCGCGCGGATCGCCGACGAATTCAACCAGGCGCGCGGCCGGCCGCTGCAATACCAGCGCGGCGGCTGGATCAGCTACGTGATGACGACGGCCGGCCCGGAGCCGCTCGAGACGATGCGCTCGCCGATCGACTACGCGTTCTACGTGAGCCGTCAGTTGCAGCCGGTCGCCGATGCGATCCTGCCGTTCCTGCGCGACGATTTCGAACGCGTGATCTCGGGGCAGGGGCAGTTGTTCTGAGCTTGCCGCGCGGCGTGCACGGCTCCCCGAGCCGTCCGTCCCGCCGCCTGCCACGGAGATGCCGGCTAAAATACCGGCCTGCCGCGCCCCCTTGCCGCGGCCGGAGGAGATTCATCATGACCGCACGTCGCGGTGCCGCGGTCGCCATCGCGCCCGGTCACGAGACAGCCAGCCTGTCGAAAGCCCAGCAAACCTTCAATACGCTCGTCGAGCACATCGAAAAGCGGCGCGAGCGGCTCGGCGCGTGGGAAGCCGTGATGCCGGCGTTCCAGAAGAAGTTCGTCGACGGGCTGTTGCCGCTCGAACAGGAAGCGACGGCGCTGCGGATCCGGCTGATTCATCTGCTCGACGACACGTTCCTGCGAAAAGGCTTGAGCAAGGCCGAGCAGCGCACGCTGTCCGACCTGATCGCCGACATGGCGCGCGACCTGCTGAACGTCAGCGACGACGCAGCGTTGAAGGTCATTTTCAACCGGCACGCCGAATCGGCGCGCGTCGGCAACGTGGCGGCCGAGCCCGAGGCGACGGAACGGGAACCGGAACGGGAGCCCCAACCGCAATCGCAACCGGCCGAGGATCTCGACTCACTGTCGCCCGACGAACTCGCCGAACGGATGCAGGCCGAACTCGACGCACAGTTCGAGCGCGACATGGCCGCTCACGCGGCCCGCGAGGCCCAGCGCGCAAAACGCAAGAAATCGCCGAAGCAGTCGGCCGCGCAGGCCAGGATCGAGGCCGAGCAGGCCGAATCGAGCAAATCGATCCGCGAGATCTATCGCAAGCTCGCGAGCGCGCTGCATCCCGATCGCGAAACCGATCCGCAGGAACAGCAACGCAAGACCGCGCTGATGCAGCGAGTCAACCGCGCTTACGAGAAGGGCAACCTGCTGCAGCTGCTGGAACTGCAGCTGGAGATCGAGCAGATCGATCGGCGCACGATCGACGGCCTCGGCGAAGCGCGGCTCGCGCGCTACAACGGCATCCTCGAGGAACAACTGCGCGAACTCGATCAGGAGATCCGGCACGTCGAGAACGATTTTCGGCGGAGCTACGGCATCGCGTCGTCCACCAAGGTCGCGCCCGATACGGTCCTGCGCATGCTCGCGCGCGACATCGCCGGCATGCAGCGCAGCAACCAGGACCTGACCGTCGCGCTGCGCGAATTCGAGGATCCGGATCAGGTCAGGGCCTGGGTGAAGGACATGAAGCGCCGGCCCGCATCGTCGCGCTTCGACGACGATTCGTATTGAGCCGGCACGCGCGGGCGCACGCCGCGCCCTTCACTGCGGCTCGCCCATCCCGCCCATCAGCATCATCAACTGCTCACGCAGCCACCGACTGCCCTGATCCTGATCGGCGCTGCGATGCCAGTAGCAGAAGTATTCGAGCGCCGGCATCTCGAACGGCAGTTCGAGAATCCGCGCCGGGTAACGCTTCAGCAGCCTGAGCGGCGCCGTCAGCGCGAGATCGCCGCGCATCGCGATCAGCGGCGCGACCATGTAGTGCTGCACGCGCATCTGGATATTGCGGCGCAGCCCGAGGCGCGTCAGCTCCGCGTCGACGTGCCCGCTGCCCTTGCGGCGGCTCGACACGTGGATGTGCCCCATCGACAGGTAGTCGTCCATGGTCAGCGTGTCGCCCTTGAACGGGTGATCGTCGCGGATCATGCACGCGTAGCGGTCGCGCACGAGCAGCGCCTGGTGCAGGTGCGGATCGCCGATCAGCGGCGCGTCGATCGCGATGTCGACGGAGCCGTTCGCGAGCGCGGTCGCCACTTCGCGGCGATCCATCGTGTAGCTGCGCACGTGCATGCCGGGCGCATGCGTCTGCAGCAGTTCACCGAGCGCGGGCAGCAGCAGCGCCTCGGTCAAGTCGCTCATGCTGAGCCGGAACACGCGCTCCGACGAAGCGGGATCGAACACGTCGCCTTCGTGCGCGCTCGAATCGAGCAGTTGCAGCGCCTCGCGCACGCGGCCGACGATGTTCTCGGCCATCGGCGTCGGCATCATCCCGGCCGGCGTGCTGACGAACAGCGGGTCGTTCAGCGTCTTGCGCAGCCGCGCCAGCGCGTTGCTGACGGCCGGCTGCGTGAGGTTCAGCACCTCGGCCGCGCGCGTCAGGTTGCGCTTGTTGTAGATCGCCTCGAATACGACGAACAGGTTCAGATCAATCTTCGAAAGGCGCATCGCCGGATCTCCTTGCCGGCATCTTAATACGGCATGCGTCTCCCGCTCCGCCACGTCGCCTCCCCGCGCGGCGCGCGGCTCAACCGCGCGGCGGCCGCGTCAGGTACGGCTCGGTCGAACCGCGCACGGCGTCCTTGATTTCCATGCGCGCGATCGCCTGCAGATGCACCTCGTCCGGGCCGTCCGCGAAGCGCAGCGCGCGGCCCCAGGTCCACAGGTCGGCGAGCGGCGTATCGGGGCTCAGGCCCATCGCGCCGAACACCTGCATCGCGCGGTCGCACACGTCCGTGTAGACGGTCGGCACGAGCGCCTTGATCATCGAGATTTCCTTGCGCGCCGCCTTCGCGCCGACCTTGTCGATCATCCATGCGGCCTTCAGCACCAGCAGGCGCGCCTGATCGATCTCGATGCGCGAGCGCGCGATCCATTCGCCGATCGTGCCGTGCCGGTTCAGCGGCTTGCCGAACGCCTCGCGCGACTGCGCGCGGTCGATCATCAGTTCCAGCGCGAGTTCGGCCGCGCCGATCGAACGCATGCAGTGGTGAATCCGGCCCGGCCCGAGGCGCGCCTGTGCGAGCGCGAAGCCGCTGCCTTCGTCGCCGAGCAGGTTGCGCGCCGGCACGCGCACGTTGTCGAACGTGATCTCGCAGTGCCCTTCGGGCGCGTAATGATTGACCACCGTGATGTTGCGCACGACCGTCACGCCCGGCGTGTCGCGCGGCACGAGGATCATGCTCTGCTGCCGGTGCGATTCCGCGTCGGGATCGGTCTTGCCCATCACGATGAAGATCCTGCAATTCGGATGCGCGGCGTTCGTGATGAACCACTTGCGGCCGTTGATCACGTATTCGTCGCCCACGCGCTCGATGCGCGTCGTGATGTTGGTCGCATCCGACGACGCGACGTCGGGCTCCGTCATCGCGAACGCCGAACGGATCTCGCCGCGCAAGAGCGGCAGCAGCCACTGTTCGCGCTGCTCGGGCGTCGCGAACATGTGCAGCAGCTCCATGTTGCCGGTGTCCGGCGCGTTGCAGTTGAACACCTCCGACGCCCAGCCCACGCGCCCCATGATCTCGGCGAGCGGCGCGTATTCGAGATTCGTCAGCCCGGTGCCCGGCTCGTCGTCCTTCAGGTGCGGCAGGAACAGGTTCCACAGCCCTTCGGCCTTCGCGCGCGCCTTCAGCGCCTCCATGAACGACACGGGATACTGCCCCGCATGCACTTCCTCGTTCCACTGCCGGATGCGCGGCACGATGTGCGCGTCCATGAACGCGCGCACGCGCTCGCGCAGTTCTTCCACTTTCGGGGTGTAGCCAAAGTCCATGATCGACTCCTCGAGATTTTCGTGTTCCGTTCGTTCGGTTCAGAAGGCCGACACACCGCCGTCGATGGCGACGGCCTGCCCGGTCAGATAGGTGTTTTCCTTCGCGCACAGCGTGAGCATCGTCGCGACGATTTCCTCGGGGCGGCCGAGCCGTTTCATCGGCGAGCCCTGTGCGAGAAAATCCTGGCGATCGCCGATGTCGCTGTCGGTGACCATCGGCGTCGTGCTGTAGAACGGGCACACCGCGTTCACGCGAATGCCGTGCCGCGCGTATTCGAGCGCGGCCGTCTTCGTGAGCCCGACCACGGCGTGCTTCGACGCCGCGTACGCGGCCAGCTTCGGTGCGCCGCCGAGCCCGGCCATCGACGCGACGTTCAGGATCACGCCTTCGCGCTGCGCGAGCATCTGGCGAATCTGGTGCTTCATTCCGAAGAACACGCCCTTCGCGTTCACCGCGAAGCTCAGGTCGAGATCGGCTTCCTCGGTCTCGATCAGCGCCTTCAGCGGCGGGGCGATGCCCGCGTTGTTGATGCCGACGTCGAGCCGCCCGAAGCGCGCGACCGCCGCCTGCACCAGCGCCGCGACCTCCGCTTCGATGCGCACGTCGCAGCGCTGCGCGATCACGTCGGCGCCGGCCGCGCGCAGCGGCGCGGCCACGCGTTCGAGCGCGGCCTCGTTCAGGTCGCCGAGCGCGAGCCGCGCGCCCATCGCGGCCAGCTCGCTCGCGAGCAGCGCGCCGAAGCCGCTCGCGGCGCCAGTGATCATCACGGCCTGCCCGGCGTAGCTGTCGAGTTTCATCGCGCGCTCAGATCGTCAGGCCGCCGTCGACGACGATGCACTCGCCGTTCGTGTAGCTCGCCGCGTCCGACACGAGATACAGCACCGTGCCGGCCATCTCGCGCGGCTCCGCGTGACGGCGCAGCGGAATCTTCGCCATCCAGGTTTCGTAGATGTCCTTGTCGGCGAACAGCGCGCCCGCGAACTTCGTCTTCGTGAGACCCGGCAGCAGCGCGTTCACGCGGATGCCGAACGGCCCGCATTCCTTCGCGAACGCCTTCGTCATGTTGACGACCGCGGCCTTCGTGATCGAGTAGATGCCCTGACGGTCGCCCGGCTGCAGCGCGTTCACCGACGCGGTGTTGACGATCGCGCCGCCGCCCTGCGCCTTCATCATCTTGCCGGCCTCGACCGACATGAAGAAGTAGCCGCGGATGTTCACGTCGACGGTCTTTTCATACGCGGCGAGATCCGTATCGAGGATGTGCCCGAAATACGGATTCGCGGCCGCGTTGTTCACGAGGATGTCGAGCCGGCCGTGCTTGCCGCGGATCGTCTCGAAGGTCGCGGCGATGTCCTCCAGCCGCCCGACGTGGCACGCCAGCGCTTCCGCGCGACCGCCCGCCGCGACGATCGCGTCCGCGACCGCCTGGCAATCGCCGAGCTTGCGGCTCGACACGATCACGTGCGCGCCCTGCGCCGCGAGCAGCTTCGCGATTTCCTCGCCGATGCCGCGGCTCGCGCCCGTCACCAGCGCGATCTTGCCCGTCAGGTCGAACAGATTCGTTGCCATGTTGCTGTGCTCCTCCATTGATGTTTTTCGTGCCGCCGCGTGGCGATGTCAGCGATGCGCACCGATCACGTCGACCGCCATTTCGGCCAGCCGGCCGGCCATCGCGCCCACGCGCAGCGCCTGCTCGCTCGACGCGTTGCCCTGCAACGCGCGTGCCTTCACGCCCTGCGCGATCGCCGCGAGCCGGAAGAAACTGAACGCGAGATAGAAATGCCAGTCGCGGATCGGCGCGATCCCGCGCAGTTCGCAGTAGCGCGCGACGAGCGCCGCTTCGTCGGGAATGCCGAGTTCGGCACGATCCTGGCCCGCGAGCCCGCGCACCTGACCGCCCGACGGCAGGCGCAGGCACATGCAGAAATACGCGAGATCGGCGAGCGGGTTGCCGAGCGTCGACAGTTCCCAGTCGAGCACGGCCTGCGCGCGATACTCGTCGCGCGCGAACATCAGGTTGTCGATCCGGAAATCGCCGTGCACCAGCGCGGGCCGGCCGGTGTCCTCGGGGCAGGCTTTCGGCAGCCAGTCGATCAGCGTCTCCATCGCGTCGAGGCGCTCCGTTTCCGCCGCGCGATACTGCTTCGTCCACACGCCGATCTGTCGCTCGAAGTAGTTGCCGGGGCGGCCGTAGTCGGCGAGGCCCACCGCGTCGACGTCCACGTCGTGCAGCGCGGCCAGCGTGCGCAGCAGCGCGTCGTAGCAGATCGCGCGATCGGCCTTCGGCAACTCCGGCAGCGCCGGATCCCAGAAGATCCGGCCGTCCTCGAAGCTCATTACGTAGAACAGGCTGCCGATCACGTCGCGGTCTTCGCAGAGGTGATACGGGTGCGCGACCGGCACCGCGGTGCCCGACAGCGCGCTCAGCACGCGGAATTCTCGATCGACCGCATGCGCGGATTTCAGCAGCTCGCCGGGCGGCTGGCGGCGCAGCACGTAGCGGCCGCTCTTCGCGTGCAGCAGGAAGGTCGGGTTCGACTGGCCGCCGGCAAACTTCTCCATGTCGAGCGGGCCTTCGAATCCCGGCACGTGCGCTTCCAGATAGCGCGTGAGGCGAGCTACGTCGAGGGGCTGGGAAGGGTTCGTCATCGTCGCGATCGTTCGTGGGGGGTCAGCCGTAGGTTCGCCACGCATGTCGTTCGGAATCCTCTAAATGTGGAATGCCGTTGAACGACGCCAGGTGGAACGCTTCGGCGTTGAAGAAAAACTGCGAAAGACTGCTGTTGCGGATCTGCAGGTTCAGCGCGATCGCGCTCGACGCCGGTGCGGCGAGCACCTGCTGCACGGTCACCGCGATCGGGCCGCCGGAACTCACCGCGAGCACGCGCTGGCTGCCGCCCTGGCGGATCGCGGCGCGGGCGTCGGCGACGCGTTGCTGGAAATGCGCCCAGGTTTCGGGCGCGGTGTCGCCGAGCTTGTCGTCGGCCCACAGGTGCAGCACCTGCCGCAGCGCGCGAAAGTATTCCTTCATCGAGCCGGCCGCGAGCCGCGCGATCTCCGGATAGTCGTTCGCCGCTGCCGCGAACAGCCCGTGGAAGTCGTATTCGTTCAGGCCGGGATGGCGGTCGACCTGCGCGCCTTCGCCGCCCATCCCGCGCAGGATCGCATCGACCGTCTGCGCATGCCGGTTCATCGTGCCGCAGATCACGCGGTCGAACGTCAGGCCCTGCCGCGCGAAGTACTCGCCAAGCCAGACGCCCTGCTGGTCGCCGGCCGCGGACAGCCGGTCGTAATCGTCCGTGCCGAACGACGCCTGCCCGTGCCGCACCAGAAAAAGTTCAGCCATTGCATGCCCGCCTGAGGGGGAAACCGATGGATCAGCATAGCGACCGGGTTTGCATTTTTGAAATTTATTTTCTGAATCGGACGGTATTCATCGCATGAATTCACGGTATTCGAACGGTGCGCTGTCGCCTGCTCGCGCCGACGGCCGTGCCTGGCGGCACGGGAATTGCGCCCGCAGGCACCGTTATGTCGAACACGTTCAGGAGGGGTGCGATGCTCGGTACAATCCTTATCATCGTTCTGATTCTGCTGTTGATCGGAGCATTTCCTGCATGGCCGCACAGTCGAAGCTGGGGTTACTGGCCATCGAGCTCCCTCGGGCTGATCGTCGTCATCGTCGTGATACTGGTGCTGCTGGGCCACATTTGAGTGTGATGGCGCGTGCCGGTTGAACGGGCACGCGTCGTTCGATCGCGCCGCCGTGGCTTCTTTACAAAAGCCGGCGATGAATGCCAACCCGGCATCGGCGGCCACGCAACCGGCCGACAGTCGACGGCGAACTCCTTCACCGCATGTTGCGCACGCAGCGGCCTGCGCATTGTGCATGCGGCCTCCGCTTGCGCGGCTGTCCGCGTCTCGCGCCGCGCACCTGCGGCCCGCGCCGCCATCGACCGACACATTTTGTGCATCGCACGACGGATCCTGAGCAAAAAGTATCGATCCGGCTTTTCTTTTGATGGTGTAAAAAAACGGGCCCTCCCGACTGGAGGGCCCGCATCCATACCGAGCGGCAGTACGATCAGTCGTCGTCGCGGCTCGCCACCTTCTGCGTCACGCCCCTGAGCTTCGGATACGGCTGCGCGCCCATCATCCCTTTCCACAGCACGCGGTTGAACTGATCGGCCGGCACCTCGTCGGCATCGTCGAAGTCGAACTTCGCCGTGACCTTCGCCCAGTACGCCGCATCATGCTTCGGCGTGACGTCCGGCCCCGCCGCGTATTGCAGCGCGTTCTCGCCCGCCCCTTCGGCCAGCCGCAACCCGGTGCCCTTCAGCGCCGTCGACGCGACGGCCGTGTAAGTCCACGACGCGGGGCCGTGCACGTCGAACACGTCGGTCATCGGCCGCTGGTACGCGGTGTTCAGGTTCATGTGCTGCGTGCCGAGCACGTCCTCGATGGTGCGCAGCGCATTGACCTGGCTGTAGCGCGTCCGGATCACCGCACCCTGCTTCACGTACGGCCCGACGATATACGCGGGCCCGCGATGCGAATCCACGTGGTCGGGGCCGTCCTGCACGTCGTCCTCGGTCACGACGATCAGCGTGTCGTTCGCATACGGACTCTTCGCGACGGCCTCGACCAGCCGGCCAACCGCCAGATCGTTGTCCGCCTGCTGCGTCTCCGGCGTGTTCACGCCGGCGAACGCCGTGCCGAACGCCCCCATGTGATCGTGCGACAGGCGCACCAGCGACAGCGTCGGCAGGTTGCCGCTCGCGACGTACTGGTCGAACTCGCGTTTCCACTCGTTGAGGCGCCATTGGTCCGGATACGTCTGGTCGAAACCGCGGAAATACACGTCGGTCATCGACGCCAGCCGCGGGTCGAGCGCGGCGACCTGAACGACGCCGGCCGCGCGCGGATCGACGATCGGGTTCGCCGCCGTGCCGATGCTGCCGATGTTGTTCACGAGGAAGCCGTAGTTGCGGACGGTGCCGCCGCCGGCGAGCACCGCGTCGAAGATGTAGCCGCGCTGGCGGCCGAACGGCGCATCGGACGACGCATGGTTGCCGGTGCCGGGCAGCAGGTTCGCCGCGCCGCCCGGCAGGCTGGCGGCCGCGTTGCTGTAGTTCGTGGTGCCGGCCGGCCCGGCCGCCGCATCGCGTTGCTGCACCGACTCCCAGTTGACCGGCACGTTGCGGTTCGTGCCCTCGCTCTCGTACGACAGGCCGCGATTGACCGCCGCGTAGTTGATCTGCTGGGTGATCGTCTCCGTGTTGGTGACGCGCCCCTGCAGCGCCCACGACCAGCCGTCCATGCTGCCGTCGCCCGGGTTCATGAAGTTGTCGAGCGTCACGAACTGGCTCGCCAGACGATGGAAGTTCGGCGTGATGTTGCGGCCGAACTGAGCCAGCTTCGGATCGCCGTTGGCGCCGTTGCCGATGTCGCCGAGCACCTGGTCGAACGTGCGGTTTTCCTTGACGACGTAGATCACGTGCTTGATGTGACGGCGCAGAAAGCCCATCACTTCGTTGTCCCTGTCGTTGTCGTCCGGGCGATAGAAGTTGTTGCGCGCGGCCTGCTGCGTCAGCGTTGGCAGCTCGTTGACGGCCGGCACCGGCGCGCTCACGAGCGACGCGCGCTCGAGCTGGAACTGGTATTCGTTCGATGCGCGCGACGCGGCGGCCTCCGCGGGGGTCGCGCCGAACAGGTGGCCGGGGTTCGGGCCGGTCGTGCTCTTGCCGTTCACCACGTACATCCACGTGCCGTCGACGCTGAACGTCACGTCGTGCGGCTCGAACGCGGTCGGAATCAGGCCGGTGACGCGATACGCGCGCTCGCCGACGAGCGGGATGACGGCGATTTCGTTCGCGCCGGCGTTGGTCGCATAAAGCGTGCGGCCATCGCGCGACAGCGTGACCGCATACGTCGCCGCGCCCGTATGCGCCTGGCCATGCGCGAGCACGCCCGCCGGCGCGCGCGCGTCGATCCGGGCCACGATCGCGTTGGCGTTCGTGTCGATCACCGCGACCTGGTCGGCATTGTCCTGCGCGACGAACAGCCGCGATTGCGACGCGTCGAGCGTCATGCCGAGCGCGTTGCCGTCCAGCTTGATGCGCTTGATCAGCCGGCCGCGAGACGGCGACGACACGTCGATCGCGACGATCTCGCGATCGCGATCCGACGACACGTACGCGATGCCGTTGCCCTTCATCACGACCGCGAACGGGAACGTGCCGCCGGCGTCGCCGCTGCGACCTTCGTTGCCGGAGAAGAACGGACGCAGGTCGTGCTCGTAACGCACGTCGTTGGTCGCGGTGTCGATCACGCTGATCGAATCGTTGTAGTTGTTCGCGACGACGAGCGTCTTGCCGTCGGCCGACAACGCGAGCCCGGCCGCGTTCGGCTGCACGCGGATGCCGACGCCCTTGCCCGCGTGGCCGAGCGCGATCGTCGTCGACAGCGCCCACGCGCCGCCCTGCTGCGCATAGACGTAGACCGCATCGTCGCTGCCGCCGGTCGCATAGAGCTTGCTGCCGTCATGCGAAAACGCCAGGCCGACGAACGCATTGGTCTGCTGAAGCACCTGCCTGAGCATCGGGCGCGTCTTGTTCGCGCCGGCGACGTCGTACAGGAAGATGAATTGCGTCGAGGCCGCGGTGTCGACCGAACCGTCCGGTTTGTACAGCGAGTTCTGGCCGGCGGTGATGATCGCCAGCGTCTTGCCGTCCGGGCTCAATTGCGAGCGCACGGCTTCCCCCGCGACGAAATGCGGATAGGCCGGCAACCCCGGATTCAGGAATTGCTGGACCGCGCCGCGCACGGCGAGCGGCGTGACGAACTGACCGCTCGGCACGCGGGTGGCCTCGGCGGCGTTGAAACCTTCCGCATGCGCGTGCGACGCAAGCAGCACGGCCGACATGACGGCTCCGAGTCGGAGCGCGCGCTTGACCTGGCTATTTCTCATAGGAATCCTCTATACCTGTGGGGGCGATTACCGTCTGACGTGTCCGGCATGATCCTGGCCTCGTCTGCCCGTGCCGCGCGGTGGCGAGGGCCGGTGCCAATCGATCGAGTGCGTTGCGTCGGCGATCGCCGACGTGCCGGCATTACATCGCCGCCCAATGTCAAGCGGATGACCGGCTCCGTTGCGGGCCGGCTTATTACACATGGTTACAGCGAAGGCGTTTCGATGACAGCCATCGCGGTGTCATCGTCACGTTCGATGCGTCGCCGTCACGGCGTCCACCGATAAACGGTGATGCTGTTTCCCTTCACGTTGTTCTTCGTCACCACGTATTCGCCGTTCGAGCGGCGGTACGCGCGCACGCTGTACATCGCGTCGATCGCGCTGCTGGTATCCACGGTCGCGGGGCTCGCGTTGACGAGCGTCGTGTCGAGATTGCCGGTGTCGAGGTTGAACGCGTCGATGTTCGGCCACAGCGGCCCGCTGCTGCTGAACCAGTAGCCGACGAACAGGTGGTTGCCGGCCGCGTCGATCGACTTCGCGCCGCTGTGCGGCAGCGTGATCACCGGATTCGGCTTCGTCGTGTTGCCGGCGCTCCAGCCGTGATACACCTCGATGCGCGTGCCAATCGACGTCCAGTCGGTACTGCCGACCACACCCTGCGCGAGCACCATCGTGTCGCTGTCGGCGAGATAGACGATGCGCGTCAGCGGCTGGATGCTGGCCGGCACCGGCGTCGGCACGCCCGGCCCCCACGAAGGCTTGCCGCTCGCGTCGAAACCGGTCAGCGGATAGTGATAAATGGCGCCGGTCTTGTCGAGGCCGGCCCAGACGCCGCCCTTGCCGTCGAGGCTGAAGCCGGCCGACACGCGCCGGGTCGTGTTGAACGCGGGCCCGGGGATCGACCCGTCGGGAATCGCGACGTAGCCATTGGCCGCGTTGAAGTGGAAGAAGTAGTAAACCGGCGGATTCTGCCCCGCCGCGACGAGTATCCGGTTCGCGCCGACCGACGTCAGCAGCCCGAAATGCTCGTCGCGCTGCGTGTCGCTCAGGTTGATGCGCGGGTCCGACGGATACGCGAACGGATCGACGGTGTTCGCGACGAAGGTGCCGCCAGCGGTGCCGCCGTAGACGTGGGTGCCGCTGTAGAACAGCGCGCCGTCGGTGACCGGATCCGGTGCGGCGATGCCTTCGAAGTTGAGCGACTGCAGCGTCCACCGCAGGCTGCCGGCGCTGCTGTACGCGTGAATGTCGGTCGCGCCGTTGCGGCCGAGGTCCCAGCTGCCGCCCCACGGGTTGTTGAGCACGTAGAGGTTGCCGGCCGTGTCCTTGCCGATGCCGGCGATGCGGGTGAAGCGCTTCGCGCCGACCTGCCCCTTGATGCCCGTCGTCGTGTCGAGATAGCCGCCGGGCACGCCGAACGTGCCGGCCAGCGCGGGCCGGCCCGAGACGGCATAGCGCTTGATGTTCATGTCGGGCCCTTCGTCGCCGACCATCAGCTGCCCCGCCGCCGCGTCGAAATAGAGCGCCGACGGCTGCGACCCGGCGGCCAGCCGGATCGTGTTCAGCGGCGCGCCGGCCGGACTGAATTCGACGATCGAACCCGCGCTCTTCTGCGCGACCCAGATGTTCCCCGCACCGTCGACCGCGAGCGCGCCGGGTGCCGACACGCCGATGTCGCGCTGCCACACGCCGTCGGTCGTGAACACGCGCACGCGATTGCCGTAGAAATCGCTCGCATAGAGCAGCGAGCCGGCCGTGGCGAGCCCGGTGACGACGTCGATACGCGGCTGGTTGGTCGCCGCGGTGACCTGAATCAGCTTGTCGCGGAACCGCGTGGCGCGGTTGTAGCGCCCGACCGCGCCGCTGCCGTATCCGTTGCCGGGCTGCAGCGCGACGAACAGCGACGTCGCATTGCCCGTGATCGCGCTGCCCTGGAATTCCGAGTGCGAGCCGATCGAGCCGGCGCTCTTGCCGTTCTGGTAGATCGCGACGCCGCCCTCGTCCTCGTCCCACATCGACGCCGTGTAGATCACGCCTTCCGGCGCGACCCACATCGCGCGCGCGACGTTGCCGACGTGCGCGGCGAGCGTGCCATAGGTATTCGCGATCCAGTCGGTGGTATTCGCCGCGTTTCCGGCCGGCGCGATCGCGGCGATCGCGGCGGCGAGCAACACGGCCTGAATCGGTTTTCTGGCAACCATGGCTGATGCTCTCCTGAATGGTGGAGTCATTCACATGAAGGGCAGCCGGATGGTTTTAAAATCGGCAATGCGTAAATACTTCCGCTAAATCACCCGGTGCAGTCGGTATTACATCGCGCGTGCATTCGATAATCGGCAACGCCGAGAATAGCGTCATATAAATCGAAAAAAATTGCGGGCTGCTTGCGCAGGCTGGGCACGCGACTGCGCGAGAGTGAACGATCACTTGCGCGTTCGCGTATGCTATCGGGGCCGTGCAGCTTTCGATGGCGGGAATATCGCCGCGGTGTTGAATGCGGCGAATCGGAAATGGCGGAAGGTTTTTCGGCGAATCGGGAAAATCGCCGGATGCGGGTAAAGACGGGTAAAGGAATGACCGCTCGCGGTTATCGCGCCGGCCCGAATCCATGTGGAATCCGGACCGACGCATTTCATTTACAGCAGGGAAATCACGCGGACTACGCCGTCTCCCGTACCTTCACCTGCTTGATCTCGCCGCCGCCGTCCGAATCCGCGTCGTCGCGCGATTCGCCGAGCTGGCCTTCCCACTTCGCGACCACCGCGGCCGCGATCGAATTGCCGACGGCGTTGGTCGCCGAGCGGCCCATGTCGAGGAACATGTCGACGCCCATGATCAACAGCAGCCCGGCTTCCGGCAGATGGAACTGGTTGAGCGTCGCCGCGATCACGACGAGCGACGCGCGCGGCACGCCCGCCATCCCCTTCGACGTCACCATCAGCATCAGCAGCATCGTGATCTGCGTGGCGAGCGGCAGGTCGATCCCGTACACCTGCGAGATGAACAGCACCGCGAACGTGCAGTACATCATCGAGCCGTCGAGGTTGAACGAGTAACCGATCGGCAGCACGAAGCTCGAAATCTTGCGATTCACGCCGAACCGGTCGAGCGCGTCGAGCAGCTTCGGATACGCGGCTTCGGAACTCGCCGTCGCGAACGACAGCAGGAACGGCTCGCGAATCAGGCGGATCAGCGTGAACGCGCGCTTGCCGAGGAACGCCACGCCGGCGAGCGTCAGCACGCCCCACAGCAGCGCGAGCGCCAGGTAGAAGCTCGCCATGAACTTCGCGAACGTGAGCAGGATGCCGAGCCCTTCCGTCGTGATCGTCGACGCCAGCGCGGCAAACACGGCGACCGGCGCGAACCACATCACCGCGCCCGTCACCTTCAGCATGACCTGGGCGAGGTCGTCGATCACGCCGGTCAGGCGCTTGCCGGCGTCGCCGAGCGCGGACAGCGCGGTGCCGAAGAAGATCGAGAACACGACAATCTGCAGGATCTCGTTGTTCGCCATCGCCTCGGCGATCGATTTCGGCACCAGGTGGACGATGAAGTCCTTCAGCGTGAATGCGCCCGTCTTCAGGTTCAGCGCCGCGTCGGCGGCAGGCAACGGCAGGCTCAGGTGGCTGCCCGGCTTCAGGATCGTCGCGGTCACGAGGCCGAGCAGCAGCGACGTGAACGACGCGATGATGAACCAGCCGAACGCCTTCACGCCCACGCGACCGACCGAGCCGCTGTCGCCCATCTGCGCGATGCCGACCGTCAGCGTCGCGAACACCAGCGGCGCGATGATCATCTTGATCAGCCGCAGGAACACGTCGGACAGCAGCGACACGTAGCCGGCGACTTCCTTGGCCATTTTCGGGTCGGGAAACGCGCTATGACAGGCGTAGCCCACGGCAATGCCAAGCACCATCGCGATGACGATGTACTTGGTGATGTTGTGCTTCTTCTTCATTAGCAATCCAAATTACAGAACTTGTGTTTCCAACGGCAGGGAGATCGCCGGCATCGAAATGAGAGCGGTGGTCCGCGCGCACGGCGCGCCGCTTCGGGTGCCGGTGCCCGTCCGTGGGCATGGCCACGGCGAACAGGGGGGGCATTCTATCGCAAACGCCGGACAATCTTTCAAATCTGAAAGCAGCAGGCGATGCGCGGTGCGGAAAGGAGGCGAGGCGGGCCTTCGCCGGTCGGCGCCGGAGACGGGCGGACCGCCAAGGCGGGTGCGTTCTTCGGGCACCGTCGTGCCCGGTCGTCAGCCCGGCCTTGCGCCGAACGTCGGCAGACCCGGCCGGCGCCGCGTCACGCGTGCGACGTGCCGGGTCGCGGCATGAACCGGCACAGGCACAGCGGCACGACGACCAGCGCCGCGCCCGCGAGAAACGTGGTCGACGCGCCGAAATGCGTCCACAGCGCGCCGGCGATGGTGCTCGCGAGCAGCATGCAGATGCCGCTCACCAGGTTGAATACGCCGAACGCGGTGCCGCGCAGCGTGGCCGGCGAGGTTTCCGACACCATCGCGGCGAGGATGCCCTGCGTGAAGCCCATGTGCAGCCCCCACACGGCCACGCCGGCGAACATCGAGAGCGTCGACGTGCCGATGCCGAGCAGCAGGTCGGCCACGATCAGCAACACCATGCCGGCCGCGAGCAGCACGCGGCGATCGAGCCGGTCCGACACGATGCCGACCGGCCAGGCCGACAGCGAATAGGTCACGCTCATCGCGACCATCACGGCCGGAATCCACGCCGCATCGAGCCCCGTCTGCTGCGCACGCAGCACCAGGAACGCCTCGCTGAAGCGCGCGAGCGTAAACGTCGCGCCGGCCGCGACGACGAACCAATAGCTGCGGGGAAACTCGCGCAAGGCGTTCCAGCGCAGCGGCGAGCGAAAGTGCCGGTCCGGTTTCGACTGCTCGGGCTCCCGCACGCCGAAGACGATCAATGCGATCGCGACGAAAGCCGGCACCACGGCAAACCACAGCACGGTCCGGATGCGATCGCCGAACCACAGCATCAGCACGATCGCGAGCATCGGCCCGAAAATCGCGCCCACGGTATCCATCGACTGACGCAGGCCGAAGCACGCGCCGCGGATTTCGGGCGGCGCGATGTCGGCCACCAGCGCGTCGCGCGGCGCGCCGCGAATCCCCTTGCCGACGCGGTCGAGCAGACGGGCCGCCACGACGACGGCCGGCGTGGACGCCAGCGGAAACAACGGCTTGGTCAGCGCCGCGAGCCCGTAGCCGACCAGCAGCAGCCCCTTGCGGCGCCCGAGCCAGTCGCTGATCGCACCGGAGAACACCTTGACGATCATCGCCGTCGCTTCGGCCGCCCCTTCGAGGACGCCGAGCGCGGCGACGCTCATGCCCATCGTCGACACCAGGTAGATCGGCAACAACGCATGGATCAGCTCGGACGACAGGTCCATGAACAGGCTCACGAGGCCCAGGGCCCATACGGTCCGTGGAATCGCAGGTCTGCGGGCAGTCGGTGACGGAGCGCTCATGGTGTCGTGATCAGTCGGTCGTTTCCCGCGTCAGTTTCGCATGCCGCCGCGCGCGGTCGTTCACGATTTGATGACGCCGGTGATCCGTCATCTTCTTCCAGCCGCGCGCTTCATCGCGCGTTCGCAGGCATGCCACGCAGTAGCCGGTGCGGCCGTCGAACGAGCACACGTCCACACAGGGAGACTTGACCGCCATGCTTATCGTCCTCGCGTCGCGGGCACGACTTCGACGGTGACGTGCGACAGGTCCTTGAATCGCTGCAGCACGCCGTGATAGAAGCGCGCATCCCGCTCCGGATCGGTCGTCGTCACCGACACCACCGCGCTCATGTGCCCCGGCCCGAGCCGCCACACATGCAGGTCGCCGACGCGGTCGCCTGCGCCTTCGATCGCGCCGCGCACCTTGTCCGCCAGACGGCGATCCGAACTCATGTCGAGCAGGATGCCGCCCGTGTCGCGCATCAGGCCGTAAGACCAGTTCGCGATCACCAGCGCGCCGATGATGCCGGCCAGCGGATCCATCCACACCCAGCCGAACGCACGCGCGAGCAGCAGCCCGCCGATCGTCAGCACGGAAACCGCGGCGTCGGCGATCACGTGGATGTAGGCGGAGCGGATGTTGTGATCGCGCGCCGCCGCCGCGGACGCGCCATGATCGTGCTCCTCGAACGCCAGTTCGTGTTCGCGGCCGTTCAAGCGCACGATCGCCTTGAATTCATGCGGTTCGGGAATGGCTTCGGTCGACTCCAGACACCCATCGCGGCTTTGCATCGCGAACACCTGACGCGTGCCGTCCGGGCGGATCGTCGTCACCGACACGGCGCCCGCATCCACGAGCGTCGTCTCGTGCGTCGCAGGCGCGATGCGGAAAACCGGCGGGACGCCCGCCTCGAACACCGACACGACGAATGCGCCCTGCTGGTCGAAGATCCGGTGCGCTTCCTCTTCGTGGTCGTGATCGTCGTGATCGCCATGGTCGTGCCCGTGGTGATGACCGTGGCCATGACCGTGGCTATGGCCATGATGATCGCCGCTCAGCAGCCAGACGCTCGCGATGTTGACGAGCAAGCCGGCCACCGCGATCGGAATCGCCTCGCCGAAATGGATCGGGACCGGGGCGAGCAGACGCGCGACCGCTTCGTACCCGATCAGCAGCGCGATCATCGCGAGCACGATCGCGCTCGTGAAACCGGCGAGGTCGCCGAGCTTGCCCGTGCCGAACACGAAGCGCGGATCGTTCGCGTGCTTGCGCGCATAGGTATAGGCGAACGCGGCGATCAGCATCGCGCCCGCGTGCGTCGACATGTGCAGGCCGTCCGCGATCAGCGCCAGCGAGCCGAACAGCGACCCGCCGACGATCTCGGCCACCATCATCGCCGCGCACAGCGCGATGACCGTCCAGGTCCTGCGTTCGTTCTGTTCGTGCGCCGCGCCGAGAAAAATGTGGTCGTGCCCTGCGCCGAAGGCGTCATCGCTGAAATTGCTCATTGCGCCTCCGTTTACTTGAAGTAGCTGTGTACGACTTCGATAAGTTGCTCGGTCGCACTGCCTTCTTCGTCGTGCCCTTCGGCGTCGACCAGATGGCTGCGGATGTGATCCTCGAGCACGACCGCGAGCAGGCCGTTCATCGCGCCTCGGCCGCTCGTGATGAGGCGGAGGATTTCGTTGCAACCGCGCTCGCCCTCCAGCGCGCGTTCGATCGCTTCGACCTGTCCCTTGATGCGGCGGACACGGTTCAGCAGCTTCTGCTTGTCCTTGATGGTGTGGCTCATGGTAGTCCCTTCATATAGCGGGGGGGACTATACCTCAAATCGCCTTTCCATATAGGGGGGAGGGGTATAGATCCGGCTAACGCAAGACGGGGGCGACATCACATGACGATCGCGCGAAGTATTTTTGTAGTAATCGCAACTTTCATGTAGATTTGTCTACATGAACACAATCTCCACCTGGTCGCTCCTCGTTCTGACCCTTCCGACTGAAAACGCAACGGCCCGCATGCGGTTCTGGCGCGCGCTGAAGGCGAAGGGCTGTGCGGTATTGCGCGACGGCATCTACCTGCTGCCGTACACCGAAGAACATGAGGGCACGCTGCGCGACCTCGCGGGGTCGATCGCCGAAAGCGGCGGCACGGCTCACCTGTTACGCGCGCCGAGCCTGGACGCGCAGCAGGAACTGGAATTCCGCGCGCTCTTCGATCGCGGAGAGGAGGACGCCGCCTTTATCCAGGCCCTTGCGGACGCCCGCAAGACCCTCGCCGGCCAGTCGGCCACGGAATTGACACGTTTGCTGCGGCGCATGCGCAAGGATTTCGACGCCATCCGCGCGATCGACTATTTCCCGGGCGACTCGGCCACCCGCGCCGAAGTCGCGCTGCAGGATTTCGCCGCGCTGGTCGACACCGTGCTGTCGCCGGGTGAGCCGCACGCCGCGGACCGCGCGATCCGCCCGCTGGCGATCGACGAATATCAGGGCCGCACCTGGGCGACGCGGCAGCGGATGTGGGTCGATCGCGTCGCCAGCGCGTGGCTGATCCGCCGCTTCATCGACGCACGCGCCCGCTTCATCTGGCTCGCATCGCCGGCGGATTGTCCCGCTGACGCGCTGGGCTTCGATTTCGACGGTGCGACGTTCACGCATGTCGGCGAGCGCGTGACGTTCGAGGTGCTGCTGGCCAGTTTCGGCCTCGACAAAAGCCCTGCGCTCGCGCGGCTCGCCGAGATCGTGCACGCACTCGACGTGGGTGGCCCCGCGGCGCCCGAGGCGATCGGCTTCGAAGCCGTGATGGCCGGCACGCGCCAGCGCACGGAGAACGACGATCAATTGCTCGAGCAAATGAGCGCCGTGCTCGACGCCCTGCACGCGCATTTCTCGTCGAGCGGAAAGAACGAAACCGGAGCCAGGTCATGACCACTGCCATCGCCACGACCGAACCGACCTACTCGCTCGGCGAGCTGGTCGCCTACATGTTGCGTCTCGGCACGTTCGGCTTCGGCGGGCCGGTCGCGCTTGCGGGCTACATGCGTCGCGACCTGGTCGAGCGCCGCGGCTGGATCACGGAGGCCGACTACAAGGAAGGGCTCACGCTGGCCCAGCTCGCACCGGGGCCGATGGCGGCCCAGCTCGCGATTTATCTCGGCTTCGTTCACTACCGCATTCTCGGTGCGACACTCGTCGGCTTCGCGTTCGTGCTGCCGTCGTTTCTGATGGTGCTCGCGCTCGGGTTCGCGTACGCGCATTTCGGCGGGCTGTCCTGGATGCAGGCCGTCTTCTACGGCGTCGGCGCCGCGGTGGTCGGCATCATCGCGATGAGCGCCTACAAGCTCACGACGAAAACCGTCGGCCACGACAAGCTGCTCTGGGCAATCTTCGTGACGCTCGCCGCCGTGACCTTCATCACCGAATCGGAAATCGCGTGGCTGTTCCTCGTCGCGGGCCTGGTCGGCTGGTTGTGGCGCGCCCCGCCCAAGTGGCTGCACCGGGGCGGACTGAATGCGGTTGCCGCGGCCAACCTGCCGGCCGCCAGCGGAATACTGAGCGGCATCGATCTGCCGCAGCTCGTTCAGATCGGCGCGTTCTTCACGAAGGCAGGCGCGTTCGTGTTCGGCTCCGGGCTTGCGATCGTGCCGTTCCTCTACGGCGGCGTCGTCACCGAACATCACTGGCTCAACGACAAGCAGTTCGTCGATGCGGTCGCGGTCGCGATGATCACGCCCGGTCCCGTCGTGATCACCGTCGGCTTCATCGGGTATCTCGTGGCGGGCTTGCCCGGCGCATGCGTCGCGGCGCTCGGCACGTTCCTGCCCTGCTATCTGTTCACCGTCATTCCCGCGCCGTACGTGAAGAAGTACGGGCACCGCCCGGACGTCAAGGCGTTCGTGGACGGAATCACCGCCGCGGCCGTCGGGGCAATCACGGGCTCCGTCCTCGTCATCGCGAAACGCTCGATCGTCGACCTGCCGACCGCACTGCTCGCCGTCGGTACCGTGCTGCTGCTGTGGCGTTTCAAGAAGTTGCAGGAGCCGGTCATCGTCACGGCTGCCGCGCTCATCGGGCTGGTGGCCTACCCGCTGCTCCATCATTGAGCCTCGCTGCGGGGAGACGGCCATGGCTGATTGCGCGATTCATCGACGATGCGCTTTACGCGTGGTGCCGGCGTGATGCCCCTGCCTGACAGCCGACGCGCGTCGACGCTCGCCAGCCGAATACTGCCGGCGGGCGTGGACGAGGCCGCATGGCTCATCCTCGCGAGCCGCGGCCTGCGCGGTTTCTGCGATGGCTTCATTGCCGTGCTGTTGCCCGCGTATCTGCTGTCGCTCGGGCTTTCGCAACTGGATGTCGGCCTGATCGGCACCACGACGCTGGCGGGTTCCGCAATCGCGACGATCGCGGTCGGCATGCTCGCGAGCCGCTTCACGCAGCGCCGCATGCTGACGCTCGCGGCGGTGCTGATGGCAGCGACGGGAATCGGCTTCGCGAGCTTCTCCGCATTGTGGCCACTGTTCGTCGTCGCCTTCGCCGGCACGCTCAATCCGAGCTCCGGCGACGTCAGCCTGTTTCTGCCGCTCGAACAGTCGCGTCTGGCGCAAGCAGCCGACGGCGACGCGCGCACGGCGTTGTTTGCCCGATACAGCCTCGTCGGGGCCGTTTCGGCGGCGGTCGGATCCCTTGCGGCCGGCCTGCCGATCTTCGTTGCATCACATACCGGAATCACCACGCTGAGCGCGATGCGCGGCATGTTTCTGGTCTATGCGGCGACGGGTATCGTCGTCTGCGTGCTGTATCGGCGACTGCCGCGCCCGGAGACGCACGCCGCAACGCAGGCGCCGCCGCCGCTCGGCCCGTCGCGCCCGATCGTCATCCGGCTGGCGATGCTGTTCAGCGTCGACGCGTTCGCGGGCGGTCTCGTCGTCAACTCGCTGTTGTCGCTGTGGCTGATGCAGCGCTTCGGCCTCTCGATCGTCGCCGCCGGCCGGTTCTTCTTCTGGGCGGGCCTGCTTTCGGCCGGCTCGCAGCTCGCGGCCGCGCCGTTGGCGCGCAGGATCGGCCTGCTGAACACGATGGTGTTCACGCATATCCCGTCGAGCATCTGCCTGATCGGCGCCGCCCTCGCGCCAACGTTGCCGCTGACGTTGACGCTGCTGCTGATGCGCAGCGCGCTTTCGCAAATGGATGTGCCGACACGAACCGCCTACGTGATGGCGGTCGTCACGCCGGCGGAGCGACCGGCAGCGGCCAGCTTTACATCCGTCCCGCGCAGCCTCGCGGCCGCGCTCGCGCCGACATTGGCCGGCGGCCTGTTCGGTCTCGGCTGGCTCGGTGCGCCATTGCTCGCATGCGGTGTGTTGAAGATCGCGTACGACCTCACGCTGCTCGCAGCTTTTCGGCACGTCGAACCAAACGACGAGCGGCCGCGGTAAGCGGCGACCACGGTGGAACAACAAACGAGCGGGGAACCATGCAAAGCGACGACGACGCCGCATCGCAAATGCGGCGGCGGCCGTCGCGGGAGAAAATCATGAAGCACGCCGGACACTGGCGCTGCAGCCTGCCCCTGCTCGTCGCGCTGTGCGGCGGGTTCGGCGCGTCGGGCCCGTCGATTGACCAGGCTTTCGCCGCAGGCGACGATGCGTCGATCGGCGCCCTGCCGCTGAAGCACGTCGCGGACATTCCGTTGCCGGGCAGACCGACCCGGCTCGACTACGCAAGTCTGGACTTACCCCGCAACCGGCTCATGATCGCCCACCTCGGCGACGACGAAGTGATTGCTTTCGATACGCGTGCATTACGCGTGATCGCACGGATCACGGCGGTATCGTCGGTACATGGCGTGCTTGCCGTGCCGGAGGTGTCGCGCATCTACGCATCCGCGACCGGGTCCGACGAAATCGTCGCGATCGACGCCGCGACGCTGAAAATCGTCGCGCGCGTGCCGGGCGGGCATTATCCCGACGGGATGGCCTATGCCGCCGACGTGCACAAGCTGTACGTATCCGACGAATACGGAAAAACGGAAACGGTCATCGACGTCCGGAGCAACCGGCGCGTCGCGACGATTCCGCTCGACGGCGAGGCCGGCAACACGCAGTACGATCCGGTCTCCCGTCACATCTTCGTGAACGTCCAGACGCGTCGTCAGCTCGTCGAAATCGATCCGGCGACGGACCGTATTGTCGACCGTCTCGACTTGCCCGGTGCAAAAGGCAATCACGGTTTGCTGATCGAGCCGCGCAGCCGCCTCGCCTTCATCGCGTGCGAGGACAATGACACGCTTCTCGTCTTCGATATGCGCGCGCGGCGTGTGGCTCGAGCGTTTCATATCGGTGGCGGGCCGGACGTGCTGGCGTTCGATTCCGCGTCGGACGTGCTCTATGTCGCGGGTGAAGCCGGCGTCGTTTCGATGTTCGGCGTCGGAGGCTCGGATGTCGTCAAACTCGGCGAAGGCCGGCTCGGACCGAACGCACACGTCGTCGCTGTCGATCCGGCCACGCATCGCTCGTACTTTCCGCTGAAGGACGTCGACGGCCGGCCGGTGCTGCGTGTGATGGAAGCGGAGCGTGTAGCCAACCCATGATCGACCTGTCGGCTGGTGGCCCGGCCGTCGAGCGTCGACGCCAACCGATTCGCACCACCAGCAACCCGAGCACGATCCGGCGATTCCGCCCCAGTCCGCACCTCCCCCTCCCCGTACCGGCATCCATCCATCAAACTGTATCGGTACTGTACAGAAAACCGTCGCTACACTGGCTCCATCCCAGTCCCGAACACGAATGGAGAATCCGCGATGGACTTCCTCACCGTCAGCGCATTGCCCGCCGGCATGCTGTTCGCGCTCGTCACGTCGATCACGCCCGGCCCGAACAATACGATGCTGCTCGCCTCCGGCGTCAATTTCGGTTTCCGTCGCACGATGCCGCACCTGTTCGGCATCAGCATCGGCGTCGCGATCCTGATGTTGTGCGTCGGGTTCGGTCTCGGCGAGGCGTTCCGCCGTGTGCCGGCCCTGTACACGATCCTGGAAATCGCGAGCGTCGCGTACCTGCTGTACCTCGCTTGGCGCATCGGCACATCGGGCGAAGTGAAGGCGCAGGGCGCCAAGCCGCGGCCGATGACGTTCCTCGAAGCCGCCGCGTTCCAGTGGGTCAATCCGAAGGCATGGATGATGGTGCTGACCGCCGCGACGACGATCCGCCTGTCCGCCGACTACGGGATGAACGCCGCGTGGATGGCCGTCGTGTTCATCCTGATCGGCTTTCCGTGCATCAGCCTGTGGGCCGCGTTCGGCCAGGGCCTGCGCCGCTTCCTGTCGAACCGCCGCGCGCTGCGCATCTTCAACGTGACGATGGCCGTGCTGCTGATCCTGTCGCTGTATCCGCTCGTCGCGCATCTGCTCCCGCAGTAAGCGCTCACAAGCGCCCCCGTTGAGCTTCACGCCATGCAGGCGTACCCTTTTGGTAAGGGCGCGTGCAGCCGCTTCGCCGGCTGCACCGCTGCCCTGCATGGAGATTGCCGATGAAGCCAATGCTGAAAGCCGGCGAGCACATCGAGGGCATGCACTGGATCGCCGAGTACCACCCGCTCACGCACGAGATCCGGGTGCTGCGCGAAAACATCGAAGTGGGCACGTACTGCGCGCCGCCCACGCTGTTCGGCGAGGAAGAAGAGATGGGCGCCGCGAACCATGCCGATCATCGCAGCCAGGAGGCCGCGCTGCGCGCGTATCTGCGCAACTTCGTCAAGGAACACGACGCGGAAGAATAGCGGCGCGACGGCCGTAAAGTCGACGGGCCGCCAAAGCGGCCCGGTCCGTCGTTGCGAGTCGGCCGGCTCACGACCTATCGCAACACGCAAAAGGCCGGCGCATCGCCCCGGCCCCGATCCCGCTCAATGCCCGAGCGACTCGATCTTGCCGCCCGGTTGCGCGACCCCGTGCGGCCGCGCCATCTGCTTGATCAGCAACGCAAGGCACGCAAGCAAGCCCGCGACCGCGATCGTCGCGAACACGCCCGCGAACGAGAAGTGCCGGCGCGTCAGTTCGGCGACGAGGAACGACCCGGCGATCCCGCCGAAGCGGCCGACACCGAGCATCCACGCCACGCCCGTGCCGCGCCCTTCGGTCGGATAGAACGCGGCGGCAAGCGCCGGCATCGACGATTGCGCGGTGTTCATCAGCACGCCGGCGATGAACACGACCAGCACGAGCAGCCCGACGTTCCCGGCCGCCTGCCCGATCGCATACACGCTGATCGCGGTCAGCGCGTAGCACACGGCGATCACGCGATTCGCGTTGAAACGGTCCATCAGCACGCCGCACAGCACCGCGCCGACGCCGCCGAGCGGGAACAGCGCGGAAATCAGCGTCGCGCTCTTCGGCGTGAGGCCGGCATCCTTCAGCAGGATCGGCATCCAGTTGATCGACGCGTAGAAGATCACGAGGCCCATGAAGTACGCGAGCCACAGCATCACCGAGCCGACGACGTACGAGCGCGACAGCACGACACCGATCCCCTTGCTGCCCGTCTGCGGCGCGGATTCGGTCATCGCGAACGAGCCGGCGTTCAGCGCGTCACGCGAGATCCGCGAAAGCGTCGCGCGGATCCGGTCGATGCTCTGGCCTTGCGCGACCATGAAACGCACCGATTCGGGCATCTTCAGCAGCAACAGCACGCCGAGCAGCAGCGGCGTCACGCCGCCGAGCATCAGCACGCTGCGCCAACCGAAATGCGGGATCATCCACGCGGCGAGAAAGCCGCCGAACGCGGCGCCCAACGGGAAGCCGCAGAACATCAGGTTGATCACGGTCGCGCGGCGTTTGTCCGGGCAGAACTCGCCCATCATCGTGACCGCGTTCGGCATCGCGGCACCGAGGCCGACGCCGGTGACGAAGCGCAGCACCGTCAGGTGCCCGATGGTCGTCGAGAATGCGGACGCGAAACACGCGGCGCCGAACAGGAACACCGAGCTGAGCAGCAGCGAACGGCGCCCGAGGCGATCGGACAGCGGGCCCGACACGAGCGCGCCGCATGCAAGGCCAAACAGCGCGGCGCTCAGCACGGGTGCAAGATCGGGTTTGGTGAGGTTCCATTCGCCGAGCAGCGACGGCGCGATGAAGCCGATCGCGGCCGTATCGAAGCCGTCGAGCAGCACGATCACGAAACACATCAGGAATACGAGCCATTGAAAGCCGCCGAACGGCTGCTCGTTGATGAAGGTCTGGACATCGACCACGGGTGCGCGATTCATCGCGAGTCTCCTATGTAAACAACGCGACCTGATGGCCGCGTCTTTCCTTGTTTGCGCGCCGATTCGCCGCCGGCGCGTCATGCGTCGTCGACACCTGCCGGCAGCGGCAGGCGTCGCGATCGGGTCACGTCCGGCGCGAGCCGGCCGTGTTATTGAGCCGCATCCTGTTCCTTGAAGATCTTGTCCGCGAGATGGAACGCGGAGTTCGCGGCCGGCACGCCGCAGTAGATCGCGGTCTGCAGCAGCACTTCCTTGATCTCGTCGCGCGTCACGCCGTTGTTGCGCGCGGCGCGCAGGTGCAGCGCGAGCTCCTCGCCGCGGTTCAGCGCGACCATCATCGCGATGGTCAGCAGGCTGCGCGTATGGCGCGGCAGGCCGTCGCGCGTCCAGATCTCGCCCCACGCATAGCGCGTGATCAGGTTCTGGAATTCGTCGGTCACTTCGGTGCGGTTCTGGATCGAGCGGTCGACGTGCGCGTCGCCGAGCACCGCGCGCCGCACCTTCATCCCCGCTTCGTAACGTTGCTGGTCGTCCATCGTCGGTGCCTCACGCGGTCAGGAAGTCGAGCAGCGCGCGGTTGAAACCGTCGGTGCACTCGATGTTCGAAATATGCGCGGCGTCGAATTCGACGTGACGCGCGCCGGGAATCGCGGCGGCCAGCGCACGACCCTGGTCGGGCGGCGTCGACATGTCCTTCGCGCCGGTCACGACGAGCACCGGCAGCGCGATGCCCTTCACTTCCTCGCGCAGGTCGGCCGCGTTCAGCGCGTCGCAGTTCGCCGCGTAACCGTCCTTGTCGGTATGCACGAACGTGTCGCGGATCGCGTCGAACAGGCGCGGCTCGCGATCGACGAACGCGTCGGTGAACCAGCGCGGCAGCACGGCGTCGGCCAGTGCGGCCATCCCTTCCGCACGTGCCTTTTGCGCGCGCGGCGCCCACACTTCGGGCGAGCCGATCTTCGCGGCGGTGTTCGACAGCACGGCGCGCACGATGCGCGACGGGAAGCGCGCGGCGAGCGCGGCGCCGGTCAGGCCGCCCATCGAAATCCCGCAGAAGTACGCGCGATCGATGCCGACGTGGTCGAGCAGGCCGATCACGTCGCCCGCGAGCTGGTCGATCGTGTACGAGCCGGCCGGCGCTTCGGAATGGCCGTGGCCGCGCGTGTCGTAGCGCAGGATGTTGAAGTGCTGCGTGAGCGGGCGAATCTGCGGTGCCCACATCTGCAGGTCGGCGCCGAGCGAGTTCGAGAAGACGAGCCACGGCGCGTCGTCGCGCGCGGCACGGTCGATCCGGTAATGCAGTTTCACGCCGTTGACAGTGGCGAAAGGCATCAGTGTTCTCCTGGTTGTGTCGTGCCCGCGTGCAGCGCGAGCACGGCGTCGACGTAGGCCTGCGCCTCGCCGACATAATGTGCGGGATCGAGCAGCCGCGCGAGCGCGTCGCGCGACAGATGGGCGGATACGGTCGGATCGGCGGCGAGCACGTCGAACAGCGTCGCGCCGGTGCGCACGGCTTCCTTCGACGCATGCTCGACGACATGATGCGCATCGAGCCGGCCGATCCGGTCGCCGAGCGCGAGCATCACGGCTTCGCCGAGGATCAGCCCGTGCGTCAGGTCGAGGTTCGCGGCGAGGCGTCCGGTGTTCACGTCGAGGCCCGCGACGATCTGCGCGATCTGCGCGAGCGCGCCGCCGGTCAGGCGCGCGAGATCGGGCAGCGCATCCCATTCGGCCTGCCAGCCGCCGAGCGCGCGCTCGTGCTCCTGGACCATCCCGGCAAACACGGTCGCGACGAGGTTCGGCGCGCGCACCGCGGCAGTCAGCACGGCCGCGCAGCCGACGGGGTTGCGCTTGTGCGGCATCGTCGACGAGCCGCCCTTGCCGGCAGCCGCCGGTTCGCCAAGCTCGCCCACTTCGGTCTGCATCTGCAGCGACACGTCGCGCGCGATCTTGCCGAGGGTGCCGGTCAGCATCCCGAAGCACGACGCGGCTTCCGCGATGCGGTCGCGCTGCGTATGCCACGGCACGGCCGGCAGCGCGAGCTTCAGGTCGGCCGCGAGCGCGGCGCTCACGCCGGCCGCCTGCTCGCGCAGGCTCGCCAGCGTGCCGGCGGCGCCGCCGAACTGCAGCACCAGCGCGCGCTCGCGCAATTCGGCGAAGCGCGCGCGATGGCGCAGCAGCGCGTCGAGCCATTGCGCGAATTTCAGGCCGAGCGTGATCGGCAGCGCCTGCTGCAGCCACGTGCGGCCGATCATCGGTGTCGCGCGATGCGTGCGCGCGAGCGTCGCGAGCGACGCGCACGCTTCGTCGAGCAGCGGCTCGAGCACGTCGAGCGTGTCGCGCAGTTGCAGCACGGTCGCGGTATCGATGATGTCCTGGCTCGTCGCGCCCCAGTGCACGAACTTCGCGGCCTCGGGGTCGTCGGCCTTGACTTGGGCGGTGAGCTGCTTGACGAGCGGAATCGCGAGATTGCCGCCGAGCGCCGCGCCGTGCGCGAGCGCGTCGGCGTCGAGCCGGCCGGCGTCGCACGCGCGTTCGATCGGCGCGACCGCGGCGGCGGGAATCACCTGCCGCGCGGCGAGCGCACGCGCGAGCGCGGCCTCGACGTCGAGCATCCGCTGGATCGTCGCGCGCGGCGACCAGATCCGGTTGAGCGGCTCGGTGCCGCAAATGAGGGAGGTCAGGCGGGCGCTGTCTTCGAGCATGGCATCAGAGTGGGGAAACGGCGTGCGCCTATTGTCTACCCAAGCGTGCCGGCGTGCGCGCGATCGCACGCGCCGGCACGCTTGCCGTTCAGGCCGCGGCCTTGCGCGTCGCGTCGATCAGCGGCACGCCGGTCAGCTTCTGCAATTCGTCGAACGACAGGTCGGTGAAGATCTCGCTCACCGCGAGGCCGTCCGCCGTCACGTCGAGCACGGCGAGATCGGTATAGATGCGGCTCACGCACTGCACGCCGGTGACCGGATACGAGCACTGCGCGACGATCTTGCTTTCGCCCTGCTTCGTCAGATGTTCCATCATCACGAACACCTGCTTCGCGCCGATCGCGAGGTCCATCGCGCCGCCGACGGCCGGAATCGCGTCGGGCGCGCCCGTATGCCAGTTCGCGAGGTCGCCGTTCGCCGACACCTGGAACGCGCCGAGCACGCAGTAGTCGAGGTGGCCGCCGCGCATCATCGCGAACGAATCCGAGTGGTGGAAATACGCGCCGCCGGTGAGCAGCGTCACGTGCTGCTTGCCGGCGTTGATCAGCTCGTCGTCTTCCTCGCCGGGCGCCGGCGCCGGGCCCATGCCGAGCAGGCCGTTCTCGCTGTGCAGGAAGATTTCCTTGCTCGGGTCGAGGTGGTTCGCCACCAGCGTCGGCACGCCGATGCCGAGGTTCACGTACGCGCCTTCGGGGATGTCCTGGGCGACGCGCTTGGCCATTTCATCGCGGGTCAGTCGTTTCATGTCGGGTCTCCTCTGCTGTCAGGCGGCTTGCGATGCACGTTCGGCGGCCAGCTCGGCCGCATGCGCGGCCTGCGGCACTTCGACGACACGCTGCACGAAAATGCCCGGCGTCACGATGTGTTCCGGATTCAACCCGCCGAGCGGCACGACTTCCGACACCTGCACGATCGCGACCTTCGCGGCGCTGGCCATGATCGGCCCGAAGTTGCGCGCGGTCTTGCGGTACACGAGGTTGCCCCAGCGATCGCCCTTGTATGCCTTCACCAGCGCGAAATCGGCGTGGATCGGCGTCTCGAACACATACGACTTGCCGTCGATCACGCGCGTTTCCTTACCTTCGGCCAGCTTCGTGCCGAAGCCCGTCGGCGTGAAGAAGCCGCCGATGCCGGCGCCCGCCGCGCGGATCCGCTCCGCCAGGTTGCCCTGCGGCACGAGCTCCAGCTCGATCTCGCCCGCGCGGTACAGCGCGTCGAACACCTGCGAGTCGCTCTGGCGCGGGAACGAGCAGATGATCTTGCGCACCCGCTTCGCCTTGAGCAACGCCGCGAGGCCCGTCTCGCCGTTGCCCGCGTTGTTGTTGACGATCGTCAGGCCGCGCGCGCCCTGCTCGATCAGCGCGTCGATCAGCTCGGACGGCATGCCTGCCGTGCCGAAACCGCCGATCATGATGGTCGCGCCGTCGTGAACGTCCGCGACCGCCGATTGAAGCGATTCGAAAATCTTGTTGACCATGTCTCTTCCTGATACGAACCCGCGGCACGATGCGCGGCCTGTCGAGGGGGCACGCGCGTGTCGCGTGCCGCGTCGAAGGCCGTCGTCGACCTTCGGCATTTGTTCGTCATTCGAACCTAGATTCGATTAGCGAACGATGCGCCGATCATAGAGTCGTGCACAGCGCGTTGTCAAGGCGGGATCCCTCGGGGGGTGTCTGGTCGTCGAACGGCAGGCCGACGTAGTTTTCGGCGAGCGACTGCGCGGCGGCCCGCGAGCGCGTCACGTACTTCAGCTCGGCAAACTTCAGGCGATTGACGAACGGCGAGTCCTCCGGCGACGAGTGCAACATGTTCGTCATGAAGTACGAGAAATGCTCGGCGCGCCACACGCGTTCGAGACAGGTCGCCGAATAGCGCTCGAGCGGCGTCGCGTCGCCGTTGCGGTAGCGCGCTCCGAGCGCGCGGGACAGCGCGCGGACGTCGGCCACCGCGAGGTTCATCCCCTTCGCGCCGGTCGGCGGCACGATGTGCGCGGCGTCGCCCGCGAGGAACAGGCGGCCGTGCTGCATCGTCTCCGACACGAAGCTGCGCATCGGCGTCACGCTCTTCTGCGTGATCCGGCCCTCGGTCGGCGTCCAGCCGGTGTCGTTCGAGAAGCGCGTGTGCAGTTCGTCCCAGATCCGCGCGTCGGACCATTCGGCGAGGTCTTCGTCGGGCTTGCATTGCAGGTAGAGGCGCGTGACCGTCGGCGAGCGCATCGAGAACAGTGCGAAGCCGTTGTCGTGATGCGCGTAGACGAGCTCGTCGAGCGACGGCGCCGCGTCGGCGAGGATGCCGAGCCATGCGAACGGATAGACGCGCTCGAACGTGTTCAGCCGCTCGGCGGGAATGGTCTGCCGCGCGATGCCGTGGAAGCCGTCGCAGCCGGCGATGTAGTCGCAGTCGATGCGGTCCGCGCGGCCGTCCGCGTGCTTGAACGTGACGAACGGGTGCTCGCTTTCGATATCGTGCAGCGCGACATCGCTGACTTCGAAGTGCATCTGATGCCCATGCGCGTCGCCGACCGCGATCAGGTCGCGCACGACTTCGTGCTGGCTATAGACGGTGATCGCACGCCCGCCGGTGAGCGCGCTCAGGTCGATGCGATGGCGCTGGCCGGAGAACAGCAGCTCGATGCCGTGATGTTCGAGCCCTTCGCGGCGCATCCGCTCGCCGAGGCCGGCTTCGTTCAGCGTGTCGACGGTGCCCTGCTCCAGCACGCCGGCGCGGATGCGGTTCTCGCAGTATTCGCGCGAGCGCGCTTCGACGAGGATGGAATCGACGCCTTGCAGGCGCAGCAGATGGGAAAGCAAAAGGCCGGACGGACCGGCGCCGATGATGGCGACCTGGGTGCGCATTGTTCGTCTCCTGAACATTGGTTCGAATAATGGAACCCATTTGAGCGCTTTCCCGACTATGCGGCAATGCGATTTTGGAGATAAGTTGTATACGCTTCCCGGATACCGGCCTCACGATGGATACGCTCGATCTGAACCTGATTCCCTACCTCGTCGCGCTCGACGACACGCGCAACGTCAGCCGCGCCGGCGACCTGCTCGGCGTGAGCCAGCCGCGCGTGAGCACCGCGCTCGGCCGCCTGCGCGAGTATTTCGGCGATCCGTTGTTCGTGCGCACGTCGCGCGGAATGGAGCCGACGCCGCGCGCGCTCGCGCTGCTGCCGGCCGCACGCGATGCGCTCGCGCAGATCGAGCGCGGCCTCGTCGCGCCGCACGACTTCGATCCGGCGGCGAGCACGCATACGTTCTCGATCGCGCTGTCGGACGTCGGCGAGATCGTGTTCCTGCCGAAGCTGCTGCAGGCGTTCGCGACGCGCGCGCCGCACGCGAACCTGCGCTCGGTCTCGCTCGGGCACGACGAAGTCGGCCGAGGCCTCGAAGCCGGCTCGATCGATCTCGCGGTCGGCTACTTCCCCGATCTCGACGGCAACAACTTCTTCCAGCAGCGTCTGTTCACGCACCGGTTCGTCTGCCTGATGCGGCGCGGCCATCCGCTCGAACACGCGCGCCCGTTCACGGCCGAGCAGTTCCTTGCGTGCGGGCATGCGGTGGTGCGCGCCGAGGGGCGCAGCCAGGAGGTGCTCGAGAAATACCTCGCGAAGCAGCGCATGCACCGCCGTGCGGTGCTCGAGACGCCGCACTTCATGAGCCTGCCGTTCATCCTGAGTCGCACCGACCTGATCGCGACGGTGCCGCATGCGATCGGCTATGCGTATGCGGCCGAGCATGCGTTCATCGTGCCGGTCGAGCCGCCGTTGCCGCTACCGCGCTTCGACCTGAAGCAGCACTGGCATCGCAAGTTCCACAACGATCCGCGCACCGCATGGCTGCGCGGCGTCGTCGCGTCGCTGTTCAACGACGAGCAGGACGAATGGCCGAAGTGACGCGGGGTGTGCGGCAGGCCGCACGCACGACCCGCGAAAGCATGAAACAATGCCCGGATATCCGCGCCGCCTCAGGCGGCCGCATTCGATGGAGCGACTAGATGGGTAAAAAATCCGCGCGGCCCGAGCCGGCCGCATCCCGGCCGAGCCGGAAAGAAGCCGAGGACGCCGTTCGCGTGCTGCTGCGCTGGGCCGGCGACGATCCCGCCCGCGAAGGCCTGCTCGACACGCCGGCACGCGTCGTGCGCGCCTATGAAGAGTTCTTCGCCGGCTACGCGCTGGAGCCGCGCGACATCCTCGCGCGCACGTTCAGCGAAGTCGACGGCTACGACGAAATGATCGTGCTGAAGGACATCCGCTTCGAGAGCTACTGCGAGCACCACATGGTGCCGATCATCGGCCGCGCGCACGTCGCGTATCTGCCGAACCATCGCGTCGTCGGCATCTCGAAGCTCGCGCGCCTCGTCGACGCGTTCGCGAAGCGCCTGCAGATCCAGGAAAAGATGACCGTGCAGATCGCCGACACGCTGTTCGACGTGCTGCAGCCGAAGGGCGTCGGCGTGATCCTCGAAGCCGCGCATCAGTGCATCTCGACGCGCGGCGTGCACAAGCCGGGCGTCGAGATGGTCACGTCGCGCATGCTCGGCACGTTCCGCACCGATCCGTCGACGCGGCGCGAATTCCTGTCGATCGTCGCGAATCCTTCTTCAGTCAACCTGACGAATACGTAATGCAGTCCACGAAGCAAGCGGCAAACGCGCCGGTCGTGCTCGTGACCGGCGCCGCGCGCCGGGCCGGGCGCGCGTTCGCCGAGTATTTCGCCGCGCACGGTTATCGCACCGCGGTCCATTACGACCGCTCCGCCGATGCCGCTCAGGCGGCGGCCCGCGCGATCGCCGAACGCGGGCACGATTCGGTCGCGCTGCAGGCCGACCTGTCGGATGCCGCGCAGATCACCACGCTGATCGACCAGGTATATGCGCGCTTCGGCCGCCTCGACGTGCTGGTCAACAACGCGTCGGTGTTCTGGCAGGACCATTTCCCGAGCTTCGACCTCGCGGCGTTCGACCAGGCGTGGGCCGTCAACTGCCGCGCGCCGATCCTGCTCACGCGCGCATTCTACGAACGGGCCCGCGCGGCCGGCACGCAGGGCGTCGTCGTCAACGTGGTCGACCAGAAGATCAAGGAAAACTTCCACCGCGACCATTTCAGCTACACGGTCGCGAAGGCCGCGCTCGGCAACCTCACGCAGATGCTCGCGCTGTCGTCGTCGCCGGTGCTGCGCGTGAACGCGGTGTTCCCCGGTCTGATGCTGCCGAGCGACGACCAGACGCAGGCCGACTTCGAACACGCGAGCCGCGCATCGACGCCGCTCACGCGCATCGCCGGCCCCGACGACGTCGCGGGCGCGATCCTGCTGCTGACGGGCAGTGCGTACAACGGCGTGGATTTCGTCGTCGATGCGGGGCAGAACCTGATCCGCGTCGACCAGGACGTGCTGTACAAGCATCGCTCGCCGGCCGGCAAGCACTGACGAACGGCCGGGTCGACGGCAGCCGTGTGCGCCCTTCGCACACCGGCGTGCATGCGTCGGCACACGCCTTCGTCTACGCTGCCCGAACGACCGATGCGCCGTTCGCGCGCCGCGTTACGGCTTCTCGGCGCTGCCGCCTTCGCGGACCTTGCCCTGCGCGACGCTCGTGCCGGGCGGCACGCTGTGCGTGAGCCACACGTTGCCGCCGATCACCGAACCGCGCCCGATCGTCACGCGGCCCAGAATCGTCGCGCCCGCGTAGATCACCACGTCGTCCTCGACGATCGGATGCCGCGCATTGCCCTTCACCAGCGCGCCGTCGCCATCGGCCGGGAAGCTCTTCGCGCCGAGCGTGACGGCCTGGTACACGCGCACGCGCTCGCCGATGATCGCGGTTTCGCCGATCACGACGCCGGTGCCGTGGTCGATGAAGAAGCTCGGGCCGATCTGCGCGCCCGGGTGAATGTCGATGCCGGTGGCCGAGTGCGCGATTTCATTGATGAAACGCGCGAGCAGCGGCACACCGAGTTGGTGCAGCGCATGCGCGAGCCGGTGGTGCATCATCGCGAGCACGCCGGGGTAGCACAGCAGGATCTCGGTGATGTGCTGCGCGGCCGGATCGCCCGCGTAGGCGGCCTGGATGTCGCTGACCAGCAGCGCACGAACCGCCGGCAACTGCCGGCCGAACTCGCGCGCGATCTCGAACGCGCGTTCGTCGAGTTCGGCGAACGGCGTGTCCGCATGCTCGGGCAGGAACGGCAGCGCGCGGCGGATCTGCTCGGACAGGATCCGCAGCGTGCTTTCGAGCGTGTGGCCGACGTAGTAGTCGACGCTTTCGTCGGTCAGATCCGGCGCGCCGTAGTGCGTTGGAAACATCGACGCGCGCAGGCCGGTGACGATCTTGCAGATCGCGTCGCGCGACGGCAGCTCGCGGATGCCGCGCGGATGTCGCGTGCGATGAAGTTCCTCGCGCGATTCGCGCAAGCCGGCAACGATTTCTTCGAGGCCCCACTGACGGGCGGGTGATGTCGACATATGCCAATGCAGGCGGCCGCGCTCGATCGCACGGCCGCTAATAAAGTGACGGGTTCCAGAAGATTACCGCGTTTTCGTCCGGCAGCGGCGCGCCCGGGGATCGGCCGGACGGCTGATGCCGCCGTCGCGCGACGGCGTCAGATCGTAATACTGCTCGCATCGATCCAGCGCACGGCCCAGTCGCGCGCGTGCGCGATCGCGTCGCCTTCGTCGTTGAACTGGAGCTCGGTCGGAAAAAAACGGTTCGCGACGAGTTCCCCGTCGCTCGATCGGGAGATCACGACGTAGGGTTTGAACGAGCCGTCGCTGGCGCGCGCGGGCGCGCAATTCAACAGATAACCGCGGTGCGTGAAGGCAGTAGTCGCTTGCATGAATCCGCCACCTCTAGTCCCTTGATTTGTTGTTCACTACCCGTCTTAAGGGTGCTGCGGCGCCCCGGTGCGGGCAGAGGCGGCGAGACCGCTTCCCCTGTCGCCGCTTCGCAGGAAATGAATCATACTCTGTAGAAAACGGGTCTTCTAGCTGAAATAAATCATGACAAATCAGCGCGCGCGGCACGACGGCGGCGACCGTCCGCGCGCCGTTTTCCCGTCTTGCCCGGAACGGGATTTGCTTCGATCCGGAGCGCTTCGCCGCCAGGAGAGCCGTGATGGAAACGACAGCTCCAGCCCGCGCCGCGCATCCGCGCAGCATCGAACTCGACAACGACGACACGCACGACAGCACCGTCGACACCGACGGCAAGAATCGCGAGGCCGCGCGTCTCGCGAGCGGCCGCGCCTTCTCGCCCGACCAGATCACGCACAGCAACGCGTCGCTCGTCAACGCGATGCCCGAAGCCGGCGACGGCTTCGCCGGCTTCGACAGCCGTCCGGGCGGCAATCATCCGGCGTTCGCGCTGCGTGCCGGCTACATGGTGATCGAGAAGGGATTCGACGCGCCGTCGCACGCGGACGACGCGCTGTACGGCCCGGTTCACCGGATGTACGGCAGCGCTTACTGGCCCGGCCATGGACGCCGGCCGGAACGGGTGATCGAAATCACGCCGGTGCCGCGGTGACGCGCGCGGCGTTTGAATCGACCGTTCGTTTGGCGGGTCGATGCGGGGCCGATAACCGATGGCGGCGGAGCGACGCGCGCGTTCGCGCGCCGGTCCTCCGAATCGGCGCTGGAATCGATATCGGCGCCGGGTTCGCGTTCGACACTCGGGTTTCGCGACGTCGATGCGTCGGCGTTGATCGAAGTCACGTGATCGCGGTCCGGATGATATTTAATGCACACTCGCGACGACCGGCACGTCGCTGCAAAGTCCCTGCCGTTGGTTTACCCTGCCTCGCAGCGACGCACGGCCTGCTCGGCCGTTCCGCCGACTTCCGTTCAATCCGCCACCTGGAGACACCATGTACAAGCGCATTCTGGTTGCCATCGACGGCAGCGACACGGCCCGCCACGCGTTCGATGCCGCCCTCGCGCTCGCGAAGGAGCACGGCGCCGAACTGCAACCGTTCTACGTCGTCGAAAACGCCGCGATCTACTACAACGTGCCGGGCTACGATCCGTCCGTCCTGCGCGACCAGCTCATCGCGCAAGGCAATGCGCTCGCGGCGGAGTTCAAGAAGCTGATGCAGGCGGCCGGCGTGAAGGGCGAGACGGTGACGAGCGAGGCGTCGTCCCTCAACGACGTGTCGACGCTGATCCTCGACGGAGCGAAAGCGTTCGGCGCCGATCTCCTCGTGCTCGGCACGCACGGCCGCCGCGGGTTCCGTCGCCTCGTGCTCGGCAGCATCGCCGAACAGTGCGTGCGGCATGCGACGCTGCCCGTGCTGCTGATCCCGGCCGCCGCGCATACGGACGATCAGGAAGGCTGAGCGGCGTCGGCATGCGTGCATGCCGATGCGATGCCCGCGACATGTGCGCGCGGTCGCGACGTTTTGTCACCCGACAGCGGCAACTTGCGGTGGGACAATGATTCGGTCGATTCAATGCCGGAGTAAACGATCATGTTGACGCCCGTCGCCACACGTCCCGCCGCCTCATCCCATGCAGGCAACTGGGCTCCCCGCCAGGCACCGCACTGCTCGTCGTGCGCAATGCGGCACCTGTGCATGCCGCAGGGCCTCGCACCCGAAGCGCTCAGCCGCCTCGAATCAGTCATCTGCGCGGCGCGCCCGGTCAAGCGCGGCGAAGCGCTGTTCCGCGAAGGCGACACCTTCGACAACCTGTACGCCGTGCGCTCGGGTTCGCTGAAAACCGTCGCCACGCGCCACGACGGACGCGAGCAGGTCACGGGCCTGCACCTCGCGGGCGAAGCGCTCGGCCTCGACGGCATCTGCGACGACACGCACCCGCGCACCGCGGTTGCGCTGGAAGACAGCTCGGTCTGCGTGATTCCGTACAGCGCGCTCAAGTCGCTGTGCTCGGAAGCCGGCACGATGCAGCTGCGCATGCACAAGCTGATGAGCGAGCAGATCGTGCGCGAAACGTCGCAAACCATGCTGCTCGGCTCGTTGAACGCCGAAGAGCGCGTCGCCGCGTTCCTGCTCGACGTGTCGTCGCGGTACCTGAAGCGCGGCTACTCGCCGTCGGAATTCAACCTGCGGATGACGCGCGAAGACATCGGCAGCTACCTCGGCATGACGCTCGAAACGGTCAGCCGCACGCTGTCGAAGTTCCAGAAGCGCGGCCTGATCGAAATGCACGGCCGCCTCGTACAGATCGTCGACTTCGACGGCCTGCACCACGTCTGACCCCGCGCGGCGCGTATCATGCGCGCCGCCGCTCGCCACCGTCCGCCGCGCCCGCTTCGATCAGTCGAGAAACAGTGCGGCGCGCGCCTTCAGCGCCGCGCTGAAATCGTCGAGCCAGCCGATCGACAAACGCCAGCTCTGCCAGTACAGGTCGATATCGACGGTCCGCCCGCGCGACATGTCGACCAGTTCGCCCGCCGCCAGTTGGCGATCGACCATCCGGTCCGGGCACATTCCCCATCCCAGCCCCGTTTCGCATGCGCGCAGGTAGCCCGCGACGTGCGGGATCCAGTGTTGCGGCGGATCGAGGTCCGCGCGCGTCACGCGCCGGATGAAGCGCGCCTGCAAACCGTCCTTCGGATTGAACATCACGCACGGCGCACGACGTAGCGCATCGCGCGTGATGCCCGCGCCGAAATAGCGGTCGTAAAACGCCGGCGAACACACCGCGCGATAGCGGATGCGCCCCAGCCGCGTCGACCGGCATCCCTGGATCGGCTCGGCTTGCGCGGTCACCGCGCCCTGCACGCTGCCGTCGCGAATGCGCGCGGCCGTGTAGTCCTGGTCGTCGATCACGAGGTCGAGCAAGGTCTCGCGCTCGGTGCAGAACGGCCCGACCGCATCGATGAACCAGGTCGCGACGCTGTCGTCGTTGACGGCCACGCGCAACATCGGCCATGCGCTTGCGATCTGGCCGGGCAATGCCGGCATCCGGCCACCCAGTTCGGCCTCGAGCAACTGCACGCGCTCCGTATGCCGGCAGAGCAACGCGCCCGACGTCGTCGCGACGCACGGCTGCCCGCGCTTGACGAGCACGCTGCCGACCCGCTCCTCCAACAGTTTCACGCGCTGCGATACCGCCGATGGCGTGACGTTCAGCTCCCTCGCCGCCCGTTCGAACGATCCGTACCGGATCACCGCCGCGAGAGCGTCGAGCAATGCGTAGTCGAGCATTAGATTTCCTTAATCGGCATTAGGTGAATTAGCTTCTCTTATGTTTCGGCTGACCGCAGACTAGCGCCAACCGATTCACCCGTCTACTGCCTCACCTCTTTCCCATCATGAACTGGATCGCTTTTTCCCACGGCGCCGCCCTGTGCGGGTCGCTCATCGTCACCATCGGTGCGCAGAACGCGTTCGTGCTCCGGCAAGGCATCATGCGCTCGCATGTCGGCAAGATCGTGCTGCTGTGCGCGCTGTCCGACATGATCCTGATCGGCGCGGGCGTCGGCGGCGCATCGGTTCTCGTCGAGCGCTATCCGACCTTCGTCCACGTCGTGCTGTACGTCGGCCTCGCATATCTCGCGTGGTTCGGCATCAACGCGCTGCGTCGCGCGTTCAAGCCGGGACACGAAACGCTCGACGTGCGCGGCGATGCCGTCGCGCCGCCGCCGCAGAGCGCGGTCGCGATCGTGCTGATGACGCTCGCGTTCACGTGGCTCAACCCGCACGTGTATCTCGATACGTTCCTGCTGATCGGCACGGCCGGCGCGCGCGAGCCGGAAGGCTCGCGGCTTGCGTTCGCGATCGGCGCGATGGCGGTCAGCGTCGTGTGGTTCCTCGGGCTCGGATACGGCGCGCGGCTGCTTGCGCCGTGGTTCCGCAAGGCCGTCGCGTGGCGCGTGCTGGATGGCGCGATCGGCAGCATGGTGCTGTTTCTGGCGGCCGTGCAGTTGCGGTAACGGATTGAGGCGCCGATCGATCGCGGGCGGCAACTTTGCCGCCCGTTTTTCGTTCCGCTCCGTCGGAGTGGTGCGATACGCCGGATCTCCGCCTGCATCTCCCCGGACGCCTCAATATTCAGTTCCGGATCGAACGCCGCCGCGCGGATCATCCATCTGCCGGACGGACCATCCGCCGTCCGCTGCACGATTCCGCTCGATCGGCGAGAATGTTCCGGTGTCCGCGACAACGGCGAAAGCGCTTCGCCCGTTCGCCTTCCCGTCGCATTCATCCCGGCCAATCCTGTCGTTCATCCCGTCACCCCTCAGATTCCGGAGAGCAACATGGCACTACGCACCCTCGGCACGTCGGATATCCAGGTTTCCCCGCTCGCCTTCGGCGGCAACGTCTTTGGCTGGACCGTCGACGAGAACGCATCGTTCGAACTGCTCGACGCGCTCGCCGACACCGGCATCAACTTCATCGACACGGCCGACGTCTATTCGGCCTGGGCGCCCGGCAACAGCGGCGGCGAATCGGAAACGATCATCGGCAAGTGGCTCAAGCGTTCCGGCAAGCGCGATCAGGTCGTGATCGCGACCAAGGTCGGCCTGCTCGCGGCGCGCGCCGGCCTGACGAAGGACAACATCCTGAAGGCCGCCGACGAGTCGCTGCGCCGCCTGCAGACCGACTACATCGACCTGTATTTCTCGCACCGCGATCTCGCCGACACGGCACCGCTCGAAGAAACGCTCTCCGCTTACCAGACGCTGATCGACGCGGGCAAGGTGCGCATCATCGGCGCGTCGAACTACAGCGGCGCACGCCTGCGCGAAGCCGCCGACGTCAGCAAGCGCAACGGCCTGCCCGCGTATCAGGTGATCCAGCCGGAATACAACCTGATCGACCGCGCCGAGTACGAGCGCGATCTCGAACCGGTCGTGCGCGACCTGAAACTGGGCGTCGTCAACTACTACGCGCTCGCGAGCGGCTTCCTGTCGGGCAAGTACCGCAGCGAAGCCGACCTGAAGAAAAGCGTGCGCGGCGATCGCGTCGCCCGTTATCTCGATGCGCGCGGCCTGCGCATTCTCGCGGCGCTCGACGACGTGTCGGCGAAGCACGGTACGCAACCGGCCGCGATCGCGCTCGCATGGCAGATCGCGCGGCCGACGATCACCGCACCGATCGCGAGTGCGACGTCGCTCGGGCAGCTCGCATTGCTCGGAGAGGCGATCCGCGTGCGGCTCGACGAGGAAGACATTCGCAAGATCGACGCAGCGAGCGCGGTCTGAGGTTGCGGGCAACGGGCCTGCGGCTCGAAGCGTCGACTCACAATGAACCGTCGCCGACTTCATGCGCGAGGCCGCCCGGGCAACGTCACTGCATCGTGGCCGAGCCTTTTCCCTCTTTCGCTACCCGGACTGGACTCGATGCGCCGGACCAGAGCAAAGCCGGCAGTTGCCGCGACGACAGAACCGGCTCGTCCGCAGCCCGTAATCCGGGCAAACGATGCCACGCCACGCCGGGTTCGCGGTGATGCTGTTGGTGATAGTTGATGTGGTACGGCCAGATAAGGAAGCGCCCCAGTAACCCAACGCGCCACGAGTAAGTCCAGTCGTGCCAGCCTGCCGTGACGCCCGGGCCACCGCTATGTTCCGCCATGCTGCGGATCTTCTGCAGCAGTGCCCCGATCGTCACGAGAGGAACGAACCAGAGCGCTGCCAGGGTCAGCAGTTCGCGCGCCGTGCATCCATGGACCAGCGGCGCCAGCAAAATGCCCCAGATCACCATCGCCGAAAGCCCCGAGCGTGACATGGGCGCACCTCGCCCGTTCGCCCGCCGGTAGGCGCGCATGTTTTTCACCATGTTGACGACGAGCAGATCGCCGAGCAATTGCCGGATGAGCGGGAGCGTGTCGAGCGGCCCGAACTTCCATGGCTGCGCGTGATACAGATAATTCCGCTCGGGATCCTGCGAAGTCCCGACGTGACGATGATGGGCGAGATGCAGCGGTCGATAGAATTCGACCGGCACGAGTCCCGGTACGCCGATTGCGACGTTGATCAGAAAGTCGTTCGCGAAACGGCGGCGCGTCAAATGATAGTGCGTCGCGTCGTGATACAGGATGAATAGCGCGTGTTGTCGGGTCGCGACAACGACGGCCGCGACGAGGTAGCCTGCCCAGTGCGCAGCCGACAACGCTACTCGCAGCGTGACGATGATGCAGAGCCATTCGAGCAGCAATGCCCCCGCCGTACGCAAGTCAACGTCGAGACGAACGAGCACGGCCGTCGCACCGCCCACGCCAATGCCGAGCGCGACTCCGGTGAGCATGTCCGCGACCAGATGCTGCCCCGTCGTCAGGACCGTGAACGCCAACACTGCGCTCCACGCAGCGTAATAGCACGCGGCACGAACGCGTAGCGCCGTCAGCACCACCGTGATCGCCACCGGCAGCGCAACATGCCCGCATGGACTCGCGGCGAGCGGCGTGTCGATCCGGTACAGCCATGCGAGCCATCCTGTCGCGGCCGGCGGACGAACGACCGCGGTCGGCCAGAACAGATGACTGACGAGGCACAGGCCTGCGGCAAGTGCACCTGCGAAAAAGGCGGGCAACAGCCAGGCACGGCGCCGACCGAACCAGACGATCGACGGCATCACGAGCGCGTAGCTCAAATAAAGCGGCACGCTGGCGGGCACGCGCGGTACAAGTGCATCGTACCGCCCCGGCCGCAACAGCACGACGGGCGCCATCGGTGCGTGCGTGACCCAGAAGTACAGTACGCCCGACACGGCCACGTAGACTGCGAGCCACCGCCACGCATCGAACGCTGACGGTACGCTGGAAACGGAAACGGAAGGTATGGCGCGCATGGGGAAAAAAGGGAGCGGCTCGATCGCGTATCATGATAAATCGTTTCAGCTTGCATGAATAACGACGCTATGCCGCTTCGAGCCAGTTCCATCACGCGTGCGCAACTGCGCGACGTCGACGTTGCAGATATGTATGCGCTCTACTCGACCTGCTACCGGGATACGGAACGGGCACGCTTCGAGCACGATCTCGACGACAAGACACATTGCGTCATCATGCGCGACGACACGGGTGCACTGCGCGGCTTCTCCACGCTGAAACTCTACGAACAGCAGTGGCGCGGCACGACGCTGCGCATCCTGTTTTCCGGCGATACGATCGTGGATCCCGCGTGCTGGGGCAGTCAGCAACTCGCATTTTGCTGGATCCGGCTCGCCGGTGAACTCAAGCGCCACGCGCCCGACCTGGCGCTCTACTGGTTTCTCATCTGCAAGGGTCATCGAACGTACCGCTACCTGCGCGCGTTCGCGCACGACTTCATCCCCCGATTCGATCGTCCTGCTGAACCTGCGAGTCAGGCGTTGCTCGACCATCTGGCTGTCGAGCGCTTCGGGCACGCATACGACACCGCGTCCGGCGTGCTCGACTTTGTGGTGCCGCAAGGCCGCCTCACCACCGCCCTGGCCGATGTTCCGGACATGCACCGGCGACTGCCGGACGTCGCTTATTTTCTCGAACGTAATCCCGACTACGCGCGCGGCAACGAGCTCGTCTGCCTGTGCGAACTGACGCCGGAAAACCTTCGGCCGATGGCAAGGCGGATCTTCACCGGTGAATGAGCCGATGACGCGGATCCGGCCGGCCACTGCGGTCGACAACGAGCGACTCTTGGCGTTTCAAACGCGCTACGCGATGCGCGGCGACATGCCGCTTCGTTTCGATCGCTCACCGGATTACTTCGCGCTGCATCGGTGTCATTCGAACGACTATCGAACCTGGCTCGCGGAGGACAGCGCCGGTCGCGTCAAGGGGATGGCCAGCATGGTCGTTCGCGACGGCTACCTCGCCGGCGAGAAACAGCGCATCGCTTACCTCGGTGACTTACGCATCGCACCCGATCGTGAACTGGCGCGCACGTGGGTCGACTATGTCGTCGATCGCCTCGCCGATCTTGCCCGGAACGAAGATGTGCTACATACGTACTGCTGCGTTATTCGCGACAACCGGATCGCAACGCAATCGCTATTCAGGACAGGCAAGCGGACCCAGCTTGGATTTCGACATTGGCGCGGCTACAGTAACGTATCGATCTACGCGCGGCGTATTGCTGCGCGGTGCGCCGGCTCCGTCAGGATCACGGGCGCGTCAGCCACCGATGCCGACGCGCTCCGCGCATTCCTGGACCACGAGTCGCGCTTCCAACCTTTCGGTTGCGTCTTTACTGCGGACGAATTCGCGCGCCGCCTGAGCACCTGGCCCGACTTCGGGATCGAGCGCTTTCTGGTCGCACGCGACACGCACGGTCGTATCGTGGGCTGCGTGGCCCCGTGGGATGCGGGACGTATCAAGCGCATCGTCCTGGAACGTTTGCCGCGCTCACTCGGTGCGCTGCGTTACGGCTTCAACGCTATCGCGCCGTTGCTCGGTCGCCCCACGATCGCAGCACCCGGCCAGCCGCTTCGTGACATTTACCTGACTCATCTGCATGTGAGCGGACGCGACCCGGCCATCGCGCATGCGCTGCTCGATGCGGTCTGGCAACGAGAGCGGAGCCGCTACGCCTTGCTGCAGCTCTGCTTGTACGATCACGATCCGCTATGGCCCGCGCTGCACGGCTATCGGTACACCGCACTGCCGATGGATCTATACACGCTATCCACGCCCGGCGCGTGCGCACTCGATCCGGGCGGTACCGAAGCGATCCCGGGATTCGAGATCTATCTCGTCTGACCGCTCGCGACCGCTGCTACTCGCGTCTCGTTCAGGAGCGCGACGAGTGCAAGCCAAAACCGCCCCGCATCGAAACCGGCGCCACCAAGTACAGGCTGGCCATGGTCGAGATGCGGCACACACACTTGCGGCATGCCGCGAATCGTCTGATGGTCGAGATAGAATTGTCCGTCATGCGCGCAACCAGGACGGTAGCGGTCGAGGCGTGCGTGATGTGCGTCGAATCGGGACGTGCGTTCTATCGACCAGCTCACGACATGCATACAGTGCAGCCCATTGGGCAATACGGACAACAGATTCGCGATATCCGCGTCGCGCCCGCTGCCGATATCGCGCGAGCCGGCATGCAGCCAGCGTGTGCGCAGCAGTCTCCCGGCGGCTCGACCCAACCATGCTGGATCGATACGCGCCCCTCGTTGCCCGAGCAGGCCGTCGACGATCGCACTCGGGCCGACGGGCGGCTGAACGAGCGCGATACCGTCGCAGCGAGCACGAAGCCCTGAATCCGCACGCAGCGCCGCCAATGCATCGAGCCCGCCCTTGCTATGGGCGAGGACGATGAAGCGGCGGTCATCAGGCAGGCGCGCATACAGGTCGCGCACGATATGCGCACCCTGCTCGGCAACCCCGCGCGACGAGCGGACCGGTACACGCAGGATCGGGTGCCGCGCGGCACGCAACGCGCTCGCAGCATGCCGGAAGCAGGCAGGAATCCACTCGGAATAAAGTCCAGCAATCAGCACGATTACGGTATCCGGAGATGCGTGAGCGCCACGCGCGTGCCAACAGTCGATGAAGCGCCCGGTCCAGTCGAGTGCCGCAGGCGGCGGTTCGAACGGCGTCGATGGGTAGTGTTGCCGCCACTCGTCGAAACCGGACGGCGACCACGCCGGGCACCGCGCTCTCATGCCGGCTCCGTCGTCACGCCATCGGCAGCGAGTGCCGCGCGGGCGGCAGCCAGCGTGGCCGGATTCCCGATTCGGGCCGGGTGAAAACGCGGCGAGAACCATGCCAGCCATGCAGGCAGCACGCGGGTAACAATGCCCTGCGCACCGAACAGCCACCAGCCAAGCTGTGCCCAGCTTCGCCAATTGCCGACGTCGCGGTCGGCATGCGCAAGACGGATGATGAAATAACCCAGATCGACGATGAAGCATGCCGTGACGCCGAGCATCGCCGCCGTCCGCATGAAATAGCGCTTGATCGCGCCGCCGCCGCAGGCGCGAAATACATCGAACGCGACGGCCTTGTGTTCGGTTTCCTCGATCGCATGCCACCGCCAGATCGCGGCCATCGACGGGTCGACACCGTCGAGAATGGCCGGATCGCGCAGCAGCAGATCGGCCAGAATGGCCGTGTAGTGCTCAAGGCATGCGGTGAAGGTCAGTTGAAGTAGCGGTGACGCGACACGCCGGCACTGCTGCTGCCGTTTCCGCATGAGCGCCTCGAGTGCGTCGACCGGCATGCCCTGGCGAGCCAGGCGCCGGTTATACGCGCGATGCTCGCGGATGTGTGCGGCTTCCTGGTACAGGAAAGCATCCACTTGAGTGGCGAGCGTGCCGTCGGCCGGCAGCGCGTCGCGGTACTGCCTCACGCTGTCGACAAAAAACTTCTCGCCAAGCGGAAACATGATCGAGAACGCGTCGAAAAAGCGCGTCACGCGGCGTTTATCGCGATACCAATAGCGCGGAATGTGGTCGGCAAAGCGAAAACGCGGATTGCGCCGACGGATGTCTGCTGCGTCGTTGCGGCGTTCATGCATTGAATCGTCGGTTCGTTTGGCGGACATGGTCATGGCCGATCGTGGCGTAACGCACAGAGTCAGCGCAGGCGAGCGTATTGTTCGATGATGGCGATCGAAGGTATGCTCTGCGTCGCCGCCACCATCCATGTCCGAATTGTATGTTCGTTGCCAATGCAAGCGCCATAGATAATCGTTCGCGACGTTTCGATCGGCTGAATCTCTGCGTGCTCGCGCTGCAGAGCGTTGCATGGGCCGGCATCCTGACGTGGCTGTCGCACGGGACGAACCCCTTGCGCTGGGTATCACTCGTACCGTTCTGCCTGATCATGCAAGGTGTATTTTCGATGATGCACGAGACTTTTCACGGTTTCGGGCATCGGCGCGGGAGAGTCAACTACTTGATGATGTGGTGGGCATCGACGATGTTCGGCGCGGCGGCAACGCTGATCCACGTGAATCATCTCGGTCACCACGTACGCAATCGAACGCCTGCGGAGCGGGTGGACTTCGTCGAGCCGGACACTTCGCTGTGGCGCAAGCGAATCGAATACTACGCGGCGATCGTCGGCGGCATCTGGTTCGCGAGTTTCGCGGGCAGCTTCATGCTGGCCGTGCTACCAAGCCGCATCCCGTATGGCTGGGCGAAGTACGGACACGACAACACGTATGCGGCTGCGTTCAAAGACTTCGACCGGGCCGAATTTCGACGAATTCGATACGAGACCCTGGCAGGCGTGGCCGCATGGATTGCACTGGGTGCATTGCTCGACTGGCACGTACTCGACATCGCGCTTGCCTACGTCGCATTCGCGTTTTCGTGGTCGTCGCTCCAGTGGGTGTATCACATGCACACGCCGCTCGACGTCATCGAGGGTACATACAACATGCGTGCCCCCGCACTGATCCGCTGGGCGTTCCTCAACTTCAACTACAACCTGACGCATCACCGGCATCCGAGCCTGCGCTGGCAGGAGCTTCATGCATGCTCCGACGCGGCGGAGACGCGACCGCTATGGTACGGTTGGCTGCATGTGTTCGAGGCGCCCCGGCGCTTGCCCAGCGATCTGACACAGCTAGAAAAGACCTATTTCTGATGAGAGGACGCACGTGCGTGCACAGAATGCGTGGGCGACGTTTGCCGCTGCTGCAGAACCCTACCGCCGCGCTTGGCTGACCGCACTCGATGCGCCGGGCGACGCGCAGGCGGCCTATCTGTCGCGCTTGCTCGCCGCGAATCGGAACACGGCGTTCGGCACTGCCAACGGGTTTGCCGAAATCGCAGATCCGGCACAATTTCGCGAGCGCGTGCCGGCGGCCCCCTACGCCGACATGTCCCGATGGATAGATCGTGCACTCCAGGATTCCGCTCCGATCCTGACCGCGCAAGCGCCGCGTTTCTTCGAGCGCACGAGTGGCAGCAGCGAGCAGCAGAAGCTCATTCCCTACACGCAGGCTTTTCTCGAGGAATTGCAGTTCGCGCTGATCGTCTGGCTCTCCGATCTGCACCGCGCCGTGCCCGGCGTCGCGGCCGGGCGTGCGTACTGGTCGATGTCGCCTCCAATGCAAGCGCGCGAACGCGCTCCCAACGGCATCATGATCGGATCAGAAAGCGATCTCGATTATCTCGCCGACAGCCCGCTCGTCGATCTGTTGCCGACGCTCGTCGCACCGTCGCTGTCGAGTGATGATAGGACGTGGCGCAACGAAACGTTGCGCGCACTGATCGCTGCCGATGATCTGGCCTTCATCAGCGTATGGAGCCCGACCTTCTTGACCAGTCTGCTTCGCCCGCTGTTCGACCACGCCGAACCGCAACGCCGCGATACGCTTGCCTTTCTGTTCGATTCGCTGCCGTCGCACCGTACGGCAGCGCTGCGGCGCGCACTCGACGATGGCCACTGCGATCGGTTGTGGCCACAACTCGCCGCAGTGAGTTGCTGGATGGACGGTCCAAGCAAACGGTTCGCGGCACATGCCCGCACCTTGTTTCCGCACGCTGCGTGGCTTCCGAAAGGCCTGTTCTCCACCGAGGCGGTGATCAGCGTGCCGTTCGGCGACTCGGCCGGCTGCCCCCTCGCCGTCTGCAGCCACTTCCTGGAGTTCCTGCTCGACGACGGAACCGCGATAGGCGTGGAAGAATTGAAGCCGGGCGATACGGTCGAGGTCGTCGTGACGACCGGAGGCGGTCTGTACCGCTATCGGCTCGGCGATCGAGTCCGTATAACCGGATATGCGGGACGAACGCCGTGCGTGGCCTTCGTCGGACGGGCTGGCACGCAAAGCGATCTGGTTGGTGAAAAGCTGGACGAAGCCTATCTGGCTGCGTCGCTTTCCGAGGTGCTGCAACCGGGCGATGAAGGTTGCGTGATTCCGTGCGCGCACGCGAATCCGCCACATTACATGCTGCTACTTGCAACCGGTACGCACGACGTCGCCATCTTGCGCGACGCTCTGGAAGAGTCCCTCGCCCGCGCTTTTCACTACCGGCACGCGCGCACGGTCGGCCAGCTTGGCCCGTTGCGCGCGATTCGCATGCCCGGGGGCGCCGCCCAACTGGCGGATCTCGTCCAACGCGCCCACGAGCGTGCCGGCATCCGGGCTGGCGATGTAAAACCCCGCGCACTGGTAGCCAAGCCCGCCGTGGTGGACGCACTCCGCGCATTCATCGAGGACGCGTGCTCATGTTGAACATATCGATCGCATCAACGCATCCCTCTTGCGACGAATCCGTGCCGGATTTCGAAGGCGAAGCTTTCGGCGCGCTCGTCGAGCAATGGTACGTCGCGTGCACCGAAGTCGAGGTCAAGCGGGACAAACCGTTCAGCACGCGCGTACTCGGCCTCGGCATCGTGCTATTCCGGGCGGCCGAGGGCGAGATCGTCGCGCTCGTCGATCAATGCGTGCATCGCGGCACCCGCTTGTCGGCCGGGAAGGTCATCGACGGTTGCCTCGTCTGTCCGTATCACGGCTGGCATTACGACCAGCACGGCAGCGTCACCCGAATTCCCAGCATCGACGGCGCGAGCGCCGCACCGACCGCTACGACCTATCCGTATCGTCAGCGCAGGTTGCCGGTGCAGACTCGGCACGGTCTCGTCTGGGTCTACCGCGGACGAGGCGATCCAGCGCTGAAGCAACCGTTCAACATGCCACACCACGGCGAGCGGCCGTGGCAGTCGTATTACATGGTCAATACGTTCGATGGCGATCTCGGCGCGTTGGTCGAGAACTTCATGGACGTCCCGCATACGGTGTTCGTGCACGACCGGATCTTCCGCTCGTCCACTGGACGGCGACTACGGGCGACCGTTGAACTCACGCGACAGAGCGTCGAGGTCACGTATCACGATGACAGCGACAAGATCGGTATGCTGGACTGGCTGACCAATCCGGCCAGGGAACCGCTTCGGCATACCGATCATTTTTATGCACCGAACGTCACGCGGTGCGACTATCACTGGGGCAGCCGCTCGAGTTTTCTGATCATCAGTCAGATCACGCCGCTCGACACGCGTCGATCGCGCGTCTATACGTACATCGCCTATCGCTTTGCTTTGCCGGCCGCGGTGCTGCGCGCGCTGAAACCGTTACTGCATCTCTATACGCATTCCGTGATCCAGCAAGACGTGCGAATCATGCGTGCGCACCGCGAGGGACTCGACAACGCCGCAGGCTTCACCCCGTCGAGCGTGCGTGCCGACGTGGTTCATATCGCGATCGGCCGGTTGTTGGCCGCGGCGCAGCGTGGCGAACCGTTACCCGATGCGCAATGCGGCACGAGACCGATGGAATTCGTGATCTGAGCACCGCCGGTGCGATCGGACGCGGACCGCGCAGACCGAGCGGCGCACCGCCCACGTGCCCCGTCTTTCCGTTAGCCGCCGGTCTGATCCTGGCTCGCGATCAGGCGCGCTCCGCATGCCAGCAAGTCGCCGTCGCAGGCGGCGACCTGCCCGTCGAACCGGGCGTGGCCCGACACCGTCGCAATGAAGGTCAGGCCGTGAATCGCGCAAATCACGGGATCGTGCAAGCGCGCAATCGCGCGTCCGTTGATTCGCGAGTTGGGCGCCCCGGACACAACGCGTCCGCCGTGGCTGTGCACATCGCCTTCGATGATGTATCGCTTTTGACCCATGACGTGTTGATCCGGTCCGTCAAAAATCCCAGCTGAACGTCTGCGGATGCGCCTGCCGCGACGCCGCGTCCGGCGGTGTCAACATGACGATCGTGGCGTGCAGCGGATCCCGCATGTTGATCAGTGCGCTCGTCTTCCCGTCGCCATAACCCATCATCAGCGCCAGCGCGGTCTGGACCCAGATCGAGCTCGTTCCAGTATCGCCGCCGATACGGCGCTGCATGTCGAAGGCGTCTTTCGGATCGTCAATGTCGATATGCTGCGGGTTGTCGTGCAGCGACTGCACCAGCAATGCGAGATCGGCGGTCGAGGCGCCGGTATCGTAAAACATTCGTCCCGGTTGCTCGCCGGGCGCAAGCGTGCCCACTGCCTGCTGCCAGCCGGCGCGGATCTTTTCGATTCGCTCGCCCTTCTTCAACGGCGCCCCGTGCCCATTGCTAAGGTCAACCCGGACTGGCCGATGCAGATTGGCCAGAACCGGCCATCTGTCGTACTCCTTCAACTGCCACGTGGTCCAGGGAATGGGCACCCACGGGTTCGGCTTGAAGCCGTTCGGCATCTTTGGCGACGCGGTGTTCCAGAACTCGGGGAGCTTCGCCTGCCAATAATCCACCGGCATCTCCTTTTCACCCTTCTTCCAGTGGGCTTTCTGAAGCTGCCAAAAATAATTCCAGAGCTTGATCACGTCATAGCGCGTTTGGGTGTTGTCAATTGCCTCTGGTGCATCCACCACATATGGGCGAATTTGTCGGTCAACGCGATCCTTTCGCGTCACGAGCAATGCAACGTAACTGTCCGGATTCTTTGGTACGAAATTTCCATCTTTCGTGGACAAACCCAGATAATCGGCACCCGGAGTACCCAAATAGGATCGCGTATTGATTCCATCCTCAACCAGCAATACCACTGCCGGCAAGTCCGGCTCTCGGTCAAAAATATCAAACGCTCTGGAGACAACATCATCCCCGTTCGCAGTATGTATTTCATCGAGTCTCGTATAAAGGGTATTACCAATCCCCGCTCCGTTATCCGCGCTACTGATATGGGTTGCCATCCGGTCCGCATCCGGATCATTCTCATTGCGCGGCGGCCCGGCAACTATCACGGGAATCGGCCAATAATCGACCCATCCGCGCAATGTATAGCCGAAAACGTTGTTTTCGCGCTTATGTCCCGCAAAGCTTCGATCACTACTCGACCACGGATATTGTTTGGGATCCTGCAGGAGCAACGTTCCATTAGCCCCCGCCTCGTCCAGCCGCATCAATAGCGCACGCTGGCGAAACCGGTCAACGGCGACGCCAAAGCGTCGTATCTCCAATGTGAACCGTGCATCGCGCGATCCCTCCCCGGCAACGACAGCCTCATTTGCGCTGGAGGGACGAGCGGCGGCCAGCGTGTCTCGAGACGCCGAGTCTCTACGCAACGAGGCACCATAGGCAATACTGACGCCTGCCGCCAGCAGTAGCGGCGGCAAGATCAACAGCGACAAGCGTCGATACATTGCAATATTTCCTCCCAAAAACCCCTCCTTTCCAACAACAAATTCGAAGACTGCGATCCATAAGAGCGTCAGGATCGCAAGTGCAAGTAGAAATATTCGTGCAGCTGGTGGTCGCGTGACGTTTGTCGTAATCATGGTGCATCGATTTGTCATTGTATCGAGCGTGCCTCTTTTACATCTTCACTATTTCGGCTTTTCCTGGTTTCGCTGACCACACCGTAGGGAAAATCCTTGGGCACGATATCATCTTCCGGAAAAACTCCACTTTCGTAATAGCTGCAATTTGCTTTTACTATGCTGGATGTTACGGAGTCGAGTTTTTTCCCGAGTTTCCTCTCGGCTTTTACTATATCGCTCTCCGGAAGTCTCCAATCAGCAATAGCCCGCAGGAGTTTTGCCCAGTCCGGATCGTCAAGCACACGTGCCTGACCGACCGACACATCAAACGCGGTCGCACAGCGGTGATTTCTACGACCGCTCATGACCGCCGAGTGATATGAGCTTTCTCCCAGATGCGTATTCATCAGCCGCACCTTCGCCTCGTTGAGCGTCTCCTGCCGATAGACGACGATGTGCCCGGGCGACGGCGGTACCGTCGACACGACCCGGCCTACCTTGCACTGATCGTCGGGATCCTTGCCCGCATTCAACGACGCCGCCACCTCCGCGGAGGTCGGTAGCGCCCCATCCTCGCTTGTTGGCCAGTCGATGGTTTGCGCGGGCAATTGCTGCAACGCACCTTCGCCACTGTTCGTGCTCAATGCAATTTCCGCTTCGAGCTGGTCGATGGATTGTTTGCCGGGCGCATACTCGCCAGCACTTTTTTCCGAGAGCGGCTTTGCCTCCGTTCCAGGCAACACATTGCCTTCCATTTCGGGATCGAACGGTGGGGTCAATGCTTCGCCATTGATATTGCGCTCGGTACCGACGCCGATCTGCGTCGATTTCACCCATGTCGTGAAACCGCCGGGCAAGCCATGGGATGTTTCGCCCTTTTCTCGCATCGTAAATTTTCCGGGCGGCGTACCAACCTGAACCGGCTTGCCCTGCCGCAGACGCCGGGTAAAGACACGCTGCCGGAAAGCCGCCGACAGCAGATTGATTTTCTCGAGCTTGCTTCCCCGCTGCGCTGCACGCACGTCGATTGAGTCGGGCAAGCCCGAGCACCCCATGCCATTGACGCCACGCAGACCGACGGTCGCATCCTCCGGGCTGAAGTACATATACACTTTGCCGCGATTGTCGCGCTCGGCGAACACGACGCATTCGTTGCCTTGCAACCCGCTCAGGCGCGTCGCCTGCGCAGGATCCCAAGTTGGGCCGACGATGCCAAAATTGTCCCGTCCTGGCTCGTACTTCAATTGATCGAGTGGCGGCGTCGGATATTTACCGCCCGCCACGTGCCCAGCCAGGTTTGCCAGGGTCTTTGCACGCGCGTAGGTCGTCTGCTGCTGGTCCCCGCGTTGCAGCAGCCGATCCATGAACTCCTCGCTCAGGCTGTAGGGCGAGTCGATCAGCACCAGCGTGTCGGCAGGCCGATCGGCCGGGCCACATTGGTTTGGAATCAGCCCCTCGACGAGATAGGCCTGGGCGAGCAGCGATATCAGCGTGCCCTGACTGTGCGCAATGATGTTGACTGTCCCGTCCGGATCGATAAGGCGAATTTGCCGCACCAACGCCGCGAGCCGTCGAGCTGCCAGCAACATGTAATGCCGATTTTCCGCCTCACGAAGCGGGTGCGTCGGATCGCCCTGCATCCGGTCGAGAATTTTCGTCGTCAATCCCCCTTTGAAATTCGAGTCGAACATGTCGGGGATGTTGTTGGTCGCATTGGCGAAGAATCCGCCGTTGCGCGCGCGGTGCTCATCGAGGCGGTTGCCGAACCGGTCGACATACTGGCCGTTGACGGTCTCCTTATTGGGGTCCCGGGGCAAATCCTCCTTCCCCACGCGCAACCCCCAATAAAACGGAATCAGTGGGCTTTTGGTCTCTTCGCTTTCCTGCCGACGATAGATGACGTCGTCCATGTTCTTCATCATGTCGGCGACGCTCACCTTGCTCGGGTCGTTCGCCATGCGGCCATGCGAGTACTCGGCGCCCTTGAAATCGGTGCGACCGAGGCGGTCGTTCAATCCCTCGCACAGTCCGCCTTCGACCGTGCCGAAATCCGTTCCGAGGTCATTCACGCCATGGATCAGAATCGTCGTGCACGGAAAGCGATTTTGTACGTCGGTATTGACGAACGCATCCTGCGGCCGGTTGCAATTGAGAATCGCCTGACGTTCGCCGACGATCCTGGCCGACGAGGTTGTGGTATCGGTCATGGTCGCCTGCCTTAAACGTCGAAAACCTGGATGTGTGCAATGTGCATCGCGTCACTCGATGCCAGTTCCGTCAGCCCGTGTGCGTCCGAGACCCCGTTGATGACCTGGCCGTTGCGCAGCGTGATCTTGTATGGACGGTTCGGTACGGGATGCGTACCGTCATCGCCGTCGGTGCCGGGATACCGCAAGCGGAACTTCTGATCGGCTCCACCGCGATTGAACGCCGGCGGCGCAACGTGGTCCGTGTTCGGGCCGACGAAATCATGCCCCGCCGTGTGCGCGGTGAACGCACCGTCGGAACCGACCTCGACGCCGCCACCGACTTTCACGTAGCTTCCGTCTTCCGCGACGAGCCGGATCGACTTGCCCGAGATCAACACCTCGTCGCCGACCGACATGATCTGTATTCCCTTCTGCGCGGTCGCCGCAAGTGTATCCTTCTGCGCCTGCAAGACAACGGGGCCTTCACCGGCAATCGCACGGACGCCTTCTCCGCGCCCGAACAGGTGGATGCCCTGGCCACCCGTTGTGATCACGCGCTGACCGCCCACGAATTGCAGGTTCTGCCGCGCGATCTGATCGATGTTCTCGCCGGCGTACGTCACGTAAGTCTTCGGGGTGATATTGAGCGCACCCGCCTTTGCGCCGAATGCCATCAGCGCCTGAGAGTCGCCTGCGTCGGCGTTCGGCGCACGATCGTCGCCTGCAGCGCGGCCGCCCGGCGTCCATCCCTTGAAGGCGGTCACGACAGCTTGCTGTCCCGTTGCATCGGTTGCCGTGCCGCCATGCTGTCCCGCGTAATCTCCCAACGCCTTGAACAACTCCGCGCATTCTCCGAGCAACTCAACGAGTTCATCACGATCAAGCTGTCCGCCGCTCGCCTGTGTACGCGCGTATGTCGTCAGCAGCATCCCTTGCGCCGCGCGCAGCGCAGCTGCCGCGTCCGTGCGCAATTCGGCGCCTTGGCCGCGGTCTGCACCCTGTCCGTTGTCGCGTGGTTGCGTCAGGTAGCCTAGATTCAGCTGGCTATGCGCATGCTCCGATGCAAGCTGCGCGCTGATTTGCTGCGGTGTGTCGTCAAGACGAAGCTGGTTGTAGCGCTGCCCCTTGATTTCCTTCGTCTTGATACCGGAGAGAAAGCGGTTGCCCGGCAAATTGCCCGTATGAGTGAAGCTCGCCGGCATGTTCGCGCCGTTTGCCAGCACGCCGATGATGACCAGCCGGTCCGGATCCCCGCCGAGACTCCCGAGCAGAACTTCGGTGCCCACCCGCGGCAAGAAAGTCTCTCCGAAATTCGGCCCGGCCAGACTGGAGGCCACGCGGATCGGTGCGCTGTCGCTCTCATTGCTGTTCGTTCCTGCACCCTGCGCATGCGCATGATCGCGGGAATCCTGACCGAGAATCTGCACGAACACGCAGCCATTCTCGTCGCAACTGACTTCTTCTCCATCGGCACCGACCACACGTCCGGTAATCAACGGCGTCGGCGGAAGATCGGTCTTCGGATCGTACAGCGGCGTGAGCGGCGTGCCGCGCGGCACGCACGAGAATGCATTCTCGTAGCGCGTATCCTGCCCGGACAGATCGCCATCGGTCATCGTTCGCGGCCGTTGCAGCGTATGGCTGGCCGCGAACAGCGCCTTCGCACGCTCGTTCAACCCCTTGGGCAGATTGTTCCAGAGTTCGTGGTGCAGCGACGTGATCACGAATTGTTGCTTGTCGGAAGGGAGCATGCCCCATTCTTCGTCGCCGGCGATCGTGATCCATGATCCGACGGTGAGGTCGCGAATGCCGCTGATACCGTCGTATCGAACCGCTTGCGCTTCGTGAGCCAGAATGCGGTCTTCCGTCATCCGCTCGTGGTCGGCCCACGAATCCGCCATATGCGGGACGTCGATCACGATGTCCGTCAGCAATTTCGCGAGATCGTTGCCCGATTCACCCTGGTCGATCTTCGTCGATGCGCTCGACAGGTCCACGCGGGCGTAGCGATAGTCCCACGAAGGTCGAACCGATTCTCCCGATATCAGTTGCTGGCGCATGGTCAGCGCGGTGATGGTGTCTCGCTGTTCCGTACCGGCGTCACGCGGATGAACGCGCACCGTACCCGCAGAGGACTCGCTCAGTTTCTGCGAGTCATCGCAGAACACCAGCGTATGCACGGGCGGATCGCCATCCCTTGTATCGCCGGTGACCCGCCCGGCGCGCACAAACATGGTGATGCCATCGCGGCGCGCGATCCGGGAGACAAAGCGCGCGTCAGATTCGTTGACCTGCCGTACGAAGGATCGACTTGGATAGCGAGATCTGTCCAGTTGCGACACATCGAACTCGAACGCCTGCGCGAGGGCCACACTGCGCTCTCGCCATTCGTTCAGGACGATGCCGAGTACATCGACGACACTCACGTTACGGAAGATGCGAGAGTTGGTGCGCTTGTCCAGCAGCTTCACCGCGTCGGACACGGTGAACTGGTAAACCGTCAGCTCCCCGTCGGTTCGCCCGATCTGCACGGCGCTGACGATCGCATTGATCGCGTGCAGCTGGCCGCGATCCGTAACGACACCAACCGAAACCGGTGCGCCGATGAAAAGCTTCGGAGACAGGTCGCCTTGTTGCGAAATGCAGGTCAGATAACCGTTGATGCCAGTCATCATGCTTTCGTGGATGCTCGCGTGCTGCAACGCGATTTTCGACTCCAGCGCGTGCTGCGCCTTACCCCAATTCAGCACGACGGGCCGCCGATTCGCATCGATTCCCGATACGAAATTGCGAAACGACTCTCGGATGTTCACGGCGGTCTCTCAGTTTGATTCGTTATGGGCCGCCGAATGGTGCTGTTCTATATAGGGCTGGCGGCTTCGCGCGAGTTTATCAAAGTGTCACAAGAAAATAACAATGTCGTGCATCGATTGGCAATTTTTCACATTATTCGACGAAAGATACTAAATCCCGCCGCGCCATGATGGCCGACGCGATGAGCGTGTCACGGGCTCTTCGTTTCCCGAAATATCACTATCGAAAAACTGCGCATCCTACGCCGGCGCCGAAATCACGAACAAGCACGTCCCGTCCGCCACGTCGATCCGGGTGCCTTGTCGCAGCATAGATTCTCGACCGCCGCGGCCTCTCCATCCCCAATATTTGTCCCTTGACACCCTATCTTTCGATATATATCTTTAGATATGTTTTACGACATACAGGACACAATCATGCGACACAACCCCTCCCGCGGCCATGCCCGATGCGACGGTCATGGTGCGCATGCCGGCCCTGGCTGGTACGCCAGCATCTGGCAGGCAATCGGCCGGCATCGGCGCGGCCACGATCCATTCGGCGGCGGCCCGTTCGGTGGCCGTGGCGGACGCGGCGGCTTTGGCGATTTCGGTGACGACGGCATGCCGCGCGGCCGCCAGTTCAGCTCCGACGATCTCCAGTTGCTGCTGCTCGCGCTGGTCGCCGAGCAACCGAGCCACGGTTACGAACTGATCAAGGCGCTCGACACGCGATCGAACGGTTTCTATAGCCCGAGCCCCGGCATGGTGTATCCGGCGCTCACGTATCTCGAGGAAGTCGGCTTCGTCGCCTCGCAGGCGGAAGGCAACCGCAAGCGCTATGCGCTGACCGACGCCGGCCGCGCGCACCTCGATGCGCAGCGCGAACGCGTCGACACCTTGTTCGCACGTCTCACGCACCTCGCGCGCAAGATGGAATTCATGCGCCGCGCGTTCGCCGGCGAATCGGCAGGCGGCGAAGCGCGGGACGAAGCGCAGCCCGGCTGGCTGCCCGAGTTCGTCGAGGCCCGCCTCGCGCTGAAGCGGGCGCTGCTCCACAAGAGTGCCGCCGACGCCGACGAACAACGGCGCATCGCCGCAATCATGCGCCGCGCGACGGCCGAAATCGAAGGCGGCACCGGCGCGTGATCCGCGCCGCCCGTCAAAACCCAAGGAGAACGGATTGATGCAGAACCCATCCGGACGCGCCGTCACCCGCGTGCGCCATACGCTCAAGTTCCGCCTGCTGCAGGTCGTGCGCGTGCACGCAGTGACGCCGCACCTGCTGCGCGTCACCCTCGGCGGCCCCGACCTCGCGGATTTCGAATCGTCGTCGTTCGACGATCACGTGAAGGTGTTTTTCCCGCCGCCCGGCGCCGACCGGCCCACGATGCCGACGCTCGGCGCGAATGGCCCCGAATTTCCCGAAGGCCAACCGAGGCCGGTCGCGCGCGATTTCACGCCGCGCCGCTTCGACCGCGCCGCCTGCGAACTCGATCTGGAATTCGTGCTGAACCATCCGGGCCCCGCATCGCAATGGGCGGCGCAGGCACGCGTCGGCCAGTGGCTCGGCATCGGCGGTCCGCGCGGTTCGTTCGTGGTCCCGATCGATTTCGACTGGCATCTGCTGATCGGCGACGATACGGCGCTGCCCGCGGTCGCGCGGCGTCTCGAGCAATTGCCGGCCGGTGCGCGCGCGGCGGTCGTGCTGGAAGTCGCGGATCGCACCGCGCAAATCGCGTTCGATACGCGCGCCGACGTGCATGAAATCTGGCGCTTTCGCGCCGAAGCCGACGCGGCAGACGGCGACGTGCTGCTGAATGCGGTGCGCGAGCTGCCGCTGCCGTCCTCCGGCGACGGTTACGTGTGGGCGGCAGGGGAAGCGCAGTCGATGCGCGCGGTGCGGCAGCACCTGAGCGGCGAACGCGGCGTCGACAAGTCGCGCATCCGCGCGGCGGCATACTGGAAGCGCGGCGCGGCGGCCGTGCACGAAACGCTGGAAGACTGACGCGAACGGGTGCCCGCGCAGCGGCGGGCTTGGCATCGGCGGGGCGGCTGGTATATATCTATGTCTGCGACGCCGCTGTCGGGCGACAGCCGCCGCAGCCCGCCCAGGAGCGCCCGGTCATGACAAAAGAAAGCCACGCTTCGCCTTTCCTTCGCAACCTGAAGATCGCCGGCTATTGCGGCCTGGCGGCCGTCGTGCTCGCGCTGTTCGTTGCGATGTGCGCGATCCTGAAGGAAAGCGCACTCGAACGTGACGCCGCACAGCACCCGGGCGAGACGCCCGAACTGCACGAAGCGGGCGGCGGCCCGTCCGCTTCGGCTGAAGCGGCCAAGACGCCCGGTTGACGGCGTCCGGCCCCTGGTTCTCCCGCTCAGGGCGCGCGCTCGCGCCCCATCATCACCGCGTGCACGACGTCGCCGATCCGTTCGAGCAGCTCGACGATGCGTTGTCCGTACAGATGCGCGGCCAGCGCGCCGGCCGTCCCGACCAGCACGCCACCGGCCATGTCGAACGGCCAGTGCACGCCCGCATACACACGCCCCCATGCAATCACGACGGCCATCGCGGCCATCACGAACCCGGTCAGCCGCGTGCTGCCGGCGAGCATCATGCCGACCGCAAGACTCCACGCGAACGTCATGTGATCGCTCGGAAACGAGCTGTCCGGCGCATGCGGAATCAGTTGCGTGCCGACGCCGACCATGAACGGCCGCGGCGAAAACCAGAAATGCCCGATCACCTGCGCGAGCGCCAGCGCCACGCACGTGCCGACGCCGGCTTCGATCGCCTGGCGGCGCGTCGGGCGCTCGCCGAAGATCCAGGTCAGCAGCAGCATCGCGGGCAGCGCATAGACGAGCCAGTCGGCGGCGAAGATCGCGACGCGAGCAACACCGGGATGCGGCACGGCGCCGGCATTGACGGCGGAAAACAGGGTGAGATTGAGGTTCTGCATGAATGCGGTTGCGTGGGGGCGTAACGATTGGACCGGGCGTGCCGGTCGGTTGGAACGATGCTAGTGCTCACTCGCTTAAGCAATGCTTAACGCGTCGGACGGCCGGGGATAAGAACCGGGCGCGTGCGTCGCGCGCGAACGCACTTAGAGCCTGCACTGCAACACAAGTTCACGCAATTGTCACATTCCCGCGCGACCGTCTCCTGTAAAAGCTCACCAACCATCCCGTAAAGGCTCACCTTTTTCACATCGTGGCGTCATCGACGCCTGAGAATATCGGACCGCCCCATGCGCTCCATGCCGTTCGCACCGTTCGCCTCAATATTTGCGTTGCAAATAATTCGAAATCGGCAACAATTAATTCCAGATGCGGCATCGCACAACGGCAACGCACAGGCATAGGATTACGGGCTTACGAGCACTCATCCACGAAGCGATCAACAACAAGGAGTCCGCATGAAACCCAGCGATGTCCGATCGAAAGCGTTTGCGATGCCGTTGACCAGCCCCGCCTTTCCGATGGGCCCGTACCGTTTCGTCGATCGTGAGTTTTTGATCATCACGTATCGCACCGATCCGGACCGTCTGCGTGAAATCGTGCCCGAGCCGCTGCAGGTCACCGAGCCGCTCGTCCATTACGAATTCATCCGCATGGCCGATTCGACCGGCTTCGGCGACTACACGGAAAGCGGCCAGGTCATCCCCGTCGAGTACAACGGCCAGGCCGGCGGCTATACGCTCGCGATGTATCTGGACGATCACCCGCCGATCGCCGGCGGCCGCGAACTGTGGGGTTTCCCGAAGAAACTCGCGTCGCCCACGCTGCACGTGAACACCGATCACATCCTGGGCACGCTCGACTACGGCAAGGTGCGCGTCGCGACCGGCACGATGGGCTACAAGCACAAGGAACTCGACATCGACGAGCAGACGAAGCGCCTCGCCGGCCCGAACTTCCTGCTCAAGATCATCCCGCACGTCGACGGCACCGCACGCGTATGCGAACTGGTGCGCTACTACATGCAGGACATCAAGATGAAGGGCGCGTGGACGGGCCCCGCCTCGCTCGAACTGGCGCCGCACGCACTTGCGCCGGTGGCCGACCTGCCGGTGCTCGAGATCGTCGAAGCGCGCCACCTCGTCGCGGATTTGACACTCGGCCTCGGCGAAGTCGTCTACGATTACCTGGCTCAGTAACACGTCCGCAGTCCTTTCTCCCTGTCAAACCTTTCACCACGGGAAATTCGAAATGAGCAACCTGAATGGCAAGACCGCAGTCGTCACGGGCGCCGCAAGCGGCATCGGCAAGGAAATCGCACTGGAGCTCGCGAAGGCGGGCGCCGCGGTCGCGATCGCCGACCTGAACCAGGACGGCGCAAACGCGGTTGCCGACGAGATCAACAAGGCAGGCGGCAAGGCGAT